>JAUILT010000022.1 GCA_030432925.1 Bdellovibrionia bacterium | reverse complement strand
GAGTCTGATTTTAAGAAAGGTTTTAACGCCAAAACATGTTGAACAAAAACTCCTTGGATACTTTTTTTATTCCGTTCAAACTCCGGAAATGGAGCCAATCGAGAAGCCAATTGACGGCTGGTGTTTTGTGCAGTCAATTGCATTTCTGCAGTGATCAATGCCGTCCATTCACAGGCTGGAAGGCTTCCATAAACCAGGCCCTTACGCATCAAAAATGATCCAAGATTCGTGTAGCCCAAACCCAGGGGTCGATATCGGTGGACCTTTTCACAAATATCTGAAGTGGGATAACTTGATGCTGACACAAGAATATCTTGGGCAATAAACAACATACGAGTCGTATGATGAAAGGACTCCCAATTCATTGTCCCTGAGGCCTCTAAGAATTTCACAAGGTTGATCGATGCCAGGTTACAGGCCGTTTCATCCAGGAACATATACTCCGAACAGGGGTTACTAGCATTGATCCGCCCACTGCTTTTACAAGTATTCCAGTTTTGAATGGTGGTATCAAACTGCACACCCGGATCTGCACACTCCCAGGCACATTTCACAATCAGATCCCAAAGTTCACTGGCAGGAAACTCGTCAATCACTGATCCATCTGTGCGGGCTTTGGTTTTCCAATTTTCATTATTTTGTAAACGTTGAAAAAACTCATCCGTCAGGCGAACCGAATTATTGGAGTTTTGCCCAGAAACAGACCTATAGGACTCCTCTTCAAAATGAGACCCCATCCCTGAAGCCATCAAAGTGCGAGCTTTTTTTTCTTCACGCACTTTCCACTGTACAAAGTCTTTGATCTCAGGATGATCTGCGTCCAGACACACCATTTTAGCGGCTCGACGAGTGACACCACCAGATTTGGTAGCACCGGCACCTCGATCAAAGACCTCCAGAAAAGCCATCAAACCCGAAGAGTATCCCCCTCCGTCCAATGGCTCCTGGTATCCGCGAATCTTTGAAAAGTTGGTTCCGGTTCCTGATCCATATTTAAAAATCCGAGCTTCTTTTTTTACCAATTCAAAAATACTCTCTAATTGGTCATCCACACTTTGAATAAAACACGCAGAAGTCTGCGGATACTCATAGGCACTCTCTGTTTTGATGGCTTTGTTTTCTAAAGAACTCCAACGATACGCAGCTCCTGAGCCCCTGATACCGTAACTTTGAAATAGACCACAGTTAAACCAAACCGGAGAGTTAAACGCCCCCAATTGATGCACCAAAATATACTTTAGCTCCCGGGAAAATACTTCAGCTTCCTCTAGGCTTTCAAAATACTCTTCGTGAATGCCGACTTCAACGATTCGACCAACCACTCGCTGTATCAATGCCTTCACGGAGGTTTCTGCCCCTTTGCTACCATCCATTTGGGGAACACCGGCTTTTCTCAAGTATTTACTTACTGCTACATCGACGGCCGTTTGGCTCCAGAACTCTGGAGCTTCCACCTGCTCCTGACTAAAGGTCACCTCTCCATTGTCACCCACAATTTTTGAGGTTTTTTGCACCCAGGCAACAGACTCTAAGGGACACCGGTCAGATTGCACAAAAAATGATCGAATAAGGCTCAAAAATAAATCCTCCCCTGCTCAACCTCAGAGTATCTCAACCTGAAGTCGATGTAAATTTGAGTTGGTTTCAGGTTCGCCTTGCCCTGACCCCAATGGCCGACTAGATTAAGAACCCATGGAAAAGCCCATCTACCTAGACTATAACGCTACGACTCCTATGGACCCTCTTGTTTTTGAGGCCATGAAACCCTACTTTGTCGAAGAGTTTGGAAATGCCTCTAGCTCCTCCCATCCCTACGGATGGGCCGCGAACAGGGCCGTGAAAAGAGCCCGGGAACAGCTGGCCAAAGTCTTAAACTGCCATCCTTCTGAGATTATCTGGACCAGCGGAGCCACAGAAAGCAACAATATGGCCATCATTGGAACTGTTCGTCAGTTCCTTCCTCAAAGAACTCACATTATCACCGCCAACACAGAACATAAAGCCGTCCTAGAAGTGTTTGAAATGGCTGAAGAACTGGGGGCAGAAGTAACAGTTCTTCCCGTGAATGAAAAAGGTCAGATCACTCCCCACCAGGTTGAAAAAGCCCTCAGGCCACACACCCGCTTGGTCTCACTAATGATGGCCAATAATGAAATCGGAACTCTTCATCCTATCGCAGAGATAGCCGAACAACTCAAAAGCAAAGATATACTTTTTCATACCGATGCCGCTCAGGCTGTGGGAAAAATTCCACTGGATCTAAAACACCTGCCCGTGGACCTGCTATCCATATCAGGTCATAAAATTTATGGCCCCAAAGGGATTGGCGCTTTATTTTTGCGAAAAAAAAATCCATGCATTCAGTTAAAAAACCTGATTTGTGGTGGAGAACAAGAAGCTGGCCTCCGTCCTGGAACCCTGAATGTTCCTGGAATTGTGGGATTGGCTGAAGCCTGCCAGATTGCTCATGAAAAAATGCCCGAAGAATCCAAAAGACTAGTACAATTGCGAGATCAATTGATTGAAAAGGTGCTTGAAGAGTGTCCCGGCACCTTACTCAATGGCCATCCCAAGGAGCGACTTCCCAATAATGCCAGTTTTTCGTTTGAAGGCCTGTCTGCAGATGTTTTTACCCTGGGTTTGAGTGGACTGGCCCTCAGCAGTGGGTCCGCCTGTACATCAGCCAGTGGAAAGCCCTCTCACGTGATCACGGCCCTAGGACGACCGGAGTCTTTGGCTCGAGCCACCATTCGAATAGGGCTAGGGCGCATGACCACAGCAGAGAATATTCAAACAGCTGCTGATAAAATCATTGCAATGGTACAGAAAAACTCTAAAATTTCAGCTATTTATTGAGACTTCCCCAAATATGATATAATAGTAGAAGTTCTTAAAGGAGCGTTATGATTCAAGTCACGGAAAAAGCATCTCAGCAAATCGCCCACCTGATTGGTGAAGAGGGGTTGAACCCAGCAAAGGCGATGCTACGTGTTCTTGTAAAAAAAGGGGGCTGCTCTGGTTGGTCCTATAAAATGGACTTTGATACAGAAGCCAAGGAAGGTGACAAAATTTTTGAAAGTCACCAGACCAAAGTGATTGTGGACTCCCAATCTCTTCTCTATCTCCTGGGCATGACCTTGGATTTTGAAGGAGGGCTCAACGGACAGGGGTTTGTCTTTGTGAACCCAAATGCCACAAAGACCTGTGGGTGTGGCGCTTCCTTCGGAGTTTGAGTTTCAAACTTTATGTTACAACCTAACCTATTGTATAGACTCTCTTCAGCAGGTTTAGGATTTTCCCAAACAGGTCGATAACACTGCATCGCCTAAGGAGAGTCCAATGCCTCATTCTTTCACAGATTTGTTTTCAAAAATGTATTACGGTAACAGTATTGGAACGTGGCTTTTGTCTTTATCACTTCTACTCGCCTCAATTCTGTTATCCAAACTTATCTACCGATTGATTCAGTTTTTTGGACAAAAAATTACGTCACGAACAAAATCCAACCTGGACGATGCAATATTCGACTCTATTGAAGAACCTGTAGGATTACTTATTGGATTCTTTGGTGCTTCTTATGCTATTAGCCTACTGCATCTGCCAGAAGCCATTCAAACGACTGTTGCCAATGGATTTTACTTTACCTATGTGTTCTGTATTGCCTGGACCCTTAATCGAGCAGTTTCATCGTTGTTTCAAGAAGTCATCGTTCCTTTTGTGGATAAAACTGAAAATCAAATGGATGACCAACTACTGCCCATTGTTCGCCGTGGTGTCAGTTTTATTATTTGGACCATGGCATTTATTATTGGAGTCAATAATGCCGGCTATGACGTCGGGGCTGTACTCGCTGGACTTGGAATTGGAGGTCTGGCTTTCGCTCTAGCAGCACAAGACACCGTTCAAAATCTATTTGGTGGATTGACTATTTTTATTGATCAACCTTTTAAAATCAATGATCGAGTCAAGGTTGAAGGCTTTGATGGAACAATTATTGAAATCGGGACAAGAAGTACTCGATTAAAAACTCTTGAAGGAAGGGTTGTTACTCTTCCAAACTCAAAGTTTACAGATCAGGCCGTAGAAAATGTATCTTCAGAAGAGTCCAGAAAAATAAAGCTTGATATTGGCCTAACATACGATATGTCAGCACATCAAATCGAGCAGGCCCTACAGCTTCTTAAAGACATTGCCGCTCAACAAAGTGGAGTATTAAATCACTGCATTGTGGCCTTCGATGGCTTTGGTGATTTTTCACTTAATATTTATTTGATCTACTACATAGAAAAAAGTTCTACAATTCCTGAAGTAAAAACAGAGTTGAATTTGAAGGTACTCAAGGAGTTCAGTAAAGCCGGTTTGGAAATGGCCTTTCCCAGTCAAACCCTTTACCACACGAATGCCGACACATCTCAAAATACTTATGGCAAGACGGCCTCTTAGAGGGGGGCTCTCCTCCTAAGAATTGCTTTTTTTGTTTTTTACCCCGCCGCTGCCTTTTCCCTTACCACTCCTGCGGCGCCGGTGGCTTCGCTTACTCTTGTCACTGTCACGGTTCCCACCGTCTTTTGAGTTCTTACCATCCACTTTTAACTTACCGTAGAAGTCCTTATCCTGCTGTCCCACCACTTTATCCGTGGCTGAGCCTCGCTCATCCTTACTGGTAGAAATATCCTGAAATTCACTGTCTTGCTCAATTAAAATACCTTCAGCGGCGTGGGAATTCTCAGCTTCTTTCTGAGCTCTTTGCAAAAACTTTTTATTCACTTTACCTTCTGTGGCTTTTTCCACCTGCTCTGTCAAATCCACAGTGATATTACCAAAGCACAGCAACTGACAGCTCAAACGACGTTGATCAATAAAGTGTCCTGTACCAATAAGACTGAGTTCCTTTGCCGAGGGAGGAAGTACGTTATGCTCTCCCTCGATCAAACGTACTCGGCATTCAGCACAAGAGGGCATTCCGTTACAAACAGAGTGAATGGGAATATTATTTTCGTGTGCCAAGCTCATTACTGATTGATCCGGCTGAATCTCCAACTCTATATTCATGGGCATAAATTTAACTTTCATCCCCTCACCCGCACTTTTGCAAATTTCTTTTTTCCCACCTTAATAATAAATTCATCACCAGCACTTAAAACCAATGTCATTTTGGGATCCTTTACCTTTTCACCTCGAATCTCCACGGCATGACCCTCAATCAACCTGCGGGCCTCACTATTAGAACTTACAAGGTCCAGATCTTTTAAAAATACACAGACTCCCTTTTCAGAAGGACTC
The DNA here is from genome assembly GCA_030432925.1 of Bdellovibrionia bacterium. Classification (GTDB taxonomy): domain Bacteria; phylum Bdellovibrionota; class Bdellovibrionia; order Bdellovibrionales; family UBA1609; genus JABSOQ01. The sequence goes on along the minus strand of JAUILT010000022.1, from coordinate 31,565 downwards.
ACATCTTTTTCAGGCATATCATCGGGAAGGCCCTTATTGACAAAAATCCGATCGAACTCAACTTCTGCGCTGTCGGCAGCCTCTTTAGAGTGAAAGCGCTCTACTAAAAACTTGGCTAAATCCACTTTTACTTGCCGAGGGTGTTTTTTACCCGATTGAACCTCCACCCTCAGTGCCTCAAGATCTGCCACTGAGATATCTGTCAAAAGCTCATAATATTTGAGCATCAACTCATCGGAGACTCTCATGGTCTTGCCAAACATTTCTCTGGGACTGTCTTCAACAGCAATATAGTTATCAAGACTTTTTGACATCTTTTGGATGCCATCCAACCCTTCAAGGATGGGTACCGTCATGACCACTTGCTGTTCTTGGGAGGCGTCTTTTTGCAAATCTCGACCAACAAGCATATTGAATAACTGATCCGTTCCCCCCAACTCCACATCTGCCTGCATAGCCACACTGTCATGACCTTGTACCAAAGGGTAAAGAAATTCATGGATAGCAATAGGCTCGTGATTTTTAAAACGCTTAGAAAAATCATCTCTTTCTAGCATTCGCGCCACTGTATACTGACTACTCAGTCGGATAAAATCAGAAGCAGTAAACTTTTTAAACCATTCTGAGTTGTATGTTACCGCCGTGCTGTTGCTGTCTAGAATTTTGTAGACCTGTCGAGCATAGGTTTTGGCATTTTCAGCGACCATGTCTTCAGTCATAGGAGGGCGTGTTTCATTTTTTCCTGTGGGGTCGCCAATCATAGCCGTAAAGTCCCCAATCAAAAAACACACCCGGTGTCCGAAATCTTGGAATTGTTTCATTTTATTGATCAAAACTGTATGCCCTAAATGCAAGTCTGGACGATTGGGGTCAAACCCGGCTTTGATGATAAGAGGCTTTCCCTCTTTTTGGGATTTTTTCAACTTGACCAGCAACTCCTTTTCAGAAATCAGGTCTACAATCCCTTTTTTAAGCTCTGTCAGCTGCTGTTCAGGGGTCATTCTTAAATCACCTCGCATGTTCCACAATACGGGTTTCTCGCAAGACATTCACCTTGACCTGACCAGAGTAACTCAATTCTTTCTCAATTTTTCGAGCAATATCCCGAGACAGCATCTGTGACTGTTCATCAGTCACTTTACCAGAGTCCACCAATACACGAATCTCCTTACCCGATTGAATAGCAAAAGTTCTGGAAACACCATCGAAGCTATTCGCAACAGATTCCAAATCCGATAGTCTTTTGATGAAGTTTTCAATCATACTACGATTAGCTCCTGGCCTTGATCGGGCAAGATTGTGAGCTGCCTGAACAATATGTGCTAGAGCCGATTGAGGCTCTTCGTTCCCGTTATGAGCTAAAACTGCGTGGCAGACGTCCCCTTTTTCACCATGCTTTTTAATAAAATCTGCACCGGCTTTAGCGTAACTCCCCAGGTGGGAGTGATCTAATGCTCTCCCCACCGCATGTAATAATCCTGCTCGCTTGGCTTTATTCACATCTGCGCCAATTTCAGCGGCAATGAGGCCGGCAATATAAGCGACTTCCTGAGAGTGAGCCAAAAGATTCTGGCTTTCCGCATGTCGAAACTTTAGCTCTCCAATCAAATGAATCAATTTGGGGTGCAATCCATGAACTCCCAAGTCAAAGCAGGCTTTCTCACCATCTTCTTTCATACTCTCAAAAAGCTCTGATTTGACTTTAGAAACCACCTCTTCAATACGACCTGGATGGACTCGACCATCTTCCATCAGTTTTTTTAGAGAAAGACGAGCAACCTCTCTTCTAACAGAGTCAAAACTAGAAATAATCACAGATTCCGGAGTTTCATCGATAATCAAATCCACACCACAAGCGGCCTCTAATGCCCGAATGTTGCGCCCTTCCCGACCAATGATTTTTCCCTTCATTTCCTCACCTGACAACGGAATGGATGAGGTGGTTTTTTCTGTTGCCACCTCTGAGGCATAGCGACTGACAGCCACAGCCAGTGCGTACTTTGCCTTTTGCTGAGCTTCTTTTCTTGCAGAGCTTTCGATCTCTTGAATCATTGTGGCAGCCTCTTCCTTGGCATCTTTTGTCAGGGCTGCCATCAATTCACCTTTGGCCTGCTCCTTAGTGTACCCCGCTACGGACTCTAATTTTTGCGATAGTTCCTCAACCTGCCCCAGAAGTCTTCCCTCATTATCTTTAATCCGACCTTCCAAGACCTTGAGTTCTTCGCTTTGTCCATCTAGCTCTCTCATACGCTGCTGCAGTTTCTCCTCTTTGTCTCGATAATCCTTTTCCAGGCGCCCCTCTTTATCACGAAAGGACTGCTCCTGGCTCTGTAGCCGCTGTTTTTGCTTTTTAATGTCGCCCTCGGCGTTTCTCCGGGCTCGGTTTTCAAAATCTTTGGCCTTAGATTTGGATTCTTTCTCAATCCTAGTGGCCTGAGATTTGGCTTTGTTAATAATTCTGTTGGCCTCTTTTTTAGCCTCATTTCTCTTTTTCTCATCCAACATATTTCTGTACAGGAAAAAAGCGCCGATTCCGAGCCCCAGGCCCACGAATAGACTCATCATATGAGTGATCAATGCTGTCATTTGCATATGTAACTACCCTCTTTTAAAAGCTAATGAACCACTGGCCGAAAAATATAATTTTCCGTAACAAGGTAGTTCATTGGTAAATCATGTGAATCTGTCACCAAGACATCTTCGCTCACTTGTAATTGAAAAGCGGCTCCTATACGAAGCCCTGACCAAGCCTGTAAGGCTCGATCATAAAATCCCTTACCATACCCCAAACGCTGGCAGTAACGGTCAAATACTAGACCAGGAATAATAACAGCGTCGATATCTTGCATCTCCACCTGATGAGATGGACGCATAGGAGGCTCTTCAATGCCCCAGGGAGAAGTTTCAAGTTCTTCATCGCCGTCTCGCCGATAAAACTTAAGATGATCTCCACAAACTTTTGGAAAAACCAACTCTATCTGGCATCGCATATGAAATGAATCCAAACAGACCTCAGACTCAAAGGCTCTATAACTGGCAACAGTTTTCAGTGAATAGGATTCAACAAGATTCAACAACTGATCTGAGATTTTTTCCTCAGCCTCTCGCTTTTGCCCCAGAGGTTGACGTGCTCTCAGTTCTCGATATTTTTTACGTAAATTTGCTTTCAACTCTAATGTATTCAATGTCCACAACTCCAAAACTCTTTATATCCGAAGACTTCCAGGAGAACTGGTCCCAGTTATCAAAAACAATAGGGCTCCAAACAGAGCCTTAACTGTCCATACGGATCTTAGAAATTGGAGATGATTCTAGCTCTGAAAGGATGGCCTTGGCTTTGGTTTCAAGATTGTCCAGCTCAGATTGAGCCTGGCGTTTGCCAGTCACCATATCTTCTGCCATATGCAGTGCTGCCAGGAGCAATGCCTTTTGAAAAGAAATGTTGGGGCTGTCTGTTAAAATCTGTTCCACTTTTTCATTCACCAGGTTGACCAAATACTCCACGGTGGCCGAATCATGAGTTGACTTCAACCGCATGGGGACTCCGGCCAATTGCACCTCAAATGTTTTATTTTGGTGCTCCAATGTCTCTCCTTAAAAAGAAGTCCAGCAGGTCGTAGAAAGAGTCATCTGGTACAAAAACCCCTCATAGCTTTTTCAACAGCCCACTAGAGATCAATCATCTCCTATTTAGGCTTCAGTATTAGGCGAAAGCCTGCCTCAGGTCAAAATGGAAATGAGGCACACCCTTGATTTCTCTTAGAAATCACAAAATAACGCAACTGGTTATTGGCCCTACTCATCTCCAGAATGAGGTTCCATTCTTCGAGGCATAATATTGTAGCTGTCGCTTCGGTAAAACTCATCATACACATGGTTCGAGAGGAGGCCAGAAATTCTTCGAAATTCACTTAAAATATCTAGATGAATGGAGCTGGTGTTAATGGCTTGAAGTTTTCCCTCAATCAATCGGTGCATGTGAGCCTCTCTCAACTGAGCCTCTAGTTTACGGATCTCCCTTTTTTTATAGACCACTTTACTCGCCAGATTATGATCTCTTTTCATAAAGCAATTCACAGAAAGAGAAAATAGCTCTTTGAGGTGAGTATGGAGCCCCTCTAATTCACTCCATCCCTCTTCGCTAAATTCCAACTTGAGATTGTGTTTTTTGGCAGCCATTTCTCTGAGTGAGTTATCAATCACATCGGCCACGGTCTCTAGGTCTGTAGTAAAATTTAAAATTCTCATAACGTCGTTTTGACCTTCTCTCAAGTCCGGAGCTGACCAGTCCAACTCATTGGTTAGGTATATGCGAATTTCTCGTGTGAGCAAATCCACTTTATCATCCCGGCTTCGAATTTTTCCAGCGAGTATGGGGTCCTCATTTTTGAATATCAACAGGGCATCTCTGATCATTTTAGACACCACATCGGCCATTCTCAATGCCTCTCGTTCAGCGTGAGCCACAGCGACAGCAGAGGACATCCAATCAGAGCGAGTGAGGTATTTAGGGCCATACTCTCTTTCAGCCTTGGAAGGGGGAAAGAGTTTTTCCACCAACAAAGCTCCCCAACCAATCCCAGGGTAAAAAACTAGGGCTGCCAGCAAGTTATAAATTGTGTGAAAGTTGGCAATCCCTCTTTCTACATCACTGCTCTCCAGCCAGCTGACAAACATAGGGACCAGTGGTACAAATAACAAGACCCCAATAACCTTATAAAAGCAGTGGGCCCAAGCCACTCGGCGCCCTGTATAATTCCCCCCAAGAGAGGCAATTAAAGCCGTAGCTGTTGTTCCAATATTAGCACCAAATACCCAATAAAAAGAGTCCTCAAGATGAATCATGCCCGCTGCAGCCAAAGTCATAGCAAAGCCTATAGTCACCGCGCTCGAGTGAACAACAGCCGTAAATACAGCTGTTACGATAATAGCATAAAGCGGGTTGGCCCCCAATACTTGCAAAAACTCCAAAAAGTAATCAATATTTTTTAGTACACCAGTTCCATATCCAATCACTTCCAAACCAAAAAAAATTAATCCGAAGCCCATAACCACACCCATGATTTTTTTTAAGACTCGACGACTGGTAAGAAAATAAATAAAAAAAGCAACTGTAAACACAGACAAGCCAAAGTCAGTCAGTTTCAGACTGATCAACTGAACGGTAAGAGTGGTCCCTATGGCCGTACCAAGAATAACCGTCATCACCTGCCGCAGCTTAATAACCCCTGCCGACCCCAAGCCCACTAGCATAGAAGTCACTGCCCCACTGCTTTGAATCATCACGGTGAGGATCATTCCCAGAACAATACCTAGAAATTTTTTCTCTGAAAGTTGTGCAATCAAGTCTCGTGTACGATTAGCAGTGAGCTTTTGCAGGTTATCGCTAGCCATTTGCATGCCAAACATAAAAATGGCAATCCCGGCAAAAGCCAAAACCACGTAGGAATGCTTTAAGATCATGATTTTCCTTCCTTATGGATCTGAACTTATCAGCCTTTGGTTTTGTTTAGATTTAGTCAATTTTTCTCTTCGCAATGAGTCTTTTTAATGCTATGCATGAAGCACTCACCTCTTTTTTGATCAGGAGATGATTCATGTATACAAAAATGGGTCAAGAATTGAAAAAATTACGACTCAAAACCGGTTTAAAACAAAAAGAAGTCGCCTCACTTTTAGGTTATTCTTCACCACAGTTTGTCTCCAACTGGGAACGAGGGATTTCTAGCCCACCTGTCAAAACACTAAAGCAACTGGCGGGGATTTATAAGACGAATCCTGAAAAGCTATTTGTAAAGCTGAGAAAAACCATTGTAGAGCAAATGCAAAGGGAGTTTGAAAGTAGCGTGGGATAGGCAAATGAAGACATCAAATTTGATGATCAACTCGAGTTCCGGAATCAATAATCATCAAGTTTTTAAAGAGCTGGCAACGCATGTCTGTGATTTACTTACAAGAGAAAATATAGAGCTTATTCCTTTTAGTTCGGCTAATGTTCATTGGTTTTCCTCATTACCTGACAAATACAAGTCCCTCGTTTTAATGAAGCTCCAATCCACATTGAATATTTATAAGACCACCCTTGCTGCCGGACACTCTCTCAGAGACTGCAAACGATTGCTTTGGTCAGCCCTCAAAGAGTTTCAACTAAGTGGTCCATCAGACCTTTTAGACAAACTTGACTCAAAAAATGTCATTGTTGAAATTTATGATAACTCTCAGATCCAGATATTCTGTAACCTCAGGTTTTATGATTTTTGTAGCTATACACTGGAAGATCTTTTCTGCCGCCCATTTCAAGAGCTATTTCGAAGAGATAACCCTGAAGCCACTAAAAGAATTCTTGAAGTAGGATTAGGCCTATTTCAAGGGACTATCAACGAAGCCGCTGACATGTCCACAATTGGTACTCAAATCGTGTGCGAAATAGACTCTCCTCTGAAGTATGAATATGAAATGAAAATCCGTTCATTCACTCCGCTCCATAAAAAAGGTTCACGACTCCCAGAAGCCCTAGTAGCACTAGAGTCAGCTCGTTTTCTTAACCATGAAGAGGTGGAACGAACCAAATCCCAACGCCTTAATGATTGGGAGAACCGTCAACTCACGCTCTGAATTGGAGCTGCCAGAGCTGTGTCAGTTTTCTCAAGAATCCGTTTATAAAAATAAGCACTACAGTAAAAGTTTTTGACAATGGTTGCTTGTTGTTTCATTTCTAATGAGGCCAACTGTCTAAATGCTTTTTCTAAGTGATCGGGATCTTCTGCTCCGTGAATTTGCAAAAAACTAGCACATTTTCTGCCATGAGCGTTTTTAACTCTACCATAAATATTTTCTCCAAACTTTACAGCCACGCCTTCCAGTAACAAAATATATCCAAAAAAATCCAAAGGACTCCTATGCTGAATCAAAAAATACTGAGTCTGATAAAAAGCAGCTGTCTCCTCCCCCTCCTGGAAGTCTTCAATAGAAAACCCTAAATGGTGAAGGTCACGCAATAGGGCATCTGCATGTCCTTGTTCTTCTTTCGCATGATCAATAAATCGATTATGAAGAGATTCCATACTCTGTGGCATGTGAGCACCGCAAAGGTTCAACAGCCTTGTAGATTCTTTTACAAAAAACCAAGTTTGAGCTAGCCAGCTAGCATACACTTGTGGGTTTTCCCAATTCACTTCGGTCACCCTAGACTCAAAAGACAACATTGTCTCGTTTAATATTAGTTGTAAATTCATTATCCCCTCCTATCCAATCAAGCTACCACTCGTAACGGCTCAATATAATGAACCTTTCTTTGATCCCAAAGCAGATCCAAAAATCCCTTTGCAAAATCTGGCTCATTTGACTTTGCCACAAAAGGATCTGAAACAAGAAGTTGCAGTTGATAACCGTATTTTTGAATACCTTTTTCAATACATTCAGCTTCCATCCCAAGATCTTTAACTCTTCCGGAGACCGAAGTTCCATCAATGGGCATACCTAAAATACTTCCACACCCTCGCTCAAAAGCTAGACGAGCCCCCAGCGCAATAAGTGTAGCCCCTAGAGAGAGCGGTAATCGACCAATATCTCTAGCTGCACATAGATACTCCATGGTCATTGTCCACGGACCGAAACCTTTAATAATATGGTGAAGACTGCCTGGCTTAAGAAACTCGAAATATTCTGCACCATAGTCCCTAGTAAGGTCGTAAAATGAATATAAGTGACAGCCCACAACTCGCCCTCCCTTCTCCAAACATACAACAATGTCATGGTTGTGAAAGTCCAAACCCCAAGACTCTGGAGGGGAACCTGTTTCACTAAATTTGCTTTCCCATCGGGTATGCCAGAAGTTGTATACCTCGTCTAATTCTGACAGGCTCACAATGGCATCTGGACTATTTTCTGATTTAATAAAAACTTTATAGGTCAGTTCTGAGCTGATCACATCCCCTCCATCAATAAAAACAATATTTGTTTTGTCAAGAATATAACAGTAACAAAGGTTCGGTGAATTTCTCCAATATCTTGATAAACAAATTTTAATTTTTTTAAGGGCAGCGCGACATACGCCATAATCCAGACAAAAATCTGTACAAAACATGTATTGTTTTTTGTAGGATGATTTTATTGAAAAAATGGGGTTACGCACTCCAATACTATGGAGGTCAGTATTCAAGCACACCTATTAACAGATTCACCAAGGGTTAAAGACGTTATCGAGGATACTCTGCTGAAAAATCCTGACACTATTCATATTCTTCATTACACAAACCCCAAACAACTGATCCAGAGCTTACAAGCAACTGCCTGTGAAGCAGGGTTTTGTCTCATTGAAGAACGTGCTCTCAAAGGTATTACCCGTAAAGTCCTTAGTGAAATACTCAGCTATCCTATCTTTACAATTTTTGTGAAGAATTCCGAAAATTTCTTTTTGAATACTCCTGAAAAATCCGGAGATATGACTCCCATTTTTATAGGCCTCAATGAATTGACTCCCACCTTTATCTCTCTCTTTACAAGAATCAGTGGGCAGGAGTTTCAAGCCAGAGAAGCTCTGCGCACCCTTGAAGACTCAAAAATGAAGCAAACTATTTATGTGCATGAGATGAGAAACCCTTTGACTGTGATTAAAGGCAAGTGTCAGTCCATTTTAAAAAGTATTCCTCCCTCACAAAAAAGTGATCCATGGATTCAAGAAGTTATTCAAGATTGTGAAAAAATTCTATCCAGCTGTGAAAAAATCAAATCTATTGGGGAATCCGTCTTTACTAATACTCAATTGGAAACTTCAAGCCTTGATTCTTTGGAGACAAAGCCTCAACAACTCGCAGAGCTTGTATGGTCCTCCATGGAAGAAGTCGCCATGGGATTTGAAATACCTGTGGAAATTATTGATAATATTGAGCCTATAGAAATTTCTTGTAATAAACAGGCCTTTGAGGGAGCACTCATTAATTTGATCAAAAATGCTTATGAAGCCGTTAAAGAGCAGCCCAAGCCATGGATTAAAATCACCAACCGAGTAAAAAATGACTCAGTGATACTGCAGGTTGTAGATTCTGGCCATGGAATTAAAGACGCCAATAGAATTTTTGAACCCTATTATACTACCAAACAACAACTAGGTGGTAAGGGTGTTGGACTTCAGGTGGTGCAAAAGTATTTTCATAGAATAGGTGGCCATATCAAATATAAAAAAAATGAAAATGGCAACACCTGCTTTGAAGTAGAGTTCCCTCTGTCGCCGACTACAGAATAGAATCAACAAACTCTCGAGAATTAAAACTTTTTAAATCATCCATCCCTTCACCAACACCAATCAATCGTACGGGCAACTGCAGCTCATAGGCAAGCCCCACGGCAACGCCTCCTTTAGCAGATCCATCCAACTTGGTCAGTACTGCCCCCGTAAGACTCACAGCCTCATTAAACTGCTTGGCCTGAATCAAAGCATTTTGTCCAGAGTTGGCATCCAAAACGAGCAAAGTTTCATGAGGAGCTTCTGGAATGACTTTTTTAATGACTCGGTTCATTTTCTCCAGCTCCTGCATCAAGTGAGACTGAGTATGAAGCCGACCAGCTGTATCCACAATCACAATATCAAAATTTTTGGCTTTTGCTGAGGCAACAGCATCAAAGGCCACAGCACTCGGGTCTTTCACATCAGGAGGCGAAAAGATCTCCACCTGAGCCCTTTCACTCCACACCTTGAGTTGATCGCCAGCCGCTGCTCGAAAAGTATCACCAGCAGCCACCATAACCTTTTTTCCGGATTGAGCTACAATATTGGCCAACTTACCAATAGTCGTGGTTTTTCCAGCGCCATTAACCCCTACAATAAGCCATACCTGCAGCCCCTGACCTGCAGCTTCCGACAGGCCCAAGGTCTGCTCCACAGATTGAACATCCTGACCACCCCCCTCTTCCAGCTCAGAAAAAATGCGAGCCATTTCACTCTTAATCGCTTGAATCACCTTTTCTAGATTGCGTTTTTCCTCTCCAGAAAGCTGATCATTGATAGCTTCCATAAGGCGTTGAACTGTTTGAGGTCCAAGGTCACTTGTGTAGAGAACTTCTTCTAAGCTCTCCAGATCATCGTTGCTGAGCTGACTCTCATTAAAAACAGATTTAAGCCTAGAAAAAAAAGACTCACGGGTTTTAGAAAGGGCACTATCAATAGTTTTTTCTGGGGCTGCAGACGAGGTCAAGATAGACTCGACCTCCAGCAACTTCTCAACACCAGGTTCATCCATGCCAGTGATTTTTTTGCTGTCTGGCCGCTGCTCCTCAAGATCCTGCGGAATTTCTCTTTTTTGACTCCGCTCAATGTCCTTATCAAAGTCTGTGTGGAATCCAAAACGAAAAAAGTAATAAACAACAGTTCCAGCGATGCCAACAACAGCTAGCACAGCCATGATAATCATAAAAGACTGACTGGTATGATCCACGAGCTTAAATCCTTATAAAAAGCAAATATTGAGAAAAGAATGACTGATTCAAACTTGTCTGACGCCACACTAATCGGGCAATGGACCATGGTCAAGACAGGCCCTAAAAATAAGCGGCTCTCGTAAATTAACAAAAACTTCAATATTAGCCCCTTTGAAACAAAGGGCTTTTCACCGATAAAAACCAGGGGGATAAGCAATGACCATTCAACAAAGACCTTGGACTTATTTTAGAAAATATGGGTTCTTGCTTCTGTCCCTAACATTAACCTTTATAACTGTTGAAACACAGCTTATTTACAGAAGTATTCATGAAAAAAAGGGGGCCGAAGTCGTCAATATCGCCGGTCGACAAAGAATGTTCAGCCAACGACTCATGAATCTGGCTCAACAAAAAAAGTATGAAAAAGCCCATGAAGTCTCTCTCAAAATAGATAAAAACCACCAGCTCCTCTTGAACGGAGGTGGAGAAAAAAAGCTTCCCCCGGCTTATACTCTTAAACTTCGCAAACAATATATCAATTTGAGTTCCAATGTTGAAGAAATGAAGGCACAAACAAAGTGTCTTGCTCAAAAAAACTGCTCTTCTAAAACAAAGAGTAAAAAATCTTTACTCGATACGTCTGAAGACTTTCTTCCCAAAATGGATCAATTGGTGAACCAAACCTCTAAGTATTTAGAGTCCAGAGCTACCTGGAACTCTTTACTCCAAGTTCTTTTGATTTTATCTTTTTGTGGAATGACGATTTTGAGTTTTTTCGTTATTGCCTATCCACAGTTCAAAAAACAAAAAGAAAAAAATAAAAACTTGCAAAAAGATAAACAGCGCTCAGACATGCTAGAGAGTGCTGCTCAAATTGGCAGTTGGTCCTGGAACCCCAATACAGATGAAATCCACTGGAGCCAGGAGGTCTACAAAATTCACGGAGTCCAGCCCAATACCCCTATCAGTAGAGCCAAAGGCATGGAGTTCTATGTCGAGCATGAGCGCCCAAGAGTTCAAAAGCTACTGGATGATGTCCTGACCCAGAAAATACGGGTTGATGGTCACTTTGAATTCCATGCTCAAGATGGCAGAGTCAAATGGGTTCGAGTCATTGCAGAGCCTATTCTGGACAATGCTGGCCATATTATAGAGGTGGCCGGAGTGTTTCAGGATGTGAGCGAACAAAAGTTATTTGAAAAAAAACTGGTTGAGTCCAAAAAATACTTGGAACTCGCCATGGAAGGGGCTTATTTAGGAATTTGGGACTGGTACCTCAGCGACAATTCCGTTAAGTTTGATCGGCGCTGGGCAGAAATGCTAGGGATTGATTTTAATACCATAAAAATGGAGCTCAGTACCTGGGAGTCCCGAGTGCACCCCGAAGATCTTCCCAAAGTCTATGAGGATATTCAAACCTATATGGAGGGAAAAACAGATCGCTACCAGAATATCCACCGTATGAAACACTCTGAAGGGTATTGGGTGTATATTCTAGACCAAGGAAAATTCTCTGACTTCAATAGCGATGGCAAACCCACTCGATTTACTGGAACTCACCTAGACATTACGGAAACTGTCAGACAGCAAGAGCGGATTCAACAGCTGGAGTTAAAAAATAAAGAGAGCGAGAGCCAAACTCAAATGATTCTGGAAGGTGCTCATATTGGTATATGGAGATTCTTTCCAGCAGAGAATCATTTAATTTGGGATGCCAGCATGTACAAGATCTACGGAGTCAACCCTAATGATTTTGAAGGACATTTTGATGCCTGGAAAAAAACTCTGGTGCCAGAAGATACCAAACAGGCGGTCCGAGAGTTCGAGGACTTTCTATCTGGCCAAACACCAAAGTTCAATACCAGTTTTCGGGTCATGGACAATAAGGGAGAAATCAGATACATCCGTGCCCGAGCCCAGATTTTCAAAGACTCTGACGGAAATATCGAACAAGTCATCGGTGTTAACTGGGATATTACCGCCGAATACCAGGCACAAAAAGAACTGGAACAACAAAAAAACCTGTCTCAAAGAAATGCAAGACTCGCCTCCATTGGTGTTTTGGCCGCCGGTGTGGGCCATGAGATCAATAACCCTTTATCCATTATTAAAGGTTACATGATCACACTAAAAGATAAGCAAAGAAAAGGAGAGATCAATGAGGAGGTTCTGAACACTTATTTTAGAAAAATAGCTGTAGCTGCAGATCGAATTGCTTCCATTGTCAAAGGGTTAAGGACCTTTTCTCGCGCAGATGACAAAGTCAAAAAAGTATTTAATACCCAGCGGGTTATTAAAGAAACCGTAGACATGGTCAATGAGATTTACGCGCGAGAAGGTATTCAAATTTCTTTGGTGGGAACTGATGATGCCAACTTCAAAGCCCAAGGGATTTTTGGCAGTCGAGGAGGGTTTCAACAAATACTCATGAACCTTCTCTCTAATGCTCGACATGCCTTAAAGGGCAGTCACAATAAATCTATTGAAGTGCTCATGGCTCAAAAAAAAGATCAACAAGAAGTTACCATTCGTGACTATGGCTCTGGAATTCAAACAGATTTACTTGATAGAGTTTTTGATCCTTTTTTCACTACCAAAAATGTCAACGAAGGAACTGGCATAGGACTCTCCATGGTTCACAGTCTTTTAGAAGAAATGGGTGGTCACATTGAAGCCAGAAATCATTCTGCCGGTGGGGCTGAATTTATTATTCAAATTCCCTCACAGCCTATTCATCAAAACCACCTTCTAGCTACTAAAAATGACGCCGACACCTCTCCACCCTTGAGATCAAGACGACAACATGGGGCCTACGTTGGTAAAAAGGCTTTGGTTGTAGATGATGAAGCCGAATTGCGCCAAATCCTTTCCACACTTTTATCTTTGATGGGCATTAAAGCCAAATCTGTGGGTAGTGGAGCTGAGGCCCTTGAGCTCCTTAAAGAGAACTCCGCTCGCTATGATCTGGTTATTTCTGATATTAAAATGCCAGAAATGGACGGACTGGAACTGAATAAACGGTTTTTTGGTAGTCATTCATCCAAAAGTGATCGCCCCATTTGGATCCTGACCACCGGTGGAGTGAATCAAGACCTGTCAAAGCTAGACCCCTCCCTCACTGTGGACGGCTACTTCTACAAACCTTTCGACAAGAAAGACATCGAGGAAATCCTCAAAAAACTCTTTAGCAAAAAACCTGACTCCTTTGCCGCTTAAGACTCCACAGGATGGGTCAGTGAAAAGCCAACGCTATCAGCCTTCGGCGACGGCCTGTTCAGCTTCCTCTAGGTTTACCGAGACCATTTTGGAGACCCCCTTTTCTTCCTGAGTGACTCCATAGAGCTTTTCATTGACACGCATGGTGTGCTTATTGTGAGTCACAATAATGATCTGAGACCGTTTAGCCATCTCCTTGACCAAATCATTGAAACGAAACACATTGGCGTCATCCAATGGTGCATCCACCTCATCTAATAGACAAAAAGGTGATGGCTTTACCAGGAAAATGGCAAAAATCAATGATACTGCTGTCAGAGCTTTTTCTCCACCGGAGAGTAGACTGACATTTTGTGATTTCTTGCCCGGAGGCTTGGCCACAATGTCGATTCCCATTTCACCTTTTTCTGGGTCCTCAATTAAAATTAATCGCGCCTCTCCTCCGCCAAATAGCACTGGGAACACCTTCATGAATCGTTCATTGACGGCCTCAAAGGTTTCCTTAAAACGCTTAGAACAGATGCGGTTAATTCGGTCAATCACCTTGCGCAGCTGCTCTTTGGCCTCCGTGAGGTCTTTGAACTGCTGATTTAAAAATTCATAACGATCAATCAGCTCATCATACTCTTCAATGGCCGACAGGTTCACTTCACCAATACGGCCCAATTTGGCCTTAAGATCTTTAACTTCTACCTCGGCGGCTTTTTCATCGCCCTCTTGATCGCGGTAGTTCTCAGCCACATCTGGCAAAAGAATCATATAGCGCTCATTAATCTGATCAATTAGGTACTGCTCTTTCATTTTAAGCTGTTCCAATTTGATCTGGGTTTCCGAAATTAAAGTTTGGTGTTTGTTAATACCATGGAGGGCTGCGGAGACAAACTCCTCAACTTCGCGCATCTCAGCCAGCATTCTCTCGTACTCATCACGCTCTTTCGCTAAATTCTGAGAGACCTGTTCATTCTCCTGAATTCGACGTTCCAACTCTACCTTTTTTTCTTCGACTAAAATTTGATTGGCACTCAAGGACTCTGAGGTTTTTTCGCTCTCCTCAGTCATTTGACTTAGGTGTTCATTCACCTCTGCCAAAGACCTCTCCACCATCTCCAGCTGACTGCGAAGTCCCTCAAACTCCTGAGTCTTGGAAGCAGATCGTACTTGTAGATCAGTCACCCAAGTCTGCATGTCATCAATGCCCAAGCGGGAATCACGGTACTCTTTGGAAAGTGCTTCAACGGAAGTTTCTAGCTCGAGCTGTCGCTCTTTCATTTCTGTGATCTGCTCCATCAGCTGAGCTTTATCATCATTCAAAGAGGTCAGTTTCTGATCAATGATTGACAACAAACTCTCCTGTTTGCCCACTGCTTTTTGAGCATTTTCCAGCTCGATCTCAGCTCGCTCAAAGTCTTTTTTCAGCTCAGCCACACGAATCTCTTTTTCCAAACGCTGTTCTCGGGCGTTTTCCAGCTCCTCTTCCACAGTCTTCAACTGAGCTTCCAGCTTTTTCAAAGAGGCCTGAGCCAATGATAACTTTCCTGCCGCCTCTTCACGACGCTCAGAGAGCTCCTTGATTTCCCTCTTTCTTTTCAAGACTCCGGAATCGGCACTTTCTGAAGATCCACCAGTAAGGACTCCATCAGCACTCAGAGTATCGCCTTCAAGAGTCACAAACGTCATTCCCCGATGATCCACTCGCAAACGCAAAGCAGTTCTAATAGAGTCCACAATGGCCACACCCTTAAGAAAAGGAGTCACTCGAGAAGACATCTCCTCAGGCACACAGATCACTTCGTGTAAAAAACCCTCAACACCCTCGGTGCCTCTTAAAGACTCCAAAGCGGTATTTTCGAAACCTGTCCCCGCCATTTCTGCAGAGGCAAAACTGGAGCGTCCACTGTTTTGCTCTTTCAGATAGTCCACGGCACCAACAGCCGTGTCCACATCTTTGGAAAGCAGCATCTGAAGCTTATTGCCAAGAGCAGCTTCCATAGCCAGTTCAAACTTTTCAGGTACTTCCACCACATCAGACACGGGCTGAAACTCAGTCATCACGTCCATAGACCCGTCAGCACGAACTTCTCTACGCTGACGTTGCCAAAGCATGATGTTTTTTACACCTTCCTGAAAGCCCTCAAAGTTATTTTGCATGTTTTCAAGACCATAAAGCCTTGAAGTGATCTCGTTCAGTGTATCCTTAAATTCAGAAACCTCTTTTTCTTTGGTCTCTTTTGAAGCCCTCAGACTCTTAACATTGTCTTCAAAATTCTCCACATCCTGCATGATGGAGAGTTGCATTTGGCGCTCATCCTCTAACTCTTTAAAGAGTCGGTTACGCCGCTCTTCGTACTCACCCCTTTGTACCCTCAGTTCAGACAAGACTCTATTTTGCGTGTGCTGCTCGCTTTCCTGAGTTTGGATCTTTTCATCTACAGACACCATGCGGGCCTCAAGATGAGTGTGTCCCTGGGACACTGTCAGCATTTCTTTTCGCTTTTGGGTCAACTCATCATCTACTTCAGCAATACGAGACTGGATGCGGTCAAATTCAGTCTTCTGAGTCTGGTACTGTTCCGTCAATTCTGCAGACAGCTTTTCAGCGGCTTGTGACTTTTCGGACAACTCAGACTGATCTTTTAACAAAGCCTCTTGTCGGGCCTGGTACTGGTTCATCACAGAGCCCGTAGTCTCATTATTTCTTCGAGCGGATTCGATTTCAAATCCCAATTCTCGAATTTCGCTCTCTAGATTCTGAACAGTGCTCGCTGCCTGGCTAGCTTTGACTTGGCGGTCTTCCACTATTTTTTCTTTTTCAGTCACACCCAACTTCATTTCTTGAAGCTGTGATTCTTTCTGATTCAGATCCGAGCTGGCAGTGATTTCATTTTCTTTGGCATCGTTATAGAGCTTTTCTGCCTCTTCTGACTCCTGCTTCATATGCAAATACTGTTGAGAGGTTAACCACAGCTCTTTTTCCTGCACCTGGTTTTTTAAGTTACGGTAGCGTTCAGCTCTCTGGGCCTGTCTTTGTAAACTGTCCAGCTGCCGCTTCTGCTCACCAATAATATCCTGTAGACGCACCAGGTTTTGATCCGTCGCCATGAGTTTTCTTTGAGACTCTCTTTTTCGCACTTTAAACTTTGTGATTCCAGCGGCCTCTTCAATCAGTGTTCTCCGCTCTTCTGGTTTGGCAGTGATAATCCGCCCGATAGCTCCCTGTTCAATCACAGAAAAGCCTTTAGACCCGGCACCGGTATCCATAAAGATCTCCTGAATGTCTCTCAATCGAGCCGGCTCCTTGTTGATCAGATACTCAGTCTCTCCAGAACGGTGAAGCCTTCGGGTCACCATTACTTCTGAATAACGAGAGTACTTAGCAGGAAAAGGTCCTCCGTCATTTTCTAATGTCAGGCTCACTTCGGCCAATCCCAATGGAGCATAACCTTCGGCTCCAGCAAAAATCACATCGTCCATGGCTGAACCCCGGAGGTTCTTGGCCGACATCTCTCCCATCACCCAACGAAGGGCGTCCACGATATTGGATTTTCCGCAGCCATTGGGTCCGACAATCCCTGTAATTCCCTGATCGAAGTGAATCACGGTGCGATCTTTAAATGATTTAAACCCCAGAAGTTCGAGCTTTTTGATTCTCAATGTGAGGATCCTTTCGTTGTAATCGCAGCCTGGGCCGCACTCAAGCGAGCAATGGGAACACGAAAAGGAGAACAGCTCACATAGTTCAGACCCACATTGTGGAAAAACTGAATACTGGCTGGGTCCCCCCCGTGCTCACCACACACTCCCAACTTAAGTCCAGGCTTGACCTGACGTCCTAATTCAACCCCCATTTGCACCATTTTGCCAACACCTTTTTGGTCAATACTGGCAAAAGGATCCTCTGTCAGAAGGCCTTCTGAGACATAGGTGCCTAAAAACAGACCAGCGTCATCACGAGAGATGCCTAAAGTCGTTTGTGTCAGGTCGTTGGTACCAAAGCTGAAAAAATCAGCATACTTAGCAATCTCATCAGCAATAATAGCGGCTCGCGGCAATTCGATCATTGTGCCCACGAGATAATCAAACTGAGTGGATGTCTCTCCCTGAACTTTTCGCACTTCTTCTTCCACCAGAGTTCGCAACCTCTGTAATTCTCCTTGAGTGCCCACAAGCGGAATCATGATTTCAGGCACTAACAGATCTCCACCCTTCACGGCTTGAACAGCCGCTTCTGCAATAGCTCGGGCCTGCATTTGATAGATCTCAGGGTAAGTGATCGCCAAACGACAACCTCTATGACCCAGCATGGGGTTGAACTCCTGCAGGGACCTGACTTTCGCCATCAGTTTTTCTGGCTTCCAGCCAAAGCGCTCAGCCATCTCTTTGGCTTCTGTTTCTCCATGAGGAAGGAACTCATGGAGAGGAGGATCCAAAAGACGAATCGTAACAGGAAACCCCTTCATGGCCTCAAATAAACCCTGAAAATCTTGACGCTGCATGGGCAAAAGTTCGTTGAGTGCCTCGATACGCTCCTCACGACTCTCCGCCATAATCATTTTTCTCATCTGATCAATGCGGTCTGCTCCAAAAAACATGTGCTCTGTCCGGCAAAGACCAATGCCCTCAGCTCCAAACTCCCGAGCCACTTTGGAGTCCTCAGGGGTGTCGGCATTGGTGCGCACTCCCAAGGTTCGATATTTATCGGCGATCTTCATCATATTTTCAAAGTCACTGTCCAGTTGTGGCGGCAACGTCTTCACCTCACCCAAGAAGACCTCACCTGTCGCTCCATCAAGCGTAATCATCTCTCCCGCTTTCAATACATAGCCACTGATCCGCAGTTCACTTTTGACATAATCCACCTCCGCAGCACCACATCCAGCCACACAGCACTTCCCCATACCTCGAGCCACCACCGCCGCATGAGAAGTCATACCTCCCCGGCTGGTTAAAATGCCTTCGGCACTGACCATGCCTTCGATGTCTTCAGGACTGGTTTCAATGCGAACCAGAATAGATTTAATGCCATTGGCTTTGGCCTCAACGGCCTCTTCGCTAGAAAAAACAATTTTTCCTGTGGCGCCCCCCGGACTCGCCGGAAGCCCCTTGGCCAAAAGTTTTTTCTCAGTCTTCGGGTCCAACGTAGGGTGCAGTAATTGATCCAAACTTTTGGGGTCTAACCTTAAAAGAGCCTCTTTCTCGTCGATCAAACCTTCAGCAATCATGTCTGAGGCAATTTTCAGTGCGGCCTTGGCCGTTCGCTTGCCCGTTCTTGTCTGGAGCATCCAGAGTTTTTTGTTTTCAATGGTGAACTCAATGTCCTGCATGTCTTTGTAGTGCAACTCTAATTTTTTATAAACATTTTCTAATTCATTATAGCTTTCTGGCATCAGCTCCTGCATAGAAGGCAGTTCCTCGTCGTCTCCAGCCCCTTTGGTGATGGGGTTGGGAGTGCGGATGCCCGCAACAACATCTTCGCCTTGAGCATCCATCAGAAACTCACCAAAAAATATTTTCTCCCCTGTAGAAGGATCTCGAGTAAAAGCCACACCTGTTGCACTGTCCTTGCCCATATTTCCGAAGACCATGGACTGAACGTTCACAGCGGTTCCCCAGGTATCAGAGAAATTGTGAATCTCTCGGTAGGTTTTGGCTCGTGGTGTGTTCCAGCTCTTAAAAACTGCAGCAATCGCTCCCCACAACTGGGCCCAAGGGTCCGTAGGAAATATTTTTCCTGTGTTCTCAAGAATCTGTTTTTTGAATTTCTCAACAAGAAGTCTTAAATCCTCCGGTGTCAGTTCTGTGTCCTGACTGTAGCCCTTTTCGTCTTTGAGGTCCTCCAACACCACTTCCAGCAGTGAGCCATTCATACCCATGACAACGTTAGAGTACATTTGCAAGAACCTCCTGTAGGAGTCCCAAGCAAAGCGAGAGTTTCCGGACTTTTCTGCCAACCCTACAACAGTTTCATCATTGAGCCCTAGGTTCAAAATGGTATCCATCATGCCAGGCATACTGACTTTGGCTCCAGAACGCACAGAAAACAATAAAGGGTCTGTGGCATCACCAAATTTTTTACCCAGCTTGCTCTCCACCCGAGACATCATGGCTTTTACATCTTGAGTGACCAGTTCGGGTAGCTCTTCATTATTGGCATAAAACGCTGAGCAGACTTCTGTGGAGATCGTGAACCCAGGAGGCACCGGCAACCCCAACGCTGTCATCTCAGCTAGGTTGGCGCCTTTTCCGCCAAGAATGTCTTTCATGGTGGCGGAGCCTTCGGCCTCACCAGCGGCAAAAAAGTAAACTCTTTTATCAGGTAGCTGCATATTGTTCTCTGCTTCCTTATTGGTCGAAGTTTTTCAATTTATCCTGAATATAGGATTTAATATTTTCCATCTTCACCCGGTCCTGAGTCATGGCATCCCGGTGACGAACGGTGACCTTTTTGTCTTCAAGAGAATCAAAGTCCACCGTTAGGCAGAGTGGGGTTCCAATTTCATCTTGACGACGGTAGCGCTTTCCAATGCTCTGAGCCTCATCATATTCCACGTCGATACCTTCCGAGAGATCTGAGTAGATTTTATGGCTGAGTTCCTGAAGATCTGGCTTTTTTGACAGCGGTAAAACAGCCGCCTTAATGGGTGCCAGTTCCGGCTTGAAGCCCATCACCACACGCACATCCTTTTTACCGTCTTTATGGGTGATTTCTTCACGATAGGCATCACAGAGCAGTGCTAGCGCCAGGCGGTCACACCCTACGGCAGTTTCAATCACATAGGGAATGTATTTTTCATTGGTGGCTGGGTCAAAATACTCAAGCTTTTTGCTAGAGAACTTTTGATGCTGGGAGAGATCAAAGTCACTGCGGTTATGAACGCCCTCCAACTCTTGCCAACCCATAGGGAATTCATATTGAACGTCAAAAGCCGCCTTGGCATAATGAGCCAGCTCATCGGGCCCGTGCTCTTCATAACGGAGTTTTTCCTCACTTAGGCCCAGAGTTTTATAAAAATCCCAGCGTAGCTGTTTCCAAGTATTGAACCACTCCTCATCGGTACCGGGTTTAACAAAGTACTGCATCTCCATCTGCTCAAACTCCCGGGTACGAAATGTAAAATTGCCCGGAGTGATTTCATTGCGAAAGGACTTTCCAATTTGAGCAATTCCAAAAGGCACTTTCCGGCGCATACTGGTGGCCACATTCTCAAAATTCACAAAGATCCCCTGAGCGGTTTCTGGCCTGAGATACACCACAGAACCTTCACTTTCCAATGGTCCCATATGGGTTTTGAACATCAGATTGAAGTTACGAGCTTCAGTGACATCACTACTTTCACACTTGGGGCATATCACCTTGCCATTAACTAGGGCTGTGTCCTCGCGAAAGCGATTCTTACAATTTTTGCAATCCACGAGAGGGTCTGTGAATCCCTCCACATGACCAGAGGCCTCCCACACTTTGGGATGCATAAGAATAGCAGCATCCAGCCCCACAATATCAGGCCTTCGGGTCATAGCCCTCCACCAAGCCTGCTTGACATTCCATTTGAACTGGGCCCCCAAAGGCCCATAGTCCCAGCAAGAGGTGAGCCCACCATAAATTTCGCTGGATTGAAAGACAAAACCGCGCCGCTTGCTCAGAGAAACAAGGGTCTGTAAGTCATTGAGTCGTTGAATTTCCATAGAGTGCCCCAGAGTGGATTTTGAGTCATTCCATGGGGTACCCGAGGGGGCTCAATCAGTCAAGAATTTGGGGGAGTTAGAGCTTCAAACAGTAGGAATTTATGCTGACTGCTTGGGCAAAATCTGAGAGTCGGACTCTGACTGTTCACCACAAAAGGGTCAGCCATTCCTCTGTGTCATAATGGCCTGATAGGCCTTTTGAATAAAAGCCCGAGACTCCTCATCCATTTTAACCATTTCCTCCTCATAGGCCTTTGTTACCTGATTGAGGTTACTACCCGCGGGAATACCTAAGACCTCATAAGCATCCCACGAGTGGCCGTTCCAGTTGAACATGACGTTCAGTTGAATCTCCTCCTGGGGAGGTTCCCTATCTGGAGTTTTTTCCATATCTTCCAATTCCCGGGCTAGCTCTTTTAGGCCCTTTTTGGATAAACTTCTGGAGGACGCCCCCAGGCGAGACTGAGGTTTTCTCCAAAGCAGGTAAATAATCAGTCCAACAACGACAAGGGCATTGAGGAGATAGAAATTGGTTGATATATCTTCCACAGCCTTGATTATCATCATCCCCACGGAGTTTAGCAAGAACTCTGTGGACAACCGGGAGTGTACTGGATATGAACCCATTTGATCAACAAAAGCCCATTGAAGGTATCAAAAACATTATTGTTATCGGTTCAGGCAAAGGCGGTGTTGGAAAAAGTACGGTCACCGTAAACCTTGCTTGCGCACTAAAAAATAAAGGTCAAAAAGTAGGCTTACTAGATGCTGATATTTACGGCCCCAGTTTACCTCGCATGATGGGAGCCCTTGGGCAAAAACCAGCTATCAATAACGATGACAATAAAATTCAACCTCTCACCAGGCAGGGTTTAAAACTAATGAGCATGGGCTTTCTTGTCGATGAAAATCAAGCCATGGTCTGGAGAGGCCCTATGTTATTCAAGGCCATGGATCAGTTTTTCCGCGATGTGGACTGGGGAGAGCTCGATTACCTACTTATTGATCTTCCTCCTGGAACGGGGGATATTGCGCTCACAGTGGCCCAAAAAGTACCTGTCAATGGAGCCATCGTGATTTGCACCCCCCAAAATGTGGCTCTGGTAGATGCTAAAAAAGCCATCAATATGTTCGACCAAATCAATGTTCCCCTCTTGGGAGTTGTGGAAAATATGGCCTATTTTAAGGCCACACCTGAGGCTGAACCTCAAAGCTTATTCCCGCGAGGAGAACTCAATACCTGGTTGGAAACCCATAAAATTCCAAAGTTAGCAGAGCTTCCCTTTGAACCCAATGTGGGGCTTTCAAGTGAAGCCGGCATTCCCATTGTAGAAAGCCATCCCCAATCAGCCACAGCCCAAGGCTTTTCTCAACTCGCTAATCACCTTCTATAAAGGTCTGAACAACACCTGTATCAATGCGAAACAAATATATGAAAATATTAAGCTTTTAGCCATTTCCCAACACGTAAATGACAAACTGCATTATACTGAATAAACCGAGTTTGTTAAACCTTAGAAGAAGGGGGATGCGATGCGATTGCCACGGTACTGGCGACTTGATCCGCCACCGGAGTAATGAGGGCTTGAAAGACTCTATTTAATAGCACGTCGACTGTCGGGAATAAGGAAAGTTCCCTAAACCCAACCAAAGGAGGTGGAGAGAGAACTCTCGAAACGGAATTCACTCTCACGAGCTGGTTCCTTTCTTTGCTCAAGGCATACCGTCATCGAAAGGGCGGGACGCAAAACCTTCGGAGCTAAAGTCCTTAAGGGCTACGCTGGCCGGGTTGCCAAAGAGAAAGCTATTGGTATGAACAACGAGAGGAAACAACTCTTACCCGCCGTCAGGAACACGGCGGGTTTTTTTATGCGCAACGAAAATACCTGTTAATCCGGAATAACCAATGCCTGACCAGCGGCGATTAAACTTTTTTGCCTGAGGTTATTGGCTTTGACAATTTTATGAACAGAGATGTTATATTTATCCGCAATAAGAGATAGGTTCTCTCCCCGTTGCACCACATGAATATTGTCCACGGGAACTCTGAGCCTCTTGCCAACATACAAAACAGACCTCCTACCTATGTCATTGACACTGCGGAGTTCCGCAACACGGACTCCGTACTTTCTAGCGATCAGAGTCAGATTTTCACCTGATTTCACTTGGTGATACACTTTTTTAGCCATCTTCTGAGGGGTTTTGCTACCCTCTGGAATCTTCAGTTTTTGACCCACTCGAAGAATAGATCTACGACCTAAGCGATTCACTTGCTTTAAGGACTGAACAGATACCCTATATTTTTTGGCAATCAAAGAGAGGTTCTCACCTCGCTGAACGACATGCTGACTTCTATAGGGTCGACTATCAGAGTTAGAAGGGCTCTCCTCTTTTAATTTTAACCTTTGCCCCACTCTCAAAAGGGCTCTTTTGTTCAGGTGATTTAGCCTTTTCAATCTTTGCACCGACACCCCGTACTTCCGAGCAATCAAAGTGAGGTTCTCACCCCGACGAACCGTATGATAGGAGGCATTACTACTGACAACTTTTGAAGAAGAACTAGAGGCGGCCACACGATGCTTAGCAAACCCACCACGCTCAGGAACTTTCAATCGCTGACCGATTCGAATCATTGAGCGACGACCCATTCCATTCAAGCGACGAAGTGTCCCCACCGTAGTTCTATGCCTACGAGCAATATGCCCCAAAGTATCGCCACGACGAACTCGATAGTAATAATGGTCTCTGTAAACGTATTTCGGACGATCTATTTTGACTGCTGGAATAGCGGCCACCGCCTGAGCCTGATATCCTCTTGGTACCCGGATCATCATTTTATCACCCTTGTAATTGGGCACATAGTCCCCTCGGAATTTGGGATTCAGTCGCTGGATCTCTTTGTGGTCCACACCCAATCGTGCGGAAAGAGCCTTTAAGCTAATGGGGTTTGATGCCTCTACAGCATCGTAGGCCAGTGGTTGTTCATAAGAAACACTGCTAAATCCATAAGATTCTGGCGACTTGGCAATCATGGCTGCTGCAATAAACTTAGGAACGTAATTTCTAGTTTCCCGAGGTAAAGCTCTTCGACGAGCTAACTCCCAAAAGTCCCGGGTGTAGTAACGCATCACCCGGTTTTTAACCCGGTTTTCACCAGTATTATAAGCTGCCAACGACAAATGCCAAGATCCAAAAAGGTTGTAAAGAGCTTTAAAGTAGGCCGCTGCCGCACGGGTCGACAAAACCGGATCTCTTCTTTCATCAATGTAACCGTCAATACGCAGTCCAAAACTCTTACCAGTACTTCGAATGAATTGCCAATACCCCACAGCGTTGGCTCGAGAATGGGCCTTGGGACTAAAGCCAGACTCAATCAATGCCACATAGACAAGGTCCTCAGGGAGCCCCTCTTCACGGAGGACATTCTTCATCATTGGAATATACCGGGAGGACCTGGCCAGGTAACGATCCATATGTCGACGCCCTCGTCCTAAAAAGTACTTCACCCACATACGTGACATTTTATTATCTGTGAGCGGCACATCTCCTAAAGAGCTTTTATAAGGTTGCCTCAGTTGGGATTCCACATCTGATGAAGAAACCTCTGAACTGCTGATGGCCGTCTCACGAGCTGCTTCTTCATTTCCAGAAGAACTGCGCTGCATAGAACTGCAGCCCAAGGTGAGAGACACACCTATCAATACGAAGAGAAATCTCTTCAGAACCATAAAGCCCCCAGAAAGAGTAATAGCATCCAACCTTTAATTTATAGTATCTTAATACCACCTGCAACAAGATGCGCCATAGACTCAAGGGAAAGTCTAGTCTTCTCCTCGACCTAAAGCCAGAAAAGATCTAACGCGTCATCGCTGCCTAGTGTCGTTTACTTTTCAGGAGCACTTAGAACCTTCCATACCGGATTTTTTAGCGTGATATTACCTTCTGAGATCATTTGATAAATCAAATAGTTTCTAACCACAGCTTTGACATAATGACGAGTCTCTTTCCAAGGAAGTTCATCAATCCAGATCTCACTCTCTGGTGAAGAATCCAATTTTTTTTCATCCACACCCAAATCTGGTCGCTGCTGGAGCCATCGGCGCATCCGTCCAATGCCAGCATTGTAGGCTGCCAGAGCTAGGGGCACATGACCATCAAAGGCATTGACCATCCGACTGAGGTAGCTACTGCCAAAACGAATATTCTGGTCCACATTGAACATATCCTCTGGAAGTCTCAAAGGCTTTTTCCACTTCAGAAAACGAGCAATATCTTGAGCCGTCATAGGAACGATTTGCATAAGTCCATAGGCATTGGAAGGGCTCACTGCTCTGGGACGAAAAGAGCTTTCTTGTAAAATCAAGCCACGAACCAAGTGGGGAGATAGGTTGTAGCGTTGAGCTTGTTTTTGAATTTTATCTTCAAACTCAAATGGGAATGCCAAACGAACAGTCTCAACGGTTCGCAAGCTCGGGTTCTCATTCCACACTTCATTTAATATTTTAATGGAACTATAATGGTTCATAGCTCTGCCATTCCATTTAGCATAAATAATCTTTTGCTCTGGACTGACCGGCTCTGGCAAATTTTGCAGTTCCTCCTGAGCCTCCTCTAGCCAGCCTGCCCGTAATAACAGTCGAAACCTTTCCCAGGCCTGATTTTCAAATTGAGTAAAAGTCAATGAAGCACGAAGTTTTGTCGACGCTAAAAAGAACTCTGCTTTTTCGACACTCCCCTTGGAGTTCTCATTATCTCTTTTCCAGTTCAATTGCCCACCATTTATTTCAGCCCAAGCTCTAAGGCCGTAATAGGTGAGTGGGTAACGACGAATCAGTAATTCTGCAGCCTCACTGACTTCTTTATGATTTAATTTTTGATAAGCTCGCCAACGCCAGTACATAGCTTTTGAATGAAAATCAGAATCTTCTTCGGTGGCCAGTAGCTTTTCCATATAAAATGCGCTCTGTGAATAATTCTGCTTTCTGAAAAACAACAAACCCAAACGGAATAGGGCTTCCTGTGCCTGAGAAGACCCCCCATGCCCATGGACGAGTCTTTTATAGTACTCTTCTGCCATAGAGTACTTGCCAGCGCTGACTGCGGAGTTCGCAGCCAAAATTAAAAGCTTTCTCTCATCAGGATGGGGTGACAGTTTGTTGAGTGCCATCTCTGATATCAAAATGGCATCCTCAAAAGCCCCTCGAGCCCAAGCATTAACAGCCCAGTGCTTCAATCGCTTGGGGTCTGCTTCTTTCATAAATCGCAATATTTTCTGACGAAACAGTTCAAACCGATGGTCTGATTGCCCCACCAGCCCCAAATAGACACTCAATATTTGATCTTCAGCCCACTCGGCATTTTCACTCCCGGGAAACTTATGAATAATACGAACACCATCTTCAACGGCTGAAACAAGATCCTTGGCATCCAAAGAGCGCTGCATACGCTCAACAAGTTTGTTCTCTTCTTCGCTGTATTTAAGGCTTACATTTGTAGTGGCAGAGTCTTTAGGTTTAAGAGTCTCCGTGTCGACCTTTAGTTGAGGCATGGCTTTTTGAATAATACTTAGTTTGTCTTCAATTTCTGGACGTTTTCTGTGGTTTTGGCTACGACTAAAAAAGTTATAAGCTCCCATCAATTTTTGCTCCACAAATGCTAACTCACCTGCTCGAAAATATAAATCCCCCAATTCCTCCCGAGCTAAATAAGACTCCCACACCTGGATTTTTTCAATGCGCTTCCAGGCAGAGGCTCTAGAGCCTGAGTCCACCTCTTTACCTAATAGTAGAAACTGGCTCTTAAAATACGTCTTCAGAAGCACCTTTCGAGAGGGGTCTTGATCGAGAGCACCTGACTTTTCAATAGCCAATAAAAGCTTTTGCAGCTCTTTTCTAGCCTGTCGGGCCACCCGTCCCCATTCATTGAGACACTCCAGTTGAACTTTTCGAATCCACGCCCTCAACCCGGGAGCCAAAGACTGAGCAGCTTCCCCTTGCTTATAACAACGACTCCATTTGCCCTCAGCCTGGGCCTTCTTAACTAGATATAATTTATTAATGACTCCCTTTCCTGGAGGCTTAGAAGCATCTGTATAAATCCAACGAGAAGACGGAATACTCTCACTGAGGCTGTGGTCAAATGAGCGAAGCTTTGCCTGAGCCAAACTCGCTGAGAGAAAAGCTAAAACTAGAAGCGGTCTCAAAAATAAAATTAAACCTTTCAAGGCCCAGGATCTCCTTGTCAGCCCGACTGGGGGACTTCTGGATCTTTTAGCGCGATCTGAATAGCCCGGTAAAGAGTTTTCTCCAGCAGTTGGACTTGTTTTTTCATTTCTGCTTTTTCCTTTAAAGAGCCTACAACACCTTCGGGAGCAAAACTGATGGTTTCAAAATACTGCAGCAGCTTTTTCATTGGCTCTGCCAGCTCTCTCCTCAGTGATGGAGGAGATTTTTGCAGCAAAACTTCCAACTCATGACTCCCTCCCCCCTCGCCAGAAATCTCTCCCAAAACTGAGTAAAGGCTGTTCGTGCTCTGAACCCCCACAGCCCGCCATTCACCAGAATCCAAACTCTTATTGATTTTCTGCAAACGAACCTGAAGGATTTTTTCTAAATCTCGTTTATTGCGACCAATACCAAATTCTACCCATAATCTCCACCCCAACAATAAAAACGCTAAAAAGTAAGCTGACGACCATACCAATGCCTTAGTTGTAAAAGGAGATTTCTGACTGGACCTCCACTCCATAACCACACCTGGCAAATAAGGTTCATTCGAAGCCTTCTGAAGGTTTGAAGCCATGGGTGCAGAAGGAATCACACTTTGTCCATTTCCAGGTAGAATTTTTAGTTGAGTGGCTCCCGTCTGCTTCTTATTAAAAGAGGACGTGGCTGGGTCAAACAATGATACACTGACTCCAGGGATTTCAAAGTTTCCAGGCTCTCTAGGTATCAAAAGTATTTCAAATTCTTTGAAGCTACGACCATCCTTGAAATATTTGGAATCCACCTTGGTATCATACTCCTCCAATGCTGCGGGTAAATTCAGTGCCGGCAAATCAATCAGTTTGGCATTACCGCGACCTTCAAACTTCACCTTCATAGTAATGGGCTCATTCACTTTAGCTGTTTTAGGGTCTACACTTGTTGTCACTTCATAAGAGCCAACAGCACCAGTAAAATCTGCTGGCCTCCCCTCTGCCGGTAAAGGCATCACTTCTATGGTAACAGGTTGGCTCACCTTAGTGGATTGATAGGGCCTGCCAAAACCAAAATTAGAAGGCGTAATCACTGTACACTTAGCCTTATAGGAGTCCACCTTGGCCTTGCCTGGCTTTATGGGAAACAGGGCAAAAGAAGCCAATAAAGCTTTTTTATAAACAATCCCATTGACAACTTCCTGAGTGAAGTTCAATCGAGTCGCCAGTTCAATTTCCTCTTTCCAAAAACCACTTAAACTGGGGTACTTAAGAGTATCAATGTCCCGAATTTGCCCACGGGTATAAAGGTACCAAGAGGCCGTGAGCTGCCCTCCTTCATAAACCTTAGTTTTGTCCACATCTACCTGTATAAAAAAGGCTTCATTGGGGTTGATTGGTTGAGTCTGAATCCCATTACTTCCCCCACGATGCCGTTGCAATAACTGAGAAAAGGCATCTTCCATAGCCTGAAATGGGTCCTGAGGTTCATTGGGATGACGGGGTGCCTGCCTTCTCGAGCCACCACCGTCTTTGGCTACCTTTATACGAATGGGTTTTGTCGTAAAATGTTTGCCATCCACTTGAATCGAAGCACCACCCAGCTGCAAGGTTCCTGCCTTGTTAGGAGCCAACATGTAATTATAGATCTTTGACTGCTGCACCTCCAGCTGACCATTGGCAAAAGAACTCCGACTTTCAGTTCCCTGCCAAGAGTTAATGAGATCAAAGTCTTTGAGTTCTGGCAGAAGGGGGGCTCCGGCAGGCACAGAGCGCTCTGCCGACACAGTGATTTTATAAGTGAACGTATCTCCCATGCTCATAGTATTGCGATCCACAGTAGCAAATACTTTAATCTCGGCCTGAGATAATGAAGAGATCACCAATGTCATCAAAAGCAAAAACCACTTACCAGTCTTTATCACGAGGCCTTTCCTTTCCCTGTCCTTCATAAACTTCTGCTCGGATTTTTTGCTCCTGGTTTTTTAATTCCTCCAGGATTTTACGAACATCATCTTTGCTCAATTCCTTGCTGTCAAATGGCTTAGGCTTCTTCTTTTTCTGCTCTTGCTGCTTGTCCCCCTGAGAAGGGTTTTGTGGTGGCTGCTGTTGGTCTTGCTCGCCTTCTCCATCCTGCTGCTCCTTATTTTTTTTCTGCTGATCATCTTGACCGCCCTGCCCCTGCCCTTGCTGGGTCTTCCACATTTTTTCTATATTCTCACGCACCAGTTTTACATGATCTTCTGAAAGATCCATATCCAAGCAGAACTGAAAACCTTTAAGCGCTCCTTCAATGTCTCCATTGGTGGCTTTCATTGTAGCTAGGTTAAAAGTTGTGGCAAAAAGAGCCCCGTGGTCACCACTTTGCTTTGCCAACTCATGGGCAGCTTTAAAGGCCTTGAAGGCCTCTTCTTTTTCCTCATTATTCAAAAAAGAATGCCCCAAATTTGACTGTAGGTAAGGGTCTAACGGTTCATCGGCCATACCCTCAGTAAATTTTTTATAAGCCTCATGATACTGTTCTGTATGAAAGAACTCCACACCCTTGTTATTTAACCGTACTGCCTCTGGTGATACAGCATCGGCCCCAAAACCATAACTTAATGAAATAAGCAAAAGCCAATGCTGAAAAGTCCTGATGAATCTTCTCATTGCTTTGAAACCTCGAAGCGTCCACGCCAGATGCGACCAGTTTTACGCCGTTCTCTCAAAAAAATCTCCATGCCTGCCACCAGAAGACCTAAAAGTAAAACCCACTGGTAGTTTTCGTCATAATCAGTGATTTCTGCATTATCAAACTCTGAACGTTCCAATTGCTTAATCTCATCATAAAGTGTGGACACCGCATTGCCGCCAAAGGTTACATGATGAAAAGCTCCCCGCCCCTCGCTGGCTAAAGACTTTAAAACAGTTCCTTGAGTGGTCGAGACAATGACTTTACCAGACGCGTCTTTTTTGTAACCCCTTAAATCTCCCCGCTCATCTCGTAACGGAATGGGGGCGCCTTTTTCTGTACCAAACCCCAAAGTGAAAATTCGTGTTCCTCTATGAGCTAGATCTTTGGCCGCATCCATGGCTCCCGGTTCATTATCTTCACCATCACTGGCGACAACAATCACTCGGGTGACAACAGACTGATCTGTTTCTTCAACTCCCCCACGTCCCAAGGCAGACCCCGCCTCGTCCAAAGCTTTTCGAAACTCTGTCCCTTGAGTAGTTACAGCTTCAGGGGATAACGACTCTATAAACATTTTCAGTGCGGCTTTATCATTGGTAAGTGGTGATAGCAAAACAGCACTTCCGGCAAACGCAATGAGTCCTACTCGATCCCCCTCCATCATATCCAAAAAGCGTGATAATTCTTTTTTTGCCAACTCCAACCGGCTGGGACGAGTGTCCTCCGCCAACATACTGCGAGAAACATCTACAAGCAGCATAATCTCCACGCCTTCACTTTTTACTTTCTTTTTGGACTCACCAGATTGGGGGCGAGCCAAAGCAAATACAAAAGCCACCAAAACCAAAACTTCAAGAAGGACTTTCCACCAGCGCCTAGAACCGGAGACAGAAGCCGTCAAAAAAGGAATAAGGCGTTCACCTATCTGCTTTTTAATCTTGGCCCTTTGTGACCGGATCAAAAACCAAGTCAACCCAACCAAAAGAGGGATCAGCCAGAAAAATTGAAAAGCTGCCGGGTTTTGAAAACGAAAATTCATCTCTTAGGGCCCCCTTCGTAAAAAAGTTCGGGCCAAAAATAAAGAAACCAGATACAAAAATAACGCCCACTCCAACCAACGCGGAAATAGTTCTGCATATTTTGTATAAGAATTGACTTCGATTTTAGTTCTTTCCAGGCTATTGATTTCGTCAAACACACCTTGAAGTGCCTGTGATGTGGTGGTTCGCCAGAACTTACCACCAGTCTCCTCAGCCATTTGGCTTAAAAGCTGCTCATTCACTTTGGAGTGAATAGGCCTATAACGTTTAATCCTCTGTCCCCGGGCATTTTGAATGTATATGGGTAATTGAGCTTGCCCATCTTTACCCATACCAATAC
>JAUILT010000129.1 GCA_030432925.1 Bdellovibrionia bacterium | reverse complement strand
GAAGCCTTGTCCTGCACTGGCTACGGGAGGACCGTAGAGATTTACAGAGTTCTTTGACAGCTTCATATTTTTGAAATGCGTTTGGGTTTTAAAAGTGTGAGGGGTAATCAAAGGATTCGAACCCGAAAAACCACATTGCTATACTCCGCTAAGGGGGTGGTTTACCCTGAATCAACCCGATGGGTCCTGACTGTGAGCACACCCTTCGTAACTTCACTCACGAGATAGTAGGTGATAACAAATTTTAGGCATAGATGTGCCTCCTACTCGTCAAAGACGAGCCTGGAACAAAAAATTAAAATTTAAAAATTGAAAAGAGACTTTTGACTCAGGGAATCCACCGATTTGGGAATTTGGTTTTTGAAAGATTTTGTCCGTTTTCTTAAAAGTAATGTCTTGGATTTTTTGAATGAAAACAATCTTTTAACTTGGTGGAGGTAACCGGGATCGAACCGATGACCTTTTGGCTGCCAGCCAAACGCTCTCCCAACTGAGCTATACCCCCATAAGGAATCTGGTTGAAAGCTAGGGTTATAGACGCTTTGGCAGGCCGTGTCCAGAGAATATTTCCTTGAAAATCAAAGGAGTTAGGGTGCATATTCCTTCTACAACAAGGAGGGATTTTATGCATCAATGGGCATTGATGGGTTGGGTTATTGCAGCAGTTATAACTTTATTAGGGCTTGGGTCACCTGCACAAGCTAAGGACCTAACGAGTCGATTGGGTGTGGGCTATGCTAACCAATTCGGAATCAATGGGGGGTTACCGTCCTTAGCAGTGAGATATTACCCCAATCCGGACTTGGGAGTTTCAGCTCAGGTAGGTGTAGACACCGAAGAGGATGCCTCTAAGTTTGGTTTTTTGGCTAAGGTCTACCGAATTGTTTTTCAGGAGAATAACATGAATTTCTATATGGGGGCGGGTGCAGGACTGATCAGTCGAGAAAAGTACAATACTACAACAGCAACGTCTGATAATGATTCTGGGTTTGAGGTCTCCGGTTATATTGGGGGAGAATTTTTCTTTACTGGTTTAGACTCTTTAGGATTTAGCTTTGAGACAGGGATTGGAGTAACCTCTATTTCTAGTGAAGTTCGATTTCGTACTATTGGTGATCATCCCATGCGGGCTGGGATCACTTTTTATTTTTAAAAAGGGGAAAATATGTCTTCCAAAAAAATTCATATGACCGACAATGCACCAGCCCCTGTTGGGCCTTACTCTCAGGCTGTAGAGGTGGCCGGATTTGTTTACTGTTCTGGACAGATTCCGTTGGATGCTAAAACTGGGGATATCTTTACAGGTGATATCAAGGAGCAAACTCAGAAAGCCATGGAAAATGTTAAGGCAGTGCTACTAAGTGCAGATCTTAACTTTGATGATGTGGTTAAAACTACTATTTTTTTGACGGATATGAATGATTTTTCTCAAGTCAACGAAGTTTATGCTACTTATTTTGGAGAACACCCTCCGGCAAGGTCTTGCGTAGCTGTGGCTGCTCTTCCAAAGGGTGTCAATGTAGAAGTCGAAGTTCTAGCTAAAAGACATTAAGGGTTGTTGTTGAAGTACTTGGTCACTCTAGGTGTTATGAGTTTTATAATTGTGACATCTTGGATCTTTTTTTCTGAAGTAAAAACGATCACGGCCCACTCTCCAACGGCATGGACTGAGGATCATGCTGCAGATTGTGCTGTGGTTCTCACAGGTGGAGCTGGACGAGTGCGTGAGGGCTTTGATCTCCTAGCTCAGGGCAATATTAGAAAGCTTATTATTTCTGGAGTGCACCCCGGCGCAGG
This sequence comes from Bdellovibrionia bacterium, assembly GCA_030432925.1. GTDB lineage: Bacteria > Bdellovibrionota > Bdellovibrionia > Bdellovibrionales > UBA1609 > JABSOQ01. The sequence goes on along the minus strand of JAUILT010000129.1, from coordinate 4,526 downwards.
GTTAAGGGATATTTTTCCTGAGTGGCCTTTTTACGGAGAGTTGAATCGGGAAGATGTGGTTCTTGAGCGAAGGTCTTTAACTACTTATGGGAATGCACAGCAGTCACTGGTATTGGTGGAGGCACTTCAATGTCGAGACCTTGTGCTTATAACATCTCAACTGCATATGCATCGGGCGAGTAAGACATTTCTAAATGTCTTTCCCGAAGACTTTCCTGTTTATCAAAGATCCATTATTTCTAAACAGTTGGAGCCTGCCTGGTGGGACTTAATGGTAGAAGCCTTGAAGTCAGTATTCTATTCTATTTGGGCCTACTAATCATTGTTATTTTTATTGATCAACGTTAGTCTTGTATACCGATCTGGTTTGAATTTTTCAGCCTTTTAAAACTGAAAAATTTAAACCAGATCGGTAGAAGTCCTACGTCAACCTAAAAAACAGATTGGTATAAGAAGAGGAGTGTGCAATGAAAGTCAGAGCAGCTGTGGCCTGGGGCCCCAATGAACCTTTAAAGATTGAAGAGGTAGATTTAGAGGCTCCTAAAAAAGGTGAGGTATTAGTAAAAATTTATGCAACTGGGGTTTGTCATACGGATGCCTACACTCTTTCGGGTGCTGACCCTGAAGGATTATTTCCTGTTATTCTTGGTCATGAAGGAGGTGGAGTGGTAGAGGCTGTAGGTGAGGGGGTTACTTCCTTAGCTGTAGGTGATCATGTAATTCCTCTTTACACTCCGGAGTGTGGAACATGTAAGTTTTGTACTTCTGGAAAAACTAATTTATGCCAAAGAATTCGTACCACTCAGGGGAAGGGGCTAATGCCTGACGGTACATCTCGATTTTCAAAGGATGGAAAGATAATTCACCATTACATGGGGACCTCTACTTTTTCCGAGTATACTGTTTTGCCAGAGATTTCCTTGGCTAAAATCAACAAAAAGGCGCCACTTGATAAAGTTTGCTTACTTGGTTGTGGGGTAACGACGGGTATAGGTGCCGTATTGAATACAGCTCAGGTGGAAAAAGATGCAACTGTGGCTGTATTCGGGCTCGGAGGGATTGGCCTTTCTGTTATTCAAGGTGCTAAAATGGCTCTGGCGAGAAGAATTATTGCAGTTGATATCAATGATAATAAATTTAAAATGGCCAAAGCTTTTGGAGCTACGGACTTTGTAAATCCTAAGAGCTACGATAAGTCTATTCAAGAAGTCATAGTCGATATGACTGAAGGTGGAGTTGATTATTCTTTTGAATGTGTAGGAAATGTAGAGCTGATGCGTTCAGCTTTGGAGTGCTGTCACAAAGGTTGGGGAGAATCTATTATTATAGGAGTGGCTGGTGCAGGAGAGGAAATTAGCACACGTCCTTTTCAATTGGTTACTGGGAGAGTGTGGAAAGGCTCGGCCTTTGGTGGTGTTAAGGGGCGAACGGAACTTCCAGGTTATGTTGATAAATATATGAGCGGTGAGATTAACCTGGATGACCTAGTGACCTTCAAGTTGCCTCTTAATGAAATTAACAAAGCTTTTGATCTTATGCATGAAGGAAAAAGTATTAGAACAGTTATTGATTTTACTGGAGAGGTTTAGATCTATGGAGATTCTGAAAAAACATAAAAGTTTTTCTGGATTTACTTGTTTTGGAGAGCATGAATCTGAAGCAACTGGCACAAAAATGAATGTGTCTTGGTTCATGCCTGACTCTAAAAATCCAGATCATGCGGTGATTTGGCTTTCTGGCCTGACCTGTACAGATGAGAATTTTATTACTAAAGCAGGTACTCAAAAATTTTTATCAGATAATAATATGATGCTGGTGTGTCCAGATACATCTCCAAGGGGGCTTGATCTTCCGAAAGAGCATGACTCTTATGACTTTGGGTCTGGAGCTGGATTTTATGTGAATGCCACAACAGATGGTTATAGTAATCACTACAATATGTATGACTATGTGAAAAATGAGGTGGTCCATTTTATTCAATCAAAAGGGGTTTCTAAAATATCTCTGATGGGTCATTCCATGGGAGGGCACGGTGCTCTTATTCTAGGCCTGAGGGAAGCAAATTTATTCTCAAGTGTATCAGCTTTCTCTCCTATCGTGAATCCGATCAATTGTTCCTGGGGTCAAAAAGCCTTTACAGGCTATCTGGGTGAAGACACTTTTCATTGGAAAAAATATGACGCCTGCGAACTGGTGAAGCTCGGTAAGTCACGAAATGAAATTCTCATAGAACAGGGGTTAGCCGATGATTTTTTAAAAGAGCAACTATTGACTAGAAACCTAGAAGTTGCCTGCCAGGAATCAGGTCAGAAACTGATAGTTAATTATCGAGAAGAATTTGATCATAGTTACTACTTTATTAGTACCTTCATTGAAGATCATTTAAAGTTTCATAGAGATTCTTAGAATCTGCCTTGAAAACTATTAGAGATATGAGTCATAAGTCTAGATTTTTCAAAAACTGCTACAATGAGTTTTATATGACCCACTTAAGTCGAGGATGTTTATAGAAGTGGTTAAGGCTTCAAAGAAGGGTTCCGAAAAAGAATCTGAAGCTATTTGAAGTATGACACCATTTTTATGGAGCGCATTTGCCCTACGTAACCAAAGCCGCTACATCGGTATTTCATCAATTTGATATTGTTGGCCGCAAAGTCATATATGCGATTGAATATACAGCGAATATTTTATTGATGGTTTATCTTTCCATACGTGCAGCTATTTTTGATCAGGCTCAAGGGCTGAGAACTGTTTTTAGTGTGGTGAGTGCACAGATTTACTTTACTGGTTTTCAGGCACTGCCTCTGATCACAGTATTAGCCTTGGCCTCAGGGAGTATTGTGATTATGCAAAGCTCAGCTCAGCTCAGCTTACTGGGTGGAAACGAAATGATTGGAAATCTTCTTGTAGTAGTGATTGTTCGTGAGGTGGCACCTCTAATTACTGCATTGATTGTTATTGCTCGATCGGGAACGGCGGTGGCCTCAGAAATTGGCAATATGCGAGTGAATAAAGAAATTGAAGCTCTTGAAGTCATGGGGATTAATCCTTTAAGTTATATTGTCTTTCCTCGACTTGTAGGAGGAATCGTCAGCGTGATGTGCCTGGCTTTTTATTATATATTCATCTCACTGATTGGTGGATTTCTTGTTACTAAAATTGTTCACGATATGCCTTTTGCTTTTTATTCAGATTCTTTGGCACAGGCGTTTGCAGCAGAAGATGTGCTTTTATTTTTGTTGAAGAATTCTTTTTCTGGGATCATTATTTTTGTAGTTTGTTGTTATCAAGGGCTATTAGTTCAGCAGGGACCTCACGAAGTTCCACAAGTAACAACAAAAGCCGTTGTGAATAGTATTATATATGTAACGATATTCAACTTGACAGTGACAACATTATTTTACCTCAATCAGTTGATAAAATTGGGGATTCTATGACAGAAGTGAATATTGGAAGCATAGGGTTTTCAGGTTTGGATTTTAGCTTTGATGAAGACCATAAGGTTTTGTCCAAATGTGATTTTCAGATGCCTATGAATACAGTAGCCCGCCTAAACGGACCTCATGGCTGTGGAAAATCCACAATTTTAAAAATTTTGGCGGGAATGATTGAGCCTATGAGAGGTGACTATATTATAAATGGGAAACCTTTCAATCAGATGTCCTTTGAAGAGCTGATTCCTTATCGATTAAAAATTGGCTATGGTTTTGAATATGGAGGTCTCATTAATAATCGCACGATCTACCAAAATTTAATTCTTCCTATTCAATATCATAAACTAATGGATGAAGATGAGGCTAAAAATCATATAGATGAAATTATTGAAGTGTTTGGTTTGAGGAGGTCTTCTGGGTACCGCCCTTCGTCGGTATCAGGAGGTCAAAGAAAACTAGCTTGCATTGCTAGGGCCTTTGTAATGAACCCGCAGCTATTGATTTTAGATGAGCCAACCCATGGGTTGAATGAAAAATCTGTGGAAAATTTAAGTAATTATATCAGAGATAAAATGAAATCAGGAATTGTCAAACATGTTTTTTTGACTACAGAAAATCCTATGCTTATTGAAAGTTTAGTAAAAAAAGATCTGATTGTTCAAGATGGTAAGCTTGTCGATTTTGATTTATTGTATGAAAACGTTGCAGGAGGTAAAGCCTCATGAAGATAAAGTTTAATAAATTTGAGAGGGTGGCAGGCGTATTTGTTGGTGTAGCTATTATTGGGTCAGTGGCTATTTCGGCAGCTGTGGCAGTTAAAAAAGGATGGTTTGCTCCTAAAGTAGAATATCATACTTACATGGAAAGTGCTGAGGGAATTCATCCTGGTACTCAGGTTCAACGTATTTGATACCGACGCTGCCAGTCGGGTCGCCAACGCGGGGTTCACATTCATGAGCCGCTATCCCCATCTGTCGGCGATCGGTTTCGTATGGAACCCGTTGCCGACGCTGGTGGAGATCCCGTTCGTATGGCTCAGTCAATGGTGGCCACCGTTGAAAACCCACGCCCTGGCCGGTGCAGCACAAAGTG
>JAUILT010000021.1 GCA_030432925.1 Bdellovibrionia bacterium | reverse complement strand
GGTTTTTCTATGAGGGTTTCTTCATACTCCTCAAGGTCGCCATGGTTTTCACCACCAAGGGCGTCTTCCTCGGTGAGGTCCTCGTCACTGTCAAAGAATCCAGGGGCATAATCTTCTTCCAGTTCAGCGGGGTTATTGATTCCGGGAGAAACAGTTTCCATATTTTCCCCACAGCTTGTTATAAGAAGGACTGACAGTCCCAATAAAATTTTTTTGTGATTTCTCACGGTATCATCTCCTTGAAAGGGTCTATTGCTGCGGGTTTCCTCGGATTTGCCCACAAGTTTTAAAGTCCTGATTCTGTGAGCAGTGCATTTTGAGAGTGTCAAAATTTTAAATTGGACAATGGGTTAGGGCGTACACTCATTTTGAAAAACTTTTTGACGATGTGTAATTGTTGTTATGATCAAAATGAGACAGTGGATAAAACTTATTCAAAAACGACTCAACGAGCTGTAAGATTTATTCTTTTTCCCATTAATTCCCCAGACATAAGGCCCGATATAAAGTATGTAGAGGAGAACATCATGCAAAAGATATTGCTCCAGTCTGATAGCTTAGAAGATGTCATCAAGATGAGAGATTTTTTTGAATCACGCCTTCCTTATGCTGCTGATATTTCTGGGAGTAAAAGAGAAACTGAGGAGTATCTTAACTCTTTTCCTGTTCATTTATTTGTTTGGGAAACCGCTTATTATGGAGTGGAAGCCTCTTCTTGGGTGAAGGAACTCCGAGGATTGGGCTTTATACATCCCATTTTGATCCTTGCAAGTACGGCAGACAAGAACGTGATGAAGGGCTCAGTAAAAAGTGACAAGGTTCATTTTTTACAAAGGCCCTATGAATTTAAAGCTTTAAAAGGTTTGGCTGTAAAGCTGATCCAATCACGTAATTTACCTCAGCAAATGTATAAGAGATTTAAAACCAATCAACCTTTGAATGTTGAGACCTATTCTACTGGAGAGCAGATTGAGTCCAGCATGTTCAATTTGTCGGTGGGCGGAGCTTATTTTGAAACAGAAAAAAAGCCCGTGGCAAGTGTGGGAGACTTATTGAAAATGCAGGTTAATCTGAATGATGTGGAGAAGAGCCACATGATGAGTGCCCGAATAGTGTGGACTACAAAAAAAGGTTCCTACTCCGGAGGCTATGGAGTGGGGGTTAAGTTTGTTCGGAATGAAGAGATTTACAAGCAACTTCTTGAAAAGCTTTAAGCCATTTCCACGAGTTCTTTTAAGGCACCACTAATGCCTACAAAAACTTTATGGGGAGCAGCCTCCCCAAACATGTAAGCCGGTGTACTAATAACTTTGTTTTCACGATCAGTAATAAAGTCATCTACCGGGCAGTTTTCATGTTGGGCCCCTGTCTTTTTGATTTCAGCAGCAGTTTCCGCATCTTCACCTACAGTGATCGTAACACCGTGAGAACCTAAAACCTTGGCGATTAGAGCCGGAGCAATACAAATGGCGCCAATAGGTTTACTGTTTTTGTGAAAGGCTTCAATTAAGTGTTGAACTCTGGGGTTGACGTCGCAGTTAGAGCCCTTTTGAGCCCAATTGCAGAGGTGAAGGGCCGCACCAAAACCACCGGGGAACACCAAGGCATCAAAGTTGGGTTCCTGCAGTTCGTCTAAGGGTTTAATCTTTCCTCGGGCAATACGAGCCGCTTCATGCATGATATTTCTGGTACCAGTTTCATGGCCATTGAAGTGATCTTTAGAGGTAAACTCTTGGTTTGGAGCAAATACCTTATATTCAGTCTTCAGTTCAGAAAGCGCAATCAACGTGCAGACAGCTTCAGTGATTTCTGCTCCATCTTGAAATCCACATCCGGCTAAAACAACTGCAATTTTTTTCATATCTCACCTTTGTTACAGGCCTTTACTAAAACTTAAACCGGATCATAGTAGCTTTGTTCAGCTCATTGGGAAAAGGGCGAATGCGTCGAAAAATAGCTTTATTGAGAAGTCTCACCATAGGCGAAATCTAGAAGAACTTGACACTCTTTGATATAGACGGTTCTTTGCTCATAAGGTATCTGTGTGGCAATACAATCAGAAATCACCTTGCCCAAGTAGGGGACATCTGGAGAGATTTCTAGAGTGTAGCGGAGCTTATCGTAGTCTTCGCTGGAGTACCAATTGACTTGATCAAAATAGATTTTAGTCACTTGAATCTGACAGTTAGGAAGACCTCGGCAATCGGGTTCATTACGTACCAGAGGTGGAGGAGATTGTATTTCTTTTTCTACATGAAGATCGTGATAAGTCACTCGAACCACCGGACGTTCGTTTGCTAGGGTTTCTTCCCGACTCTGAGAAAAAAGAGTCAAGCCCCTCAGCGCCTCCAGTCCTTTTTCTTGTAAAGTCATGGCATTACCCGAGGGGCGTGGAATATAAAGAGGAGAGTCTTTTTCTACCACTTTAGGCTTGGTGCCCGGCTCTGCATTAGGGTCTTCAGTAATTTCATTATAAGTATAAGCGAAGTACTCTTCGGTATCATGCAGTTCTATGACATGCTGTTTGACATAAAGGTAGGGAGAGGGGGGGCGGTTTTCTAGAGTTTGATTGAGTTCAAAAACCACTTGCTGATTTTTTTGGATAGAATGAACACTTGTGCCTTCAAGGGCTTTTTGCAGCTCTTGCTCAATAACGGCTGCTTCCACAGGTACGCCAATGGGTGCTTTTTCTTCGGTGATTTCCTTACATCCAAAAAAGAAAACAAGAATTATAGGAAGGCCAACGCCAACAATAACGTGCAGGCTCGTCCACATTTTTAAATCAAGCAAGAACTTTGGGGCCTCCTTCATACGGAGTCCCACCCCCAGGCCCAAAAGGGAATGGGAAACAACTGTTTGAGAACGGTCTGGGTTTCTTGGTCGAAATTTTTGTAATCAACCTCATTCATGGGGCCAAAGATGATACGGACAATATCCTTTTCATCTGTAGTTTGGTAAATCTTGTCTTTACAGCCTATAAGAAAAGTATCGCCATCTTTATGAACAATGAATCCATCCACTCCGAGGTTGCGAGAATAACGAATGGCCTTTTGAAAAAAGTTATCATAATTTAAGAGCTTGATCATTCCCAAGAACCCATGGTTTACGGTCGAGCAATAGGGCTTCATACTGCGGATCAAGTTGCTAGAGTTATTGGGAGCAATGACAGTGATTGTTCGCCCTTGAGCTTTGCGAATATGTGAAAATAATGGCACTAGGTGAGAGACCATGCCCCCCCACTCATGGATATAACCGTTGAGATCTGCACCTTTACCTTCAACAGCATAAGCGAGCAGTTGGTTCCCTTTATCCCAAGCTGTGTAAAAGCGGGTATTGGGAATTTTTAGATAAGCTTTAATATCTTCAACTGTGCGGATTGTCCCGGTTGTGTGAAAGTTGTAGAGTTTGAGCAAGGCTTCTGGTGCAATTTTATTGGTCTCCAGAATTTTAACTTCAGGATTTTCAGCGTTCATTTCTTTATCAATGACAAGAGACACCTCACTGCCAGCAAGTTCAAACCCTACTTTGCGATAGAAATCATAAAGGTTGGACCACAGCAAGGCAAAGTCACAGACTTGTTCTTCAGCGGCCTGTAGGCAATCTTTGAGAACCTCGTGACTGTAGCCTTTGTTTCTGTGTTCGGGAGCGGTAACAACACTGCCAATGGCTGCTACCTTGAAAAGCCCCATGGAGCATTTCATAATATGCATTTTCATGACAGCGCCAGACATTAGCTCGTTATTAATGCTTAAAACTCGTATGTTGTTGAGATTTTTTGAATGAATAGCAAGAGGGTATTCTTGGTCAATTTTCCAGCTTTGATCAAATCTAAGATTATCATTGAAAAAATCAACCACCTGATTCCACTCGGTGGGTAAAGGTCTTCTCGGTCCGTCCATGGCCTGCCTCCTGATGGACCTTTATTATAAGGGCTTTCAGAGTATTCCCACAGTCATGGATAGAAAATCAAGACTCTGCCTCAGTCCTGTTTGGTCTCTATTGTCGACAAACGTCGAGCCTCTTTTGGGTAAAGATAAGCAATGGCATCGGAGTCATATTTAAAAATGCTTCCAGAGAAGTAGGTACTATTGTAAGACATGACTGAGTTGGGACCTTTCATTTTATGGCCCAACCCCAGCATGTGTCCGAATTCGTGAGTGATTACCCAGCTCATATACATCTGAACGCCGTATTTTTTATAAGTGGCTGGATCATCGATGTTAATACCAGGTTTGACTTGGCTGAGGAACTCTGCGAGCTCAGATTTATAGATAAACATATCGGCATCTTCAATGAATCCTGTTCTACGAAAGAAAGTGGGCCAAACGAGACCCATTACACCGCTGGGCCCATTAACCTCTATCCAATCGTCAATGTATTGGACGGTATGTGTATTGAGGTCTGAAAATGGGGGGCAGTCAGATTTTGAGTTTAAAGAAGTGTTGAGACGACCTTTAAGGGCTGCTGTCCATGCTTTATAGGAGTTGTCCACAATTTCGTTGAGCCCATCATAGGGCAAAAAACATTTGTCAAAATTGAGTCTTTTGGACGGATCCCAGCTGACCTTGTAACCTTGAATGAGCTTGTCGTCATCTTCATGACTACGAATGTCTCCAATGAGATTAAAATATTCACTTTTATTTTCACTTGCTTTCGTATTGCTTAGGGCTTTAGTTCCCGCAATAGCAATGAGGGCCTTTAGGCCAGAGTTTGAAGTTATATAAAACAGTACAGAAAAAGTATTCATATCAGGCGTATAGCTGTAATGAACAACTTTTTGCTTTTCCCCGTAAAAAAGTATGTCCTGACTGGTATCTATGGTGAATTTCTCATCGTCATTTTTTTTAAATTTTATAAATATTCGGTTATTGTGATTAAAGGAGACATAGGACTCGGTTTTGATCTGTTTAACTGTTCTCGGGAGTTGGCGGGATCCACTTTTAAAACTCCTTCTAGAGGCCTTATCCCCATTCAACTTTTGTTCTCGGAAACCATAGTACGTTAAATACCAGCTTTCATTGGGGTTATTCTCAAATAATTGAGCCGGGAATGAGGCGCTGTCTCCATTATTGGAGGTGGATTTTACATAAACCCAAGGGTCTCCGTTGACAGCTCTTAAGGTGAGTGAAACTTGGGGTTCATCGTCCTTAGCGCAACTGCTTAACAGAGCTGTTGCCATAAGCATGGCAACCACGAGTTTCCATAAATTCATCTGTAACACCTTTCAACTTGAGCTGCTGATAATACATTAAGATTCGATTTTTTCCATAAGACTGAAACCTTTTCAGTTGTGGACAACAATTTTTGTCATGTTATAAAAACACCAGTAGTGTCAGGTGATTGTAGCCACAGGAGGGGTGTTCGTGCCACGTGAATCTAAGGACAGTAAAGTCAAAAGAGTGAAGCGAGCCATTCGGCTTTTTCAGAGGTATTATCCAGAGGCCCACTGTGCTCTCAATCATGAGACTCCAGATCAGCTTTTATTTGCGACGATTCTTTCTGCTCAGTGCACAGACGAGAGAGTGAATAAGGTGACTCCTCACCTTTTTAAAGCCTATCCGTCCACATTAGATCTGGCAAAAGCCGATGTTAAAGAAGTGGAGGATATCATCAAGTCTACGGGCTTTTTTAGAAATAAGGCCAGAAACCTGATTGCTGCAGCCAGGGATTTGACTGACAAATATAGGGGTGACATGCCAAGAACAATAGAGGAAATGACAACTCTGGCAGGAGTGGGTAGGAAAACGGCCAATGTTGTGCTTGGAAATGCCTTTAATATTGCCTCAGGAGTGGTTGTAGATACCCATGTTCGTCGATTGAGTCATCGTCTTGGATTTGTCAAACACCAAAACCCGGAAATTATTGAGAGAGAGTTGAAGGAGCTCGTTCCCTCAAAGCATTGGGTGATGTTTTCTCACTGGTTGATTGAGCATGGACGCAGAGTGTGTAAGGCACGAAAACCTCAGTGCGACATCTGTTTTTTATATGAGGAGTGTCCCAAAAAAGGTGTTCAGTGATGTTGAATTGAGTTATACCTGAATCCATCGCTTTTCAAACCACGGAGGAGTCCACTATGATCGTGGCATTTTTTGAGAGCTTTAAGTATGTTGGCCATATGTTTCCGATGGCATTGTTGAGAATTTTCATGGGACTGTTTTTTTTGGGCAGTGGCTATGAAAAGTATAACGGAGATTACTTATACTCTCCAAGGCTGGCGGCCACTATTAATAGCTATTTGCCATTGTCATCAGCTCCGGATTGGTACAAGTCTGTGGTTGAAGCTGTTGTTGTCCCCAATTGGCAGATTTTTGCCTACACTATTACCTACTGCGAATTCTTGATTGGAGTGAGTTTTTTGATTGGGTTTTTGGTACGTCCTCTGGCATTTTTGGGATTTCTGATTTCACTGAATTTTGTTTATTTATCCTCTCCAGATGTGAGTCTGCTTTACAAGACCTATTTGGCTATGTTTGCTACGATGGCATGGCTGGGAGCTGGGCGATGTCTTGGAATCGATTATTTTTTCTTTAAGAGACAAAGAGGTATTTGGTGGTGATTCTGTGAAAATGAAAGCTATTATTATAGCGTCACTTCTGACTGTTATTGTAGGGGCTGTCGTTTTTGGTAAGGCAGCTTTGGAAGGCCGATCCATTGATCGTACGGAGTTTGGTCGTGATAAGCTTCGTGTGCTTTCTTACAGTACCTTTGTGAGTTCCTTTGGGCCAGGGCCTGAACTGGCAAGAAGGTTCAAGCAACTGACAGGTGTGGATGTAGAACTAGTGAATATTGGTGACTCTGGTCTGATTATTCAGAAGCTTGTTGAGGATGACAGTATCTATGCTGATGTGATTCTTGGGTTAGATCGTTTGCATTTAAAAGAGGCTGGAGAGGTGCTTGGCTGGAAGCCTTTGCCGAGGGCTTGGAAGCCGTTGATCCAAAAAAGTATCCAGTCCACAGTTACGGAACTCTTTGTACCAGTGACATGGGCTCCAATGACTTTTTTGTTCAGAAAATCAGAGATAGCCCATCGTCCCACTCGATTGCAACAACTTCTTGAGACCCGTGATGAGATTGTGAGTCTTCAGGACCCTCGTTTAAGTACACCTGGGACTCAATTTTTATTTTGGTGGCATCAGTTAAAGAGGCCTGGAGAGAAAAATATTGATAGCTCTCAGTTTCGAATTTCTCCTTCGTGGAGTCAGTCCTATGGGCTTTTTAAAAGAGATGCCGCACAAATGGTATTTACGTACATGACGTCCATTATTTTTCATTGGGAGGTAGAAAAGGATTCTGACTTTGATTTTTTTCTTACAGAAGAAGGGCACCCCTGGCAGGTTGAACTAGCAGGAATTTCAGATCGCTGTCGCCGTTGTACAGACGCCGAAAAGTTTATCAGATTTTTGCTCGAACCTGAGAGCCAAACTCTGATGATGGAAAAAAACTATATGTTCCCTGCAGTCAGTGGGGTGCAGAGGGTCGGAGCCTTTGCTGCGCTTCCTGATGTAAAGTTATTAAGTTATGACCAGATGGAGATCTTTTTGGAGGGGAAACCTGATCTAGAGAAGGTCTTTTTTGAGACATTTCAATGATACTGCGAAGCTTTTCTGTGATCTTAGCGGTCCTGTTGTTAATGCCCTTGGGAGTTTTACTTTTTCAAACAGACCAAATTGAAATTCAAAAAAGCGCCCTATGGTTACCGGTTCTTGGCAATACGTTGTTACAGGCTTTTTTTAGTGCCATGCTTTCTTTATTGCTGGGGGGAATTGGAGCCTTAGGGCTACTGGGTGTTTCATCATCTCGTTGGGAGCGTATTTTCCGCTCAGTGGCTTTGTTCCCAGGTTTTTTACCGCCTCTTCTTGTGTTGTCTTCTGTTTTTCTTTGGGCGGATCATTTGGGTTGGGAGCCGCGAGGGTTGGGGGCCGTCATATTTTTTCATGTTCTTATCAATGGTGGAATTTGTAGTGTTGCTATTACAGATCTCATTACAGATAAATTGGGAACTTTCACCAATGTGACAAAGGTTTTAGGAGCGGGGCATTGGCACTATTATCGGTGGGTAGCGCTCCCTCTTTTAAAGTGGGACCTTCTTTATATTTTTACTATGGTACTGGCTCTATGTGTGACTAGCTTTTCTATTCCATTGATGGTGGGCAGTGCAGATATCAGCCTCGAGGTATTAATTTACGAAAATATGAAGATTGGTAAGGATTGGAATCAAGCCCTGACTATGACTTTAGTTCAAATTTTGGTGATCTTTTTGTTATTCTATCCTTTGCAAAAATCAAAAGTACATCGGGCCTCTGATAAAGAGATTGTTTCTGGTTATGGTTGGTTGCCAGGAGTATTTCTTCTTGCTATTTGTGCGGCGCTTTGTAGCTTGGGTTTATTCTGGGGGGTGCAAGGGGGGCTTTCTATGTGGGTTTCAGTGGCTGAGGAATTCACACCAGAATTCTTTAAGGCCCTTGAAGGCACACTAAGAATTACTTCGATGACTTCTCTATTTGTTTTTTTATTTCTCAATATAGCGGTGATAGATATGGAGACTGGTTGGTTGCATAAACTGCTTTCTGGTTATTTGGCCCCCAGTCCGGTGATTGTGGGTTTTTCGTTGTGGTCGCTTTCATCGAATACGTTTTGGCTTTCAGAGATTAAAATATCTTTGGGCTTGGCATTGGTATTTTTGCCGGCCCTTTACCGTTGGAGAGCCGCTTCGGTGATTTTATCTCTGAAAGGGCAGGTGCAAGCCGCACGTTCTATGGGGGCGGGAGCTTTACAGATTTTTCGCTGGATCACCTTTCCTCAGACAGTTTCAGCCACATCTTGGCTGGCTGGTGTGGCAGCGTTTTGGGCCAGTGGTGATTTTGTTTTAGCGACCATCTTGGGGTTTGGTCACAGTACTTTGGGGATATTGGTAGAGAGCCTTCTGGCTTCTTATCAATGGGAATTAGCGGCACTGATTTCATTGATTATTTTTGTATTGGGAGGGAGTTGTTTAGCTGTATTGGGAGGCTTGGGGCGTGTCCTTGGTTCAAAACCTTTACCGTGATTACGGTGATTTTAAAGTAGATATTTTGGAGTGGGAACTTTCGGATGAGGGCGTGACAGCTCTTTGGGGTCCTTCTGGAGCGGGTAAGACCAGCGTATTTCAATTGCTGATTGGGTTAGAGCCCTGTCCAGGTTTAAAGTGGGAGTTTCAAGGGCAAGACCTGGCAGCACTGCCCATGCAGGAGCGTCGGTTGGGTATTGTGTTTCAAAGCTATGAGATATTCCCTCCCTTCACAGCTCAACAAAATATTTTATTTGCTGCTGAAGTTCGAAAGATTGACTCTGAGAGAGCAGGAAAGCATCTGAGAGAATTGGCGGCCATTCTACAGTTAGAAAGTTGTTTGAGTACACAGGGGGCTCTACTTTCGGGTGGAGAAAAGCAAAGGACTGCCTTGGCTCGAGCCTTGATTGGGAGTCCGCGATTTTTACTTTTGGATGAGCCGTTTTCCCATTTAGACCAAAACCTGAGAGCCTCGGCAAGGCAGTTGGTGAAGCAGGTGATTGAAAAACATAAAGTACCTACTTTGCTCATCACCCACGACAAGGGAGACCTGAAGGCATTGGCTCAAGTGGTTATGAAAATTGAAAACGGAAGGTTGGTCGGTAGCGTCTAACTCGGCCAGACTTTTTGTCTCTTTACGGGATCAATGAAACTCTCCTCAGCGCCGTATTGGGCACACTGCTGGAGTTGCTCTATGCTTAGGCCATGTAAGTCATGTAGCATTTGGTACTCTTGGTTGAGGGTAACATCAAAAATTCCACCGTCGTCAGTATTGATGCTCGTCTTCAAGCCAAAATCAAATAGAGTTTTGAAGGGATGCTCCTCTTTGGACGAGATAGCACTGGTAAGCCAGTTAGAGGTGGGACAAAGTTCTAAGGGAATGCCTCGTTCTTTTACGTAATTCATCATGTCTTCATCTCGATAAATCTGGACGCCGTGGCCAATACGGTCTGCACCTAAAAACTCAATGGCATCCTTTACATAGCGAGGAGCTTTGGGAACATTGGCTTCACCGCTATGAACTGTAATTCCTAAACCAGCTTGTTTGGCTTTGTTGAAGAAAGGGGCAAATGGTTTGGAGTCAAATCCTACTTCGTTGTCGGCAAGGTCCAGCCCTACAAATGTGTCTTTGTGGTCAATGGCAAACTGAGTGACGGCCTCGGCTTCATTGACAGGGAGAATTCGTTGAATAATACAAATGAGTCCCACGGCCATATCAAACTCAGCCTCAGCCTTCTTCATTCCTTTGACAATAGCGTTGTGGATGCCTTCAAAGTTTAAGTGGTCATGACCCTGCTGTACAAACGTAGGAGCGTAGCGAAGTTCAAGAATACGCACATTAGAAGTTTTGTAGGCGTCCTCGCAAGCCTCATAAGTGATGCGTTCGAGAATCTCTTCTGAGGCCAGAAGTTTTTGGGTGTCGAGAAACTTATTCAGAACGGAGCCCAGGTCTTTCATGGGCTCAGAGATGACAAACCGCTCGCGGTAGGTTTTTTCGTCAGGAACTTCAATGCCAAATTGAGGAGCTAACTCCATAATGGTAGAGGCTCTGAGACATAGTTCCAGATGAGAGTGAATTTCAGCTTTAGGTATTTGGGCAATCTCTTCAGAAATCTTCATGGGTTCCAAGATAGAAAATCTCTTGTTAAACGTCACGGCCGGAAGTTCTTGACGCAAAGTCTCAAAGTCCGTAAATATACCGAAACGAGACAGGAGTGCGAGTATGTCCCCAGCTGTGGAACCCATGAGTTTGAAAAATACTTTGGCTGGAACCCCTACACAGCCACCCAAATATTCTGTGACTGTAAAGAGTTCCTCCAATGAGGATGTGGTTTTGGCGGACCCAAGAGCCACTCGGGCTCTAGTGGCTCTTATGGACATGGCGGCGGTTATTGGAGGGGCAGCCTCTCACTGGGGAGGTCCTTCGGCTTTTGCTGAGCTGATGTCTGCAACTTATGGCCTGATGTTTTTGGACTCTCAGAAAACAGGCCGAACTTGGACTGAGCAGTTTCATTGTGTCAATGACGCCGGTCACTGTGAAAATGGCTTGTATGCTCTGAAGTCTATTTATAACTATGCAGACCTAACTTTGGAAAAACTCAAAGGCTTTCGTTCTATTGATTCTGTGCTAACGGGGCATGGGGAGTCTCACCTTTTTCCCGAAGGAGTGTATTTATCTAATGGGCCCTTGGGTTCAAGTCTTCCTCAATCCCAGGGTTTGGCTTTTGCAGATGCTCTTGCCGGTAATAAAAAAAGAGTCACTATTACGGCAATTTCAGATGGGGCCTGTATGGAAGGGGAGGCCAAAGAGAGTCTGGCGGCTATTCCTGGTTTGGCCGCTCACGGAAAGATGGCACCGTTTGTATTGATCGTAAGCGACAACAATACCAAGCTGAGTGGGAGGATAGATAATGATTCGTTTTCCATGGCAAGGACGTTTGAGTCTCTAGCCGCTTTGGGCTGGAAGGTTTTAGCCCTCAATGAGGCTCATGATCTACAGGCCTGTTATCAGACCCTAGAAAGTGCTGTCACTGAGGTTCGAAATAACCCCAATCAACCGATGGCCATTCACGCCAAAACGGTTAAGGGCTATGGTGTAAAAAGCACTGAAACTTCAGCATCGGGAGGGCATGGCTTTCCACTCAAAAAAGCTGAGGAACTAGAAGACTTTCTCAATGAGATCTACGACGGTAATGAAGTTCCTAAGGAGTTCAGAGCATGGACTGGAGAGTTAAAGGAGCTGGAGCGTCGAAAAGCTCCCGGTGATGGAGTGAAGCGCCAGAAAGTGCAAGTGGGTGTGGCGGAGGCCTTGATTCGCAAGAAAAAAGAAGGGCTTCCTATAGTGTCTGTATCCTCAGATCTGCCAGGTTCTACAGGTGTAGCGAGCTTTCAAAAAGTTTATCCAGAAAGCTCTCAAGATGTGGGTGTGGCAGAGAGTAACATGCTTTCCATGGCTGCAGGGCTTTCAAAGCAGGGTTTTATCCCTGTGGTCGATACTTTCTCTCAGTTTGGAGTCACCAAAGGGGCTTTACCATTAACCATGGCAGCACTTTCAGAGGCTCCCATGATTGCCATTTTTTCTCATGCGGGATTTCAGGATGCGGCGGATGGGGCCTCTCATCAGGCATTGACCTATTTTTCTATGACGAGCTCCATTCCTTACGTAGATGTGTACTGTCTCACCACGAGTGATGAGGCAGACGTTTTGGTCGGCCAGGCACTCGATGAATTTTACCGCAAGCGCAAGAGCGGTGAGACTCCCAATTCCTCAGTCTTTTTTCTTGGACGTGAGAACTTTGTACCTACAGTGGGCGCATCATTAAAATATGAGTTGGGTAAGGCGCAGGTGATATTTAATAACGCCTCAGATTTTGATAATGCTGTGACTCTTGCCGCCGCAGGGCCATTGTTACATCAGGCTTTAAAGGCGGCACAAACCCTCAAAGATGGTGGCCAGGGTGCGATTGTGGTTAACCCCTCCTGCATTAATCACCCTGATATGGACACGTTTAAGAGTTGCCTCAGTCAGACAGGAGGCCGTCTTGTCACCGTTGAGGATCATCAGATAAAAAACGGAATGGGGGCTCAACTGGTTCATGCCTTAGCCCTTCAAGGGGTGGAGTTAAAGGTTCGAAGTCTTGGAGTGAAAGAGGCGTTCGGGCGAAGCGCCTATCTTGCAAATGAACTCTACAAGCTGCATGGAATGGATGCTCACGCGATCGTTAGAGCGGCTCAATCTTTGGTGGATGAATGAGCACAACACCAGAGGTGTAATACCTTAGGTGGTTTCTTTTTTGGCCTCTTTATTTTTAATCTTTTCATCATCACCGCCCTCAGCCACTTGCTCTCTCTTGACCGAATCAGTGACATCAATTTCGTTGTCATCTAGGCCCTTTTTGAAGCCGCGAATGGCTTCACCCAAGGACTTGCCAATTCCAGGTATTCGACTGGGCCCCATAAATAGGATGGCAAAAATTGCGACGACGATCAGAATCTGCCAGATTGATGGACTCATGGATGACCTCCGGTTTTTCATTAGTGTATATACTGACCTAGTGTATTATCCCTCGACTTTCTCCACGTGTCCAGGCTTGCTTTTTGGGTCGCGAGGTCGTCGGGGTCGTCGCCGACGGCTGCTGCGCCGTTGAGCCTTTTCATCTTCTCGTAAGGACTGTATTTTTGGCAAGGCCTCCCAGTAGCGATTCAGCCAAAAATGCCAGTCTCCCGTAGACAGAGTGAAGTCTCGCCCAGCGATTTTCATGGCTAGGGGGAGAGATTCATTTTTTAACACGGCCATTTGTCTACGCTCGCCTTTTCTTTCAAACTCAGGCCGCCGGGCCAGTGTGGCTTGTAGCTGAATGGCTTTGGTCACCAGACTTTGTTCGTATTTAAACATACCCAGCTCATCTTTCATCAATAGGGATAGTTCTGGGTGTTCCAGGAGGTCTTTTGACTTCAACGGCTTTTCAGGGTTTTTGGAAATGCGGGCACGAATATAAGCTAATACCAAGATTCCAAAGAGTTCCACTGGGCTATTGCGATCAAGGGCTTTGTCGTGAGTGGCTTGAAGATAACGAGTAAAAATTTCAAGGGACTCATCAGACTCGTACACTTTATCAAGGGTGGGAGCTGCAAACTTAAGAATATCCAGATCATGAGCTTCTATAAATGGTAGTGCGGGGTCCTTCAGACGCAGAAGTTTCAAAAACTCTTCGCGTTTTCTAGGGAGAGCTGCCTCTAAAAGAGTTTTAGATTGGGCTTTCATGGCAGTCTTAAGGTTGGGATCAATAGTGAACTCAATTTTATGGGCCAATCGTAGGGCTCGCAAAATTCGAATTGGATCTTCAATGAGCCTTTCTGTAGGTTCGCCAATCATGCGAATCACACCGCTTTCTAAATCTGGTAGCCCTCCCGGGTAGTCTAAAAGTTGATTGCCCACAGGGTCGTAAAATAGGGCATTGATTGTGAAGTCTCTGCGGTTGGCATCTTCTTCTGCGGTTCCAAATAGGTTATCTCCAGAAGGTAACTCTTGGTCATTGCCTTCAAAATCTTTGATGTCTTTTCGAAACGTGGCCACTTCAAACTGTTGGTCATCTCGTTTGACCAGGACCAGGCGAAAGCGTTTTCCGATCACGTAGGATTTATGAATGATTTTTTTGACCTCTTCGGGATGAGCTGTGGTGGCAATATCAAAATCCTTGGGCTCAATACCTAAAAGTAGGTCACGCACACACCCGCCCACCAGGTAGGTCTCAAAATCATTTTTTTGGAGAGCTTTGACGATGCCCAGCGCGTGGGTGTCGATCCAACTCGGATGCAGTCGAGGTTGCTTGTTGTGTGGCATAGAGTGTAAATATGTCTTTAGCCGGTCTTCGGGTCAACATTGAGAAGGGGTTGAAATGTCTTATTTGGAGAATTTCCACTATCAGGTTCTGGGTTTGGAAGGTGGGCCCAAGCTTGTATTTCTCCATGGATTGTTGGGGGCTGGAAATAACTGGAGAAAGGTCACATCCAGCCTGAAAGATCACTATCGGATTTTGATTTTTGATCAAAGGGGCCATGGGCGCTCTTTTCAACCAGAATCTGGCTACGCTCCGGAGGATTATGCAGAGGACTTGCATCGGATTCTTAATGACCTGCAATGGACATCTATCAATTTGGTGGGGCATAGTATGGGAGGGAGAAATGCTCTGGCTTTTGCGAGTCTCTATCCGGAAAAGCTCATTTCACTGGTCATTGAAGACATTGGGCCGACTTCGGGCCAGGACAGTGTGGACAAAATTGAACGGTTATTGGCATTGGTGCCAGTTCCCTTTTTAGATCGTCATCAGGCCAAGAGTTTTTTTGAGAATGAGTTTCCTCGCCGCTTGATGGGGGGGAAGAAAGCTGTCACTCTGGCCAATTATTTTTACACCAATATTGCTGAGCAGCCAGATGGGACCTTTTCTTGGCGATTTTCATTGAGCGGTGTTTTACAAAGCCTCACCGAAGGGCGAACCAGAGACCGATGGGACCAGGTCAAGGCTTTGAAGTGCCCCACCCTTTGGGTCCGCGGCGAGCACTCCGAGGACTTGCCGCGGGACGTATTTGAGCAAGTGTTGCAAACGAATCCTGAGGTTCAAGGTATGGAGGTGAAGGACTCTGGGCACTGGGTGCATTTTGATCAAGTTGAAGAATTTACTCGAATTCTAAAGAATTTTCTCTCAGAAGCAAATGGCCGGGCTTTCTGAGGTCGATAGTCTGTTATTTCCAGCTTTGACATTTTTTTGTTCGGAGTGATATTTTCCAGAGTCTAGAACCTATCCCACGAACAAATGACGTATCATGTCATCAATGAGAGGCGTCTGTGAAATTTTCTGAATTTGATCTCCACCCTGCACTTGTTGCTGGAATAAAACAGCAGGGGTTTGAAAAGTGCACCGATATCCAGGAAGCATCTATACCTTACATACTTGCAGGAAAAGACGTGGCCGGCTTGGCTCAAACCGGAACTGGAAAAACAGCAGCATTTTTATTGCCACTGATGGATAGAGTTTTAAAGTCTCGTGAGTATGCCAGAGAATTCTCCTCTGGAGATGGAAGCGATGAAGAAGTCTCTGGCGAAGATTTAAAACAACTGACGGACAATGCTCAGCCTAAAGATGAACAGGAAAAGCAAAGGCTCTTCTTTAATTGGAAACAAAAAAACTACCTTTTGGTTCTAACTCCTACGAGAGAACTGGCGGATCAAGTTTGCAGTAACGTACAGGAGCTGTGTCCTGGTGGTGAAATCAAAACTGTGGCGATTTTTGGGGGTACCTCTTACGAAAAACAAATCGAGCGTGTGAAAAAGGGTGTGGACATTGTTGTGGCCACTCCAGGGCGATTGATTGATCTCTATAAAGAGCATGTTGTGGATTTAAACCAAATTCGTGCTGTTGTATTTGATGAGGCTGATCGTATGTTTGACATGGGCTTTAAAGATGACATGAAGTATCTTCTGAAGCGTATGCCAAAAGACCGACAGTTTTTGGTTTACAGTGCCACCTTGAATTTTGATGTCATGAACACGGCCTATGAGTTTGGTGCGGACCCCGTGGAAATCAATATCAGTAAAGATCAGGCTACGGCAGACAATGTGGATGATGAGCTTTTTCACCTAGGTCACAATGACAAACCAGGGGCCTTGCTGTCGCTTTTAAAGCAGCATCAGCCGAAGCAGGTGATTATTTTTAGTAACTTCAAACGCAATGTGGAGCGTATTGCCCTTTTCTTGAATAAAAATGGGTATCCTGCCTTGGGGATCTCCAGTCTTTTGACTCAAGGTCAGCGCAACCGTGTAATGGCTCAATTCAAATCAGAAAAAGGAGATCGCAATATTCTCGTGGCTACAGATGTGGCCGCTCGGGGTTTAGATGTTGTGGGCGTAGATATGGTCATCAATTATGAATTGCCCGATGACCCCGAAAACTATATTCACCGGATTGGCCGAACAGGTCGTGCCAGCGCTAAGGGGCGTGCTTTTTCACTGGTCAGTGATCGTGATGTAGAGGCCTTGGCTCGTATTGAAGACTATACTCGAAAAAAAGTAGAAACAGGTTGGATTGAAGATGAGTTTTTGGTGAAAGAGTATGAGCCATTTCCTAGGGACAACGAGCTAGAGTATTCTTCAAAAAGTGGGGGAGGCTCTAAAGGGGGGCGTTCCGGTGGTCGTGATAGAAAGGTAAGTGGTTCTAGAGATCGTGATCAAAGAAGAGGGCGCGGTAGTCACCGTAAAAGTGATGGTGGTGCCAAGAGCAAGAGATATTCTAAAAAACTTCAGCGTGATGGAGACAAAGACCGGGGGCGGGATGGCGTCAGGTCTGATGACTCTGATCGAAATCAAAAGAGCACTTCAATCAATGGGGCTCACAGAGATCGACAGACCGGTAGACATAAACCCAAGTCCGGAGATGGTCATCGTAATGAGTCTTCTAGAAGACGCAATGCCAGCAGCAGTGGTAAGGGGAATAATCAACGCAAGCGCAAGGGGGGAAGCTCTCAAAGACGTCGCTCTCAGCGTCCAAGTAACGCTTCAGCCCAGGTAAAGAAACAGTCAGAGGGTATTGGTAAAAAAATTGGCGGATTTATAAAGAAACTGTTCAGTTAGAGAGACTCGCCCGAGCCCAGCGAAAGCTGCGAATAATTTCATTACAGGACTTCAGTGATTTTAAAAAAGTCTGTCGGTTATCCCGACAGGTGAAGACCACAGCTTTTTGGTTTCGAAAGAACACGACTTGGCGCAGTTGTTTGGAGGAGGGCTTGTGAATGAGGTCAATCATGTGAGCTTTGTAAGAGCCGACCTTCACTTTTTGGGAATTCAAAATATCAAAGCCAAAGCGATGGTAATCGCGAGCCCATTTTTGCATATAAGCTCCCAATGAGGTGGTGCGAGAAAGATCATCCACACGCACTGTGAGAGAGGCTTTCATTCCACCGATGGAGTTTTGTGATAAATACATGGTTTCAATATTTTTAATATTTTTTGGAGTGTGTTGGTGTTGCCAATGAGTTCCAGCAGCATTCAGTAAAAATCCATGCTGTGAAATAAACCGACCGTTGTCTTGTCCAATGAGAAAAGAGCTGGAGGTGCCGGGATGCGGAGCTGACCAAGCTGACAGAGTTAGGAATAGAGCTAGAATGAGGGGTAAGGCTTTCATCTCTTTCTCCTTGAGATACGTACACCAATCCGGAAAATCTAAACCGGGGATCTGTGTAAAACTCTACGAAAAAGAGAGCCTAAAAGCAAATAACAAGAAGAAAGAGGAAAGTATTGACGAGCACTTTTACTCGGTGAGGCGAATCAAGGCTTTGTTTCCATCTGAGAGGGTCACCACAAAGAATGAGTGGGTTTGCCCCTCTGAGTCTGTGAGTTTGATCTGATTGGAGGCATTCACTTTGTCCCAATGAGCCGGTGATAAGAGCAAGCTGTACTGGTCATCAGCATTTTTTAAAAGAAAGATTTCAACAGGCTGGCCATCAAAAAAGTAGTTCAATGATGTGGGACCTGTTATTTGAGCAAGAGCGGGAGGCACAGCCTCTGTCACTACTGGCTGAGGACTTCGAAAGAATATGCCACTACCGGGCATTTTTTCAATCCATAAAGGGGTTGAGGCAATGAGAGCTAGGTGAACCACGGCGTATCTAGCAAATCGCTCCATAATCCAGCGACGCATGTTCTGTCGATGGTATTTGCGGCGGCGCCACTCTAGCTGAGAAAGGGTTTCAATATCGTGTAGGTCTTCCAGTTCTCTTAGGTGCCCACCTCTTTGTGAGGGATTGTAGTAAAATGTGACAAAGAAGTGATGGTATTTTAAATAGACCTCCTCAGAAATGATCGTGGGAAATGGAATCAGATGGTCATTGTATTTAAGTTGTAAAAACGGAGGGGGCGTAGTTGTCGACTCCAGCTCGCGGAGAAGACTTTTTAATGAATACCTACCCAGTTGTCGTCCTCGAGCATCCACGACTGAGCAAGATTTTAAAATAGCAGATCGAGCTCCGTTCTGGTGGTTCAGAGCGCGATAGTGAAAAATCACTTGATGAGATTGTCGGTCTTGGGGATCAAGAGGAACGGCAACATCATAAAAACCATTTTCCAAAATATTTTTTTTCTTTGGAGGGTGGGGAAGGCGAGAGGCTCCCTTAATCATCCAAAAGTAAAGCCCCTGTGCAAAGGTGTCCTCTATGGAAGGGGTGAGGGTTTCTGCGGAGGAGGTTTTTTCAATATTGAAGTTGGCCTTGCCTTCTTTTAAATCCAGGTGGAGTTGAATATCTGTATTGGCATAGGTGAGGTCCTCCATTAAACGGTGGCAGGTATTCCCCTCAGGTACTGCTGCTCGTACAGGAACAGTTATTGTAACCAATCCTATTAAAACAGCAAATATCCATTTTTTTAACATTTCGATCTCTCCTCAAAAACCATAACCATACTTTTTAATGGCAAATGTGTTGCCTTTGTTTTGCACTGATCATTAAGTCCTGGTAGGGAGAAAAATTTTGTATTTTTTTTATATTCTTACGCATCCCCTTGCTTCCCAGACTATCATAAATATCCACGGTGTCCCAGTTGCGGGCAAGCTCAGAGTCACTGACGCCACAAAATTGTTTTAATGCAATTTGGGCAATTGTATTAGAGGCGTGAACACCATACCAACAATGTAAATAGATAGGTCCAAGGGTGCCGTTGGATTGAATGATATCATAAATATCTTCTAGAAACGTGCGTACTCGAGAGCCAGCGTTGTCAGAGGATTTCGCTTCACCGATCTTGCGGTAACGGGTGGTATTTCCGTTACAGTTGATTTGGGATCTATTAGGAGTGTCGTAGACAGAGTAGATGGTTGAAAACCCACTTTCACATAAAAACTGCTGAGTGCTCGAAGAGAGTAAAGCCCTTTTGCGGTCACTTCCTCCAAAGTAGAGAACACCTTTCAAAACAGTTTTTGGGCGCATGTCTTTGCCTCGATTCAGTGGGGAGTTTTTCATGATTCGTGTGGAACTGGAAGTCTTGCCAAGAAATTGGGTGTAGTCTGCTACCATGGTTTGTAGTCGAGCATGAGCCATTGTGGAAAATGTTGTAAAAATAAATGTCATTAGTACTGTTTTCATTGGTAATCTCCTGTTTGACAATCCATTCGTTTGGGTTGAGTAGCTCCTGTTATTAGATACTCTTTTGGGTTTAGATCAAAAATCAGTTCTTTGTTTTCACATTTTTTACGTAGAACCTCTAATGCTTCATTCGCAAAGAAACGGGCACTTTCGAGATATTTGGGGTTTATATCAAATTGTGTAGACATGAATTGCCAGATCACGCCAGCTGTTTGCAGATCATCGTTAAATTTTACGAGTTTTGAGTAAAGGCGAGCTGGGTAGTGTTTGATTTTCTCCAACATCTTTGCTCTTTTCGTGTAGTTGACGTAAGGGCTTTTGGCATTGGTATTGAGCTTGCGTGTTCCAGCATCATTGTCATTGAGTTGGGTTTTTTGGATCAGAACCGGTTGATATTCGGCAATTTCGCTTGGGGGTTGGATGTTAGAAAAGTCTACGGCTTTTCTGGGTAGCTCGTCTCCATTGGAGTCTTCGAGACTCTTTTCTCGTTTGTTACTGAGGACATCATTTTTTACGTACACCCAGTACCAGCGGTAATCGATGTTACCAATGCGGTCTTGTTGGCTAAAGATATAATCCATGAGAGTCACTTCGGCCAATTCTGTCATCCAAAAGATCATTTGTTCATTGGAAACAAAGCCACCGAGAGCCTCTCTGAGTTTACGGTTTTTTCTAGCAGAGACCAGTCCATCTTGAATGGCTGCGTTTAAGTTTTTTTCTGATTGTAGGGCCATAAAAGGGGCTGTTTGTGTGAATTCAATATTTTGTTTGAGTCCCCACTTGGATCTTATGCCATTGACTTCTGCTCCATAGCGTTCACCTCGTCCGCGGATCAGAATCCCGTAAATCTGTCTTTGATTATCAGTAAAAAGCTCATCAGTAGGTGAGTAAGAGCTTGGGCTCTGCTCTGCTGCAATGAGTGTTCGCCACCCGGCTTTCATCTGCTTGCCCATACGCCCTTGACGAGAGGCTCTTAGGGCCACTCGGTTGAGGTGTTGCTCCCGGTCGATACTTCTGTAAACAGAGACAGGAATGTCAGTCAGCATCCCAAAGTAGCGGGAGATATGATAGTAGATCAATGAGGATTGAGAATAGGTGCCACTAGTGCCGCGGGCATTCATGGTATTTTTAAACTTGGCAACTTTATGAGCTCCCTCTACACGACCATTGTTTAATTGTTGGCATTGATCTTCTGCTCTTGAAACAGTGAGACCTGTGGAGGAGATATTATAAATGACGGAACCAGGGCTTGTGCTCCAGGTTTTGGCACATATAGCATAGTGACCGTTATAAAGATCGATGGAGCAAAACTCGGCTTCTTTTTTTGAGTCTTTCTCGCGGTAGTCAGCGCCAGGGAGTCGGTGCCGTATGCACTTTTCCTGAACGCCATTGGGAGAAGTGGTCACGAGGATTTGATGCCCAGCGACTTCTGCTCGAACTGTGACAGAGCCCATAATAAAAAGTAATTGAATAAGTGATTTCATCATCTGTGTATTCCTTGCGTGAATGTGCCATGACTTTCTGCTCCAGAAAAGGTACGTGGAAAAAAGGTGAGGGTGAAATGTTGGAAATATACCGGCACTGTTCAAGAGCTGGACTTGTCGCTTTCAAAATATTTCTAGTAAAATCAAAGGTGTGAGAGCAATAAGGCTCTGGCTGGCAGCATGGAAGCTGAATGAAGTTCTATCCCTTTTTTTGGAAATGCCTCATATTTGCTGCGCTGCATTGTAGTGCTTTTGGAGACAGCCTGAAGCTGGTGGTGATCTCTGATCTCAATGGCCGTTTAGGGAGCACGGACTATAGAGAGTCTGTTTTGAGGGGCATGGATCGGGTTTTAGAAAAAAAACCTGACCTGGTGATTGGTACTGGTGACTACGTGGCCGGGGAAGACATCAGTCATAAATATCCACTGAGTCGGCTAGAAGCTATGTGGGACTCTTTTGAAAGAAATATTCTGCAGAGATTTTTCACGGCAGGTGTGGAGTTTGCTCCGAGTCCCGGTAACCACGATGCCTCTGGATATGCAGTGATGCAGCGGGAACGAGATCTTTATCAGAGTTTTTGGAACCAAAAGGCGCCGCGAGTGCAGTTGATAGACCAAAGGTTTTATCCATTTTATTACTCTTACGTAGTCAACAATGTTTTTTTTATTAGCATGGACAGCGTGACGCCCTTTCGTATTCACCATGGAGATCTTCAAAGAGACTGGATTCGTCAGCAATTGCAAAGTCCACAGGCTCAGCGGGCCACAGCAAGAATTGTTTATGGACATGTCCCTCTGTATCCGTTGCTAAATAAAGGAAAACACTCCCATAATGGCCGTGGTAAATACTACGAGGTTCTTAATAAAGAGCAATGGGAGGAAAATCCAAATGGATTGGAAAAGCTTTTTTTAGATGAAGGTGTCGACCTCGCCATATTTGGTCACTCCCATGCGTTCTTTCCAGGCAAAGTGATTCACCGTCGAGAAGGGCGGCAAGACAGGGTTTTAAGAATTTTGTCTATGCCCTGTATGGGTTCTGGAGCCCGTTATCTGTCAGGGCAGACAGGGCGGTCAAAAACAGGGTTTGCTGTGGTGAAGGTTCACAGCAACGGAAATATTTTTGTCCAAGGATATCTGTTATCGGGAGAGGTCTTAGATCACCGTGCGCTTCCTGAGCGAATTGTTGTGCCTGGTCAACACAACCGGTACTATCGTGATGATTTGAACTGGCAATAGCTATGGACAGGTTTTTGTTGGGACAAAGTCTGATCTATAGATTTGTTTTTCCCCAGAGCGATCACTGGTAAAGACATAAGATTTTCCGTCGGGCGAGAAGGCGGGTTCGGTATCATTGCTTGAATGCCATGTCAGCCTCTGTAGACATCTTCCGTTGGAAGCAATAGCATACAGCTCATAATTATTTGCGTTGTCCCGATTGGATGAAAAGATGAGAGTCTTGCCATCGGGACTCCATGAGGGTTGAAAGTGAATGGCCTTGCTGTCAGTAATGGCTTTTTTTTCTTTTAATAGGCTGTCACCAATAAATATATCACTGCTGGTCATTCCCTCTGCATACTCGACCCAAGCAATAAATAGCCCATTGGGAGAGTAGGTGGGCCCTGATTTAACATTTTTAGACTGAGTCAATGCCTTTATGTAGGTTCCCGTTGTCGATGAGAGATGCAGGTTCAGGAACCCATCTCGTGAAGAGACGTACACCATGCGTTTATCTTTCGCTTCAATGCTTACTTCCGAGTCATATCTTTGACTTTTTGTAAGGCGTTCGATCCGAGATCCATTGATCAGACTAGAATAAATTTCAAAAGGTTGGTTCTGCCAGAAAGATTCGGTCTCAACTTTTTTTTCTCCCTTTCCAGCAATTCTCTTTAGAGAGTCTTTAATAAAGTTGGTGTCCTCCTTGGCTTCGTCGGTTGTACTGGCGTAAATCACCCTTCGTCCATTGGGAGAGAATAGGGGATGTGCCGCTTTTCCGTGTTGCCAGGTGATGCGTTTTTCTGATCTGTCAGCCAGTTTCATTGTGTAAACCTGTGGGTTGTCATGATTGGGGCGATCCGAGCTGATGTAAACAATGTGCAAGCCGTCTGGAGACCAGGCCGGTTGGTAATTAATGCCTGCTCCAGTGAGTTGAGTGATGAGTGGGAGCGTGACTCCGGGAGGAGCTTTTAAGTCGCTCGCATCTAGAGTATTTTTGGTGTTTTTTCCAGAGCAACCAGCCAGCCCCAAGATGAGTAGTAGTGATAGTTTTGAGACCGCTTCTATTTTTAGCACGACAGTCCCCCCTGTCTAAGAGCCTTCTGAACGAGTGAAACTGGGCACCAACGAGGAACCTCCTTGATGGGCACCCACTTGAGTCCCTTTTGAGCTCTCAAGTTTTGATTTTTTTTGACCTGCACATAAATTTTATGGTGAGTGATACTGTGAGTGTAGTCATAGCTTTTTGGTTTTTGCTTTTTTAGAGTTCCGGTTCCAGGAAGAATCCATTGGCCCTTAAGAAAGGGAAGAGTGGCATTTTTCATGAGTGCTATTTGACCTTGATGTTGACAAACTTCAGGTTGCCATATCCAGATTTCAAAGCTGCGCTTGGGTTTCTTTTTAGGATAAGAGTCTTTATTTAGGTTTTTATTTTTTGCCTGGCAGTTTTTTTTAATAGGGCACAGTAGGCAACTGGGGTTGCTTGGGGAGCAGTGAGAAGCTCCTAGCTCCATGACAGCCTGGTTGACCTCAGAGGACTTTCCCCAAGAGACCCATTCATCCATGGTTTCTTGAACCCATTGTCGACCGGAGGTTTTCCACCACTCTCCATTCCAGCCGTAAAAGCGAGACAGCACACGAATAGTATTACCATCAACAACACCGACGGGCTTTTCAAAGGCAATGCTGGCGATGGCTCTCGCCGTATAGGGGCCAACCCCTGGAAGTTCTAATAACTCTTTCACATCTTTCGGAAAGTGACCTTGTTCTGTAATTATTTGGGCGGCCTTGTGGAGGTTTCTGGCTCTGGAGTAGTAGCCGAGTCCCGCCCAATTTTCTAAAACCTGTCCTTCACTGGCTTGAGCTAAATCCTGAATCGTTGGAAAGGATTTGAGAAACCGCTGATAAAATGGGATGACGGCTCGAGAGGTGGTCTGTTGCAGCATGGTTTCAGAAATCCATATTTGATAAGGATTCTTACCCTCCCTCCAAGGGAGGTCTCTTTTATTATCCCTGTACCAATGGGTTAAATGACCAACTGTGGCTTTAAGAATCATCAATGTTATCTATCGGTGATTGAGTGAAGAATCAAGATGAGATAAGGTTGACGTCATGCAAAGTGGAGTGGGAGTAGCGATTTTTTTGTTTTTAATGAGCGGAGGGGGAGCTTATGCCAGAGATGTTTCTTGTACAAAAGAGCAGCTTAGGCAAAAGAACTGTCTTTTGCAAAAAGATGGCGGTAGCTATCAGTTTTTAAGAGGCAACTTAAGTATAAATGATGGTGTTTGGAAAGAGGTTGTTAAAGTTCCCTTAGAAGAAAAGGGAACAGAGTGGGCCTCATTGAGGCTCATAGAGCGTGCTCATCGAAAATTTTATGAATTGAAAATCTGGATGCCTCCTGACGAAGGAGTGAGTCTTCAGACTTTGCGATGGGTGATTGTAGAGTTGGTAGGTACAAAGACAGAGCTGCGTTTGAATCAGGTGATTCAAAAACGGCGCTCTTTTTTAGAAGAGAAAA
Source organism: Bdellovibrionia bacterium (assembly GCA_030432925.1). Classification (GTDB taxonomy): domain Bacteria; phylum Bdellovibrionota; class Bdellovibrionia; order Bdellovibrionales; family UBA1609; genus JABSOQ01. The sequence continues at coordinate 13,006 of JAUILT010000021.1, read as the reverse complement.
AAACAGAACTTATGGATAAGATGGAAAAACACACTTTAAACGTTCGCGGAAAAAAAATTCATTGGACTGTCGGTCACCTAAAGGGAGAGTTTTGAATATGGATTACAAGCAAATAAGTGGAAGGGAGTTCCCAAGATTTTCTGCGATTAAGACTTTTTTTCGTATGCCTCACGTGACAAAAGATGCCGACTACGAGGTAGGAATTGCTGGTGTTCCTTATGATGGAGCTGTTTCCTATCGACCCGGAGCCCGATTTGCTCCCTCGAAGATTCGTGAAGCGTCTTCGTTGGGACGGGGGTTTCACTGGAGTCGTGCCTATAATGTTTTGGAAAAAATGAAAGTGGCTGACATAGGTGATTGTCCAACAGTTCCTATTGATCAAAGTCAAACCTATGAAAAAATTGAGTCCTTCTTTTCTGACGTGCTGATTCGTGGCAAGCGCTTTGTGGCTATTGGTGGAGACCACTCCACAACACTGCCTCTTTTGAGGGCCGCTCGTAAAAAGGTGGGTGAACCTTTAAATTTGATCCATTTTGATGCCCATATAGATACCTATCCCGCTGCCTGGGGATGTGAATACCATCATGGGGCCTTCGTTCGACATGCTGTTAATGAGGGGCTGATTCACCCAAAAAACACTTTGCAGTTAGGAATTCGTGGCCCTTTAACTGGGGGGGAAGATCTGGACTTTGTCCGACAGCATGGGATTCAAGTGATGACAGTAGACGATATTCGCTGCAAAGGATTGGAAAAATTTGTTTCTGAACTTCCTCTTTTTGAAAGTGGAGTGACTTATATTAGTTTTGATATTGATTGTTTAGATCCCGCCTTTGCCCCAGGAACAGGAACTCCCGTTGTCGGAGGGCTGACCACCTACGAAACCCAAAGAATCCTTCGTGGGTTAAAAATAAAAACTCTATTGGCGGCAGATATTGTAGAAGTGTCACCCCCCTATGATAGCAGTGACATTACGGCGTTGGCTGCTGTGGATACGCTCTTTGAGCTGCTCTGCCTTATGAGTGAGGGGCAGTGAGATTATACTGATCTGGTTTGAATTTTCTCAGCGCAGCTGTCCTCGTTGCTCTGCTGTTGACTGCTGGTTTCCTCTGCCATTTATTTGCCGTCTTCTGTGCTCAGACTGAATAAAATTTCTTGTTGGGAATTCAAGATCGACTGTCTTCCCTGGAACGCCTGTAATTGTGGGCCCATATCTAAAATTATCAGAGGTGTTGTTTCTTTTTTTAGAGGGCCTTTTTTTAATTTCTTGAATAGTAACCTTTTGAGATATCTTACAGGGTTCAGGAAGGGACTCTTTTAAAGATTTTTTAGTGACTTCAAAAGAGCTTATGGAAGGCTTTTGACGTGTGCACGTATAAACATCCGTTGGTGAAAGAGTAATGACTGGCTGACCCTGATTATTACACTGATAATTGAGAGCCTCTTTGCCTTCACAATAGTCCTCGTAGTGGATGACATATCTATTCCTATAGATATCCATAGATATCAGATTCACTTGTATTTCTGATATGGAATCCTCTACCTGAGAGAGGCTATATGATGGGTCGGTGATTGTATGGGATACGAGATCCTTTGCCCATAAAAAGGGAGACCCTAAACTGACTGATACAATGAAAAGCAATGTCTTTATTGAAGTCATCATGCACATATTTCACCCCTCTGGCTTGTTGTCTTGTGGTGTCAATTTTTAAAAAACTAAATTGGATTGGCATAAGTGTGTGTACATCAATATTGGTGCCAACATTGTGAGCGTGAAGGGTATTTAAGGTTGGTCTGAGACATTTTTTAAGCAAATACGATTTTTTTTATTTACAAATGTACAAGTGTTCAACACCTCTCTTTTTTGGGGATGTGTATCGAGTTGAGATAGGGTCTTTTTTTAAGTCCAAACGAAAGAGTTGAAGAGGCTCTAAGAGTGTAGAGCCATCCATCAGGTACTTGTTCTCTTTGGAGAAAAACTTGGCCCGGTGCTATAAGATGAGAGCTTTGCGGCATATCGGTCATAGATATCAGTATCAAGGTTATTTTGAAAAAATGACTTGGCCATATTAGAGAGAGGGGCCTGCCTCTCCAGCCTCTTTCGAAAAAATGAAGTGGCTTCTTTAGTAGTACTGACCTCAAAAACGGCTTCAGGACTGAGAAAAAATTGAAAGCCTTTTTTGTGGGCTCGATAGCCGAGGTCACTATCTTCAAACCCATGGTGCAAAAATGTTTTTCGATACCAACCGATAAATTCAAAAACATCTCTTCTCATGGATAAGTTTTTTGAAGAAATGTACTTCCAGCCATCCATCATTTGATTCCAATTCTCAGAGTTTTGGTAGAACTGTTCCCAAAATAGATTTTCTGGCTCAGAGAGGGGTTCAAGCTCTTTGGGGTTCATGGCTTTTAACATCACAGAATCCACATCCTCAGGAAGCACGAGTCTTCGTGGCTGAACTAAGTCCCAGCTTTTATGGTGAAGAATCAAGTCTAGCAATAGAGTTCTTGGCATAAGTGAACGGGCATTAAGAAATAGTAAATGATCTCCTTGAGAGTTTTTCACACCCAGGTTGAGAGAAACGGCTGTGGTGTATTCACCTCTGTCATTGGATGGAACTTCAAAAGCCTGTTGTCTCAAAACCTTCAGTTGAAAGTTTGGGTCACCACTGCGAGCAAAGTCAATACATCGGGTAATGGTCTTATCAGTACTGCCTTCGTCAACAACAATCACTTCGTATTGGTCGCTATCCATAGTTTGTTGTGAGAGAACTCTTAATGTATCTTCAATAAAATGCTCTGCATTTTTTGTGGGTATAATAATTGAGTACTTTCGTGAAGTGTCTGGAGTTTCACAACCTGGAGATGTATAAATGGGTCGAAGTTGTGGCTCCAACTCTTGCCATTTTTTCTTTTGAGGATCAAAAAGGTCTATTCCAGGAGATGGTAAGGCCTTATATCCGGGAAACTGAACTCGAAATCTTTTTAAGAACTCATAAATGGCGTCTGCAGTAAAAAACTCTTCAGAGCCTCCCTGATTCAGTGGGAAATAAAAATAGGCTTTATTTTTGATGGTATCGGGGAGAGAGCGAAAGGTCTCCAGGGCATGTATGCGCTTGTGCGCCACAATAGTGATGTGAAAGTCTTCGGCCAAATCATTAATAAGGTTCAAAACGCTGTCAGGAATAGAAACATTGTTGCCCCAGACAATTTGCACCCCCACTTTCCACTGTAGGATCTGCTCAATACGATGTTTTTGGGTTTGCAGTTGTCGGGAGTTGATCTGAATTATGGGAAGTAGAGAAAAACTGTGAATAGTCTCTACAATGATCTGAAGATCCTCCATCTCCAACGCATTGCATGGAATCAGGGCTGCGGAATAGTTTCCAGAGCGGGCTTTTTTTAAGCTTTGAATCAGGTCATGGTGAACACGTGGACTTTCAGAAACTAGACCTAAGCCCGGGCAATAAGAGCACCTCAGGCTACAGGTGGGTCTTAGTTGAAGCTGATAATATCTTTTGTTAGCGAATTCTGTTTCCACCAGTTCCCCCTGATGACACTGGACCTTCATTGACTGTATTATAAACCCCAAAAATTGCAAATTTGTTTTTCTACTCCTGGAAAATGGATTCTGATGAAAAAGCTCCATGTGTTTTTGTGAGCTTGACGCAAGCCACAGTGTTTTTTAGTTTTTATGCCGATCCGGTTTGAACTTTTTGGATTTTTGGGATTGAGTTGGAGACAGATCTCACGGCTGTTTATTTAAAAATAGGCTCTGAGGTGGCTGCAAATCAGTTTCAAAAAACGGAAAAGTTCAAACCGGATTGGTATAAATATGGTTTCGTTGGTCGTTGCAATCGGAAAATCACAACAAAAGAGAGAGGCTCTTTTACAGGATATTGCTCAGCAGGACTTTCCTGCTCAGGCCTTACAGGTGGTCCTTGTTTCTAACAGAGCAGATGCCTTTAAGAACTTGCCGGAGGTCAACTATGACCTTCGTACAGTCATGATTAAGGATAAAAAATACATGTCGGCCATGGTGGATGTTGCGATTCGTCAATGCAGCGGTGATTTTATTTATGTTCTTGATGAAGAAACTATTTTTGATAACCCCAATGACTTACTAAAGCTCTATGGATTTCTTTTGGATCATCCGGGAGTGGATGTTTGTGCGGGTTACAATATTGAGCACCATATATACGAGCCAAAGAAGGCCTCGGCACGTGTTATGAAGTCCACAGTTCTTGAGATGAACGGACACACGAATATTTGTTTTCGTCGCAGAGTGATTGAGTCTGGCTTTTCTTTTCATCGGTATTTATTTGCAGATAATGCTATCGGAGAGATTCAAAGCATGGGCTTTACTGTGGATAAGCTCAAGTGGTTGCAGGTGCATCACAAAAAAAGTGTTCCATTTTTCATGGTTGGGGTTTTGCACTCACAGGAGTGGTTGTTAGCCTTATGGCAGAAAGTATATCAGGTGTCGGCGTTGCAAAGGCTTCAGCAGCAATTATTAAGAATTTATCATTCTGAAAGAATTCATAAGTTGAGTATTCAACTGCGCTGGTGGGCGCAGGACCTTATGGTGCTTGTTTTTAAGTACTCACGTCTAGGGTGGCAACTGGGCAAAGTGTATTTTTTGAGGTTAAAAGTCTATTCGGCCTTTACCAGACGTCGTTTGACAGCGGCTCTAAGGCATCGATGGGACCTACAAAAGAAAATCTCCAATAAAAAAATCTATGTGCCCCACCTGGAGTCTCGGGATGATGCTCCCCAGGTGTCACAGCCCAAATCACCTCCTCTTTTCAAATTGAAGTCTTCGGAAAGGTCTGGTGAGTCAGAACTTTAGGGTTTTGTCCCTACACTCCTACAAAGCGGGTGGCTTTTTCAAAGGCCTTGGCAATCTGGCTGCGATCGGGGGCAGCCCCTTGGGCAAAATCCGGCCGTCCGCCCCCTTTCCCGCCCAATGCTTCGGCGACCTCCTTTAAAAGTTTTCCAGCGGGTAGATCCTTAGACAGATCTTTAGAGACAGTCACTAGCAGAGGGTGGTTCTTGTCTCCCTGCCCAATTAAAACGATCACACCGGATTGGATTTTATCACGAAGTTTATCTGATAGGTCGCTGAGAACCTTGCGGTCATCAATGGGGAGGTCTCCAAGCACCAGGCGTCCCTCTGAGCCATTGTGGGAGAAGCTTTTGGCATTGCCAATGAGACTCTCCACAGAGATCTGTCCACCTTTCAGGGACTGAACCTCTTTTTGCAGATTGCGGATATGGGTTTTTAGATTCTGAATATGGACATCGACAGACTGTTGCTGCCCTTCAATGTACTGGCTCCAGGGTTCGTTGATACCGGATTCAGTGCGAGCCGTCAGGTTTTCTCGGGTGTTTTTCATCAGGTAGTTGATGGCCCGGTCTCCAGTGATGGCTTCGATCCGACGCACTCCGGAGCTGACTCCAGATTCAGAAACAACTTTAAAGGCGCGAATCACTGAGGTGTTGGGAACATGAGTGCCTCCACATAACTCCATGGAGTCATCCCCCATTTTGATCACACGGACCTGGTCTCCGTACTTCTCTCCAAATAGGGCAAGAGCGCCTTCCTTGATGGCTTTTTCCGGAGAGGTGACTTTTGAGGTGACTTCTGTTGCTCGGCCAATGGCCTGATTGACCCGGGTTTCAATGTCCTGAATTTCAATAGTAGAGAGGGGTTTGTTATGGGTGAAGTCAAAGCGGAGTCGCTCTGGATCTACGAGAGAGCCGGCCTGTTGAACATGATCACCCAGAACCTGTCTTAATGCTGCGTGCATCAAGTGCGTGGCTGAGTGATTATTGGCAGTGTTTCTGCGAGCGAGGTTGGTGACTTTTAGCTGGCAGGAGTCTTCTGTTTGGATACTGCCGTCGGTGACTTCCACGTGATGAAGAAATACATCGTTTTGTCGAGTGCAGTCAATGACCCTGGCAGAACCCCTAGAGGTGGTGATGACACCTGAGTCACCCACTTGCCCGCCACCTTCAGCATAAAAACAGGTTTTGTTAGTGACAATGATGCCTGTGTCACCGCGGCTCAGGCGGGTGATTCTTTTGGAGCCATTGGACATATCGACAAGAGTGGCATCGTTGGTGGAAGTTGTGGTGTATCCAGTGAATTCAGTGGCCCCCTGTTTTTTAAAGGCTTCTTGAGAGAATGTCACCAGGTGGGCGGCATCTCCAGAAATGGTTTTCCCCTTCCAGCTGGCCTTGGCCTTATTGCGGGCCTCTTCCATGTGGGACTCAAAACCAGCTTCATCCACCTCAAACCCTTGCTCCCGGGCCATCACTTGAGTGAGGTCTACTGGGAAACCATAGGTGTCGTAAAGCTTGAATACTAGAGCCCCATCAACAGTGGACTGCCCTTGCTCCTTCAGCTTACGTAAGGAGTCATCTAAAATATTGGTGCCCTGGTCAAGTGTTTGAAGGAACCGTTGTTCTTCGTCGGAAACGGTTTTTATAATAAGGTTTTTCTGGGTGCTCAGTTCCGGGTAAAAATCTGACATTTTTCCGATCACGCTCTCCACCACGGCGGGAAGCAGGCTTTTTTCGCTGAGCTGTCGACCATAGCGAATGCCTCGTCTCATAATTCTTCGAAGAACATACCCACGACCATCGTTGGAAGGAAGAACCCCGTCACCAATCAAAAAGGCGGCTGCACGGGCGTGATCTGCCAGAACCCTTAGGGCCATATTGGATGTTTCCACCTCAGTGAGAACTTTACCCTTAAGCCCTTTGGTGGATTTCTGATATTTAGAGTTACTGATACTGCAGGCTTTTTCAATCAGGTCCATAAATAGGTCTGAGTGATAGTTACTGATTTCACCCTGCATAACAGCAGACAGACGTTCAAGACCCATCCCCGTATCTACAGAGGGCTTGGGAAGTGGGCTTTGTTGACCGTTCTCAGTTTCATTGAACTGCATGAATACTAGGTTCCAGATCTCCATGTAGCGATCACCCTCACCACCCATAACATTGTCTTTGGGATTGCCGCTCACTTCAGGGCCTAGATCATAAAAAATCTCGGAACAGGGGCCGCAGGGGCCCGTATCACCCATGCGCCAGAAGTTGTCCTTTTCACCAAACTGGTAAATGCGGTCTCTGGGAATACTTTCCTGTTTGTGCCAGATATCAGCAGCCTCATCATCATTGTCAAAAACAGAAACATAGAGACGGTTTTTATCTATCTGTAGTTCTTTGGTAAGAAACTCCCAGGCAAAATGAATGGCCTCTTTTTTAAAGTAATCACCAAATGAAAAGTTCCCTAGCATTTCAAAAAAAGTGTGATGACGGGCTGTCTGGCCGACGTTTTCTAGGTCATTGTGTTTTCCACCGGCTCGTACACATTTTTGCGAGCTGACAGCTCTATTGTAGTCTCTTTGCTCAATTCCAAGAAATGTGTTTTTGAATTGGTTCATTCCGGCATTATTGAATAACAGGGTCGGGTCGTTGCTTGGAACAAGACTGGAGCTGGTCACTGGTTGGTGAGAGTTTTTCTCGAAGTACTTGATAAAGTTGTTGCGAAGATCATTGCTATTCATTTATGCGAACCTACCTCAATTTTCAAAAATCACGGTGCTGATAACCCCGTGGCTGAATCCACGGCCTTGTAAAAAACGTTGCACCTTGGGTCGTTCATCATAATTCAGTTCCTTCAAATCGCCAAACTTCATTTCTGCCACTTCACGGGCCAGTTTTAGGGCCTCTTCGCGGTCTATGCTCACCTCTGGCAGTCCCCTCTCAGACAGGTAGTTGGTAATATAGCGCGGGCCTTTGCCCTTCTCCATGAGGCGTTCGGCGGTTCTTTGGGCCAGCTCCTGGGGGTTAGCCATCCAGTTGTTCTCGTAGGCCAGGGCCACCATCTCCTCTGCAATATTTTCGGGGTACTTTTGGCTGAGCTTAATGCGTAGCTCTTTTTCCGAATGGTCTCGAGCTCCCAGATAGCGGATGAGGCTGTTGTAAGCCTTTATCCAGAGTGGTGATTTTTCTTCAGAATTTTCTGTTGGATTTTGTGAATCTAAGCCCATGGTGGGCAAAGTAGCATAAACGAGAGGCTGGGGAAAGCACTTGTAAATGGCGATCAACGATGTGTTTCTACTTTTTCTTTTTTTTCGCCTTGTGGGAAATATCTACGGGTAGATCGAGTTCTACTTCTGGTAACTGGCTCCAGGCTTCATGGACTTTTTTTCGGTGCTTGCTGGAATCCGCCCATTTACGGCCATCTAAAGCTGTGATTCCGCTAAATCGAACTTTAAAATCTTCTGGATTTGAGCAGGTTTTTAGAGCTTCGTCAAAAGAGATAATATTTTGAGCAACGAGTTCCATAATGCTTTGATCAAAGGACTGCATACCCCAGGCCTCTTGACCTTCTTCAATGGTGGCGCGTATTTCACGAGTTTTTTGTGGGTCCATGATCAGGTCTTTCACTCGTTCATTGCCCACCAGAATTTCTACAGCAGGTACAAAACCAGATTTGTCTTTCTTTCGAGCAAGACGTTGACTGATCACTCCTGAAAGAACACTGGCAAGTTGAATCCGAATCTGCTGCTGTTGATAGGGATCAAAAGAGGCCACCACACGATTGATGGTCTCAGTGGCATCTAATGTGTGCAGCGTTGATAAGACAAGATGACCTGTTTCAGCAGCCAGCAATGCGATTTCAATAGTTTCCCGGTCTCTCATTTCACCAATGAGAATGACATCCGGATCTTGTCGAAGGGCGGCTCGTAGTGCTTTTGTATGATTGCGCGTATCTTCTCCTAGTTCCCTTTGGGTGATAATGGATTTGCGGTCGCGGATAAGAAACTCAATGGGGTCCTCAATGGTTAGAATGTGTTTATTTTTGTTGCGATTGATGTGATCAATCATAGCGGCAAGAGTTGAAGACTTTCCAGACCCGGTGATCCCTGTGACAATGACTAAGCCTCGCTCGAGTAAAGCTAGGTCAGCGACTTTATTGGGGAGGTGCAAATCACGAAAGTTGGGTACAGTGTGTGGAATATTTCGAATCACCATACGTGTTGTGCCACGTTGTTTGAAAATGCTGAAACGAAAGCGCCCCAACCCCGAAATTCCGTAGCCCACATCAACTTCGCGATCTTTTTCAAAAATATCTTTTTGTTTGTCATCCATCACAGATGCTGCCATCCGGTCGATATCCTCTCCAGAAAGAACGGGTAGATTAGAGGCCAGTGGACGAAGAGTTCCGTGCCTGCGGATGACAGGCATAATTCCGGCCTTGAGGTGCACGTCACTGGCGTTTTTCTGCATGGCCAACTCCAGAATATTTCGGATGTTCAGTTCCAAGCTGTCTCCTGTGTTGTTTATGGCTTTATGAGGCCCCTTCTGTCTTATCGGTAAAAAAGCCGGATATATAATGGATATAGCTGAAAAGTTGAGTTATACCCAAAGCGCAGTTGGCTGAGTGTGCCTGACTTTTGGCGGGGGAGAAACATCAGTGAAAAATCAATGGGTGGAGTTCACAGCAACATTTGCGTATGTGGGGCGTATTCCCAAGGCTCCTGGAACATTTGGTTCTTTGGCGGCAATTCCTTTAGCACTTTTGTTACGGATGGGAGGGGATGTTTTTTATATGGTTTCCACCCTCTTGTTGGCGGCAGTGGCCATTTGGGTGGCTCAGGCTTATGAATCTCGATCTCAGACTCATGACCCCAAAGAGGTCGTGATTGATGAAGTCGTGGGTGTATTAATTGCCTTCACAATGCTTTCTACTTGGTCAGCGCTATTGTCCGCTTTTGTGCTGTTTCGTTTATTTGATATTCTTAAGCCCTTTCCTGTGGGGTGGGCGGATGAAAAGCTGGAAGGAGGTCTGGGTGTTGTGGCCGATGATATTTTGGCAGGGATTCTAGCCAGCCTGATCATGCAGACTCTCACTCAGCAGACACAATGGTTCGAATACTTTTGATAGGCTCTACAGATGAATAAACAAGTTTTAGAAAAAGTGAACCTACTGATTCAAATCTGTCAGCAACGAAACTGGACATTGGGCTTTGCCGAGAGTTGTACAGGGGGGCTTTTATCAGCCCAGGTGACGTCTGTTCCCGGTGTTTCTGCTATTTTCATGGGCAGTGTAACGTCCTATGCAAGTGCCGTGAAAACAGGCATTCTTGGAGTGCCCAAAACAGCTTTGCAATCCTATGGTGAGGTCAGTGAACCTGTGGCGCGTTATATGGCTCGAGGGGCAAGAAAGCATTTGAATTGTGACTGGTCAGTCAGTATCACCGGAGTTGCAGGTCCGGGAGGCGGATCACCGCAAAAGCCTGTAGGGACGGTATTTTTTGCTGTGAGTGGTCCGGGGTTTGAAGCTGCTAAGAGGCAGCAGTTTTCAGGCCCAAAAAGACAGGACATCCAGCAGCAATCGGTGGATTTTGCTTTGGAGCTGCTAATAAATGCGATGAAATAGAAAGCAAGAGGGCCTACAGCAGTTTTAAGTTCAAGGCGGCAAAACTTAAGGTGAGAAAAGTGGAGCCAACAAAAAACGAGAGCTACTGTGAACTCTGGGGCAAAAAATAGGTGATGAGACGGAAAGAGGAGCCGACTCTTCATTGGGATTGTTGGTAGAAAGAAGGAGCAACATGGCAACAACTATTCAAAATAGCGATAAAGCAAAGGCTTTGGATCTAGCCATTTCTAATATCGAAAAGCAGTTCGGTAAGGGATCTATTATGAAGATGGGGTCCAAAGAGAATATCCAAGACAATATTCCGGTTTATAGTACGGGAGCACTCAGTCTGGATATTGCTTTGGGAATTGGCGGTCTTCCTAAGGGGAGGATTGTAGAGATTTACGGTCCTGAAAGTTCAGGTAAAACAACCTTGGCCCTCTCTACAATTGCCCAGGCACAAAAAGCAGGTGCCACGGTGGCATTTGTTGATGCTGAGCATGCCTTGGATATTCAGTATGCTCGCAAGCTGGGCTGTAATATTGATGATATGCTGGTTTCTCAGCCCGATACTGGTGAACAGGCTTTAGAAATCACGGAGACTCTGGTTCGTTCTGGAGCTGTGGATGTACTTGTTGTGGACTCAGTAGCAGCACTGACTCCAAGAGCTGAAATTGAAGGTGATATGGGGGACTCCCATATGGGTCTTCAGGCACGGCTGATGTCTCAAGCCTTGAGAAAGTTGACAGCCGCTATTAACCGCAGCAATACGCTTGTGATTTTTATTAACCAGATTCGCATGAAGATCGGTGTGATGTTTGGAAACCCTGAGACCACTACTGGTGGAAACGCTTTGAAATTTTACTCTTCTGTCCGTTTGGATGTGCGAAGAATTGGTGCCATCAAAAATGGAGATGAGATTGTGGGTAACCGCACGGCTGTGAAAGTTGTAAAGAACAAAATGGCTCCTCCTTTTGCTAAAGTGGAGTTTGACCTAATGTACGGGGAAGGAATTTCTGCAGAAGGGGATATTCTGGACTTGGGTGTGAAAAAGGATCTGATTGAAAAGTCTGGTGCCTGGTACAGTATCAATGGCGAAAGAATGGGACAGGGGCGTGACGCCGCTAAAACCTTTTTGAAGGAAAATACAGAGCTCAAGACCCAGTTGCGTTCTCAGATTCTTCAAGCCTACGGTATTGAAAAAGCAGCCAAAGCAGAAGCGACGGAAACTCTGGCTGAAAAGGCTCAAGAACAGCAGAAAGTGGCCTCCGCCGCTCGACCAACAAAGAGTAAGAAAGCAACAAAGCATTAGGTTTTGTATCCTTCAGGCCTATTTTGGCGAAAGTTTTTTTCGCCAAAAAGGTATGTAAAGTTTGAGTGACCTCAAACAACCTTTCCTAAAGAGGAAGGGAAAATGCATGGCTGACGCTAAAAAATCCGGAGACATAGCAGTAACTAAGAAAATGCTTGATGGTCACCAAAACTGGCTGAGATATAGAATTTGCGGTCGGGAGCCTCGGAGATATCCACTTTGAAGCCCTTTTCATCAATAAGGCATTCAAGAGCGTCTTTAGCCATAAGATAGGCTTCTTTTTTGGTCTTGCCTTGAGTGGCGATACCAAAATCAGGCATCAGGACACCCCAGTATCTCTCACCCTCTATGTGTAAAAGTCGAGCAATTAAATGGTACCAAGATACCAAGGCCCCCGGCAGAGGCTCTCCATTTTTGAGGTTGGTGAGTAAAACTACCGCCCCTCCTGGTTGTTTTTTTCTGAAAGTCCTCGCATCCAGCTCGGCCCCCTTCGGGGCTAGCTTTCAGGAAACCAAAGAGTCTGTTTTTCTATAGGTCTCGCGGCCAGGAAGGCCGTGAGAAAGGTTCTGTTAGGATGCAAAACAGTGATCTATCCGGATCAGCCTTTGTAAATAAGAAGCTGTCCAACCCTTGAAACCTTGAGGCTATGGGCCCATTTTTGTGCCGATTTAAATTCGCCTTAAACGGATTATACGTGAGGCTATCGTAGCTTTGAATTCAGCATGAGTCTTTAAATACCTCTCTTGCAAATAACTACAGTCCTATTGAAGTGTTGGATTGGCCATTCCTAGAAAGAATAATTTCTCATTTCCATGCATAGAAAAGTTTGCGTTATTAAACAAAGAAAAAATAAAAACCTTTTGACGATGGTTTTTCTTAAAAATTCACTTTGCCTCGCCACCACAAAACCATTGCTCCATTCCCGTTGTTAGACTCATAGATCCCCATAGGAGTGATCTTTTTTTCTCGGAGAGGTCGAGCTGGGCTTTTTTGTTAGTAGCCCAAAAAAGCCCACCTCGGAGTAAAATTCCAAATTTGAAAAGCCATGATATATTTCCACTCGCACTCAATAGTTTTTGCTGGCATCGAAAGTGGAGGTCCATTTGCAACTACATGAAGAACTTCTTGTTTTGAGAAAACGTGAAAAAGAAATCGGTCATCTTATTATTGAAAAGTTGCAACAAATGGAAGACTCTCGACTTTATTTAAAGTTGGGACATGGAAGTTTGTTTGACTACTTAGTCCGAGGGCTTGGCTATTCA
>JAUILT010000020.1 GCA_030432925.1 Bdellovibrionia bacterium | reverse complement strand
TTCAAGAGCTGGGCAAAGGCATCCACACTCTGAAGCGAAACCTCTACCATTTCTGACTTATTAAAAAGAACCACCGAGAAAATTTCATTATTGTCGCTGATAAAGTCCTTATAAGCTGACTCCAAATCTTTCAAGCAAGAATTCAACTTTGCAGTATTAAAAGTACCTCTGTTACTTCGTAGTCCCTCAATCTCTTCTTGAAAATCATGAGAAGCCTTTCGGAGTTTTCCTACATGAAAAGCCCCAGCCTCACCCTCAAGCGTATGGAGAATTCTAAACAAATAGTCGACATTCAGCTCTTTTGGCCCCTTATCAAGCTCTGACCGAACCTCTTTTATTAAACCTTCAACACCTTTTAAAAAGTCCGCAAAGTGATTTCTATTTTTAATGAGTTTCACAACCATTTTTGCAAATAAACGCTCTTTTTCTAAAGCCTGATTCGCTTCGTATTCAGATGTTTTATCAGTGGCAACCAATACAATATTACCAAGCTCCCCCCATTCCGTTTCAATGGGAAAATAATCCAGAGAGATGACCTTATTCTTTGAGTGATCGTACCGCTGAGGGGCCAGCTCTTTCATGGATTCAAATGGGAGTGCCTGAGAAAAGGTCGCCGCAGACCACTTCTCAAACTGTTCTTTATCAGCTCCCTCAAGACCCAATACATCAATAATATTTTGATTCAAAGGTGCAGACTCAAGCACATCTAAACAGGCTTTTGTGTAAATCTCCCCACACCAACCAGACCTATCAAACACAAGAAAACCCTGTCCAAGACTATCCATAATAGCCTTCAGCATAGTGTTAGCTTGACGTAACTCAAGAGTCCGTTCTTCCACCATCTGCTCCAAATTTTTGGAGTAGTTCTCAAGCGTTGCTCGTGCCTCTTTCAACTCTTGAATCATGTCCTCTTTTTGCTCCAGTTCACCTTGGTATTTCTGGTGCAAGGACTCCTCAAGAGTCACATCGTGAAAGGTCACAACCCAACGCTTCTCTCCAGATGGGGAGCCAAAGGGCTGTATCGCCACCTGAATCTTTAGTTTACAGTTTTTTTTCAGAAGCTCCATATCGACCTCTTCCCAAGGGGTAGGAGCCTCCTTTCCAAGTTCACCGCAACGACCAACAAATAGCTCTTCATTCGAAAGCTTAAAAAGGCTATAAATTTCGACTCCTTCGCCTTTAGTGATTCTGCGAACAGAAGACTGACACAGCGTTGCCGCAGATTCATTGCAATACTTCACCCTTCGATTTTCATCGAGAATAAAAATAGCATCCAAAAGTGAATCAAAAAAACTATAATCCATTTTACCCTTACTTATTTAAAAACTTAAAGTACTTGGCCTCTATAACGTCCATCTCCAGCTCTTCACCAGTTTCTTTGTCTGTAATTTCCTCAGGAGCATCTACTCCATCATCAGTAAACTCCTTGCCCTTAGTGAAGAGAATCATTTTTTCATTTCCAGAATCTTCACTATAATAAGGCACATAAAAGCTTTCCACACTTGCATTGTCCGGAAGAAAACCAGCTACCATATTAATTTGATCAACGATCACCTTAGGGCAGTTTTTATATGTAATAGAGGCAGATGTTGGAATTGTTTTAATCCACTTGATCCACTCACGAATTCCACACGAGTTGATTGAGTTGATTTTACCCAGATCAAGAACAACACTCTGCGCCCCACCACCCACTTCGATACCGGAAAACACAGCATCCTCGTCCACACTCCCTTCAAAAGAGAGGACAACAGCATTGCCGTCTTCACTCTTCTCCACCTTAAATTGGCTCATCTTTACCTCCCCCCCTGATTTCAAAAAAATGCATATTCTTTGCGATTTGTCCTCTTTTCCTACTGCTCATATTTATAGGAAGAGAACAACACACAGTTGTTGAACACCCCGGTTGAACTCCAACATAGTAGCTGGCCGCCGTGTTATACACCATATAACTCCCTATACCAGCTCCCCCTTTTCCATCCATGCGCATAGTGTTGGCAACGCCCTCCTGATAACACTTCAAAATTCTGTCGAGTAAATTGTCGATTTTCAAGCTTCCAAAAGGATCTCTACAGCCAATAACAATTTGTTTGTCATGCGTACCCGCAAAAATAACTCCCTCATTTCCATCTGGCATTTTTACAGAGCTGTCTGTTCTATCCATTTCATTAAGATCGCCCGTTTTTTGATCTGAAAATGGAGCATTATAAATAGCATTAGTAAACAGTTCATCTGCCACAGATTTGATTTCATCTATAAGGCTCTCAGCTCGAATGTGTTGACCGAGGTAGCCTTCCAAAAGACTCAATATATTTTGTTTTTCTATTGCTTTAGAAAATTTGACTTCAAACTGCTTTAAAGTCTCTTCCGTACGAATATTAGCAAGAGTTGGCTTGAGAATCGTCGACAACGGGTGATGTAAAAACCCCTCCGGGCTAATCAACATGCTGGCTGATGTATTCAGCTCTCTTTCTAGATGCAAATTAGAGAACTGACAGACGTGTTTTAAACCACTATTCAAAGCCAAATCAAGTAGCAACGTAGGGTCTGCATCACTGGCAATACCAATGATGGCATCTCCTGCCCGAGCAATAAATAGTTTTTCATCGAGATCTCTCAGCTCAACTTTTTCTCGCCAACGCTTATCAATGGCTGAAATCAGATCTTCAATGTTATAATTCATTTGCTCCGCTGCGGACACTCTAGTCGTCCCTTTCAAAAAAACAAAAATCCACAAAATGAATCGGAATATTTTGGTAAATAGCTAATAGTTTTGAGAAAACTTAATCGCCTTTAAGCCATGTGTCAGTGAACATTCCCGAAGAGAGACAGAAGTTTGAACCAAGTTGAGTCATTTTCATTTCAGGTAAGCAGATTGCATTTTCGAGCCCGTCAATGCTTAAGCCCTTCGTCCAGCTCTGCCCTCCAGCAGCCCCAATAATTTTTGGAGCCATAAATACTGTCAGCCGGTCCACAAGGCCTTGATTGAAAAACTGGGAAATCGTCGTCCCCCCTCCCTCAACTAAAACAGAGTGAACGCCCTCTGCCAACAAAGCCTGCATGGCCACTTTTAAATCCAACTGGCCTTGAACCTCAGGACAGCGCAAAATTTTACAGTTCTCGCTTTCCCCCAAAAACCCCTCATGAACAATAACAAAAACCTTCTCGGAAGGGCGGACCTCAAGTAAACGAGACTCTGACAGTTGACTGATCACTCCCCCCTTGGGATCAATTATAACAGCAATATTTGTTTTATTAATAAACTGATCTGATCTGGAGTTGAGTCTTGGATTGTCCTGCTCAAATGTACCTCGTCCCACAAGAACAGCATCCGATTGCCCCCTTAAAACCTGCACCTGCTCTCGCGATGACTCACTGGTGATCCATTGACTCTCACCAGATTTAAGCGCTATTTGTCCGTCCAGAGAGGCTCCTACCTTTACATGCACAAAACTTCTTTTAGCACTTTGATTGCAAATAAAGACCTCAGCAAGCTCCAAGCACTCCCGCTTTAAAGGCCCCCATTGGTCACACTGAATACCTGCATCAACAAGAACCTTTTGTCCCCCAGCCATAGCTGGATTGGGGTCCTGACAGCCAAAGACCACTCGCTGTATAGGAAGTGCCGCCAAAGTATGAGCACAAGATGGAGTTTTTCCCTCAGCAGCACAAGGCTCCAGTGTGACATAAACTGTAGATCCTTTTAAATCTGCAGAGTCAGTGACAGTCTTTAAAGCAGCTATCTCAGCATGGTCTCCGCCAGCTTTGGCGTGGTAGCCTTTTCCTATCACATGGCCACGGCTATTAACAATCACACAGCCCACGGCAGGGTTTGGAGCCGTCAACCCCAAGCCCTTACGCCCCTCTTCGAGAGCCCGCCTCATGAATGCCTGATCCTCGGAATTCTCCGACAACTTTAGCCCCTCCAGGACTTCCAGTACTCCACAGACTCCGTCGGTTGGATCCCAGGGTCCACCTCAAGTGGCCATCGTGTATCAACCATAACAGCATACTCTGAAGTTTCCGTTTTTGAGTCCACAGACTGAACAGCCTTAGGATGAGGGCCATGAGGAAAACCCTGTGGATGAAAACTCATCATCCCAGCATGTAGGTTATCTCTGCTAAAAAAGTCACCATCGTGATAAAAGAGCACTTCATCATAATCAATATTTTGATGATAAAAGGGCACTTTCAGAGCATCTTTGTCCTTTTCCAATGGTCGAGGCAAAAATGTACAAACCACAAAATCTCTAGCTACAAAAGTCGTATGTGCACTTGGTGGAAGATGAGCTCGGTGACTCATCAAAGGCATCATATGATCCATATGCAACGTAAAGGGATAAAGGTCTCCCTTCCAGCCCACAACATCGGCATAAACACAATCGTCATAGCGAAACCGAGTGATTGCCTCCAAACGTTTAACAGCAATTTCAGTGACCGAAAGTTGCAGCTCCTTTAAGCGTTGATGTTGGAGTTCCAGATCCGGCTTGATCAAAGCATTAATATCATAAATAGCATGCCGCCCCACAAGACCACGCTCGGGCTCCTCATAGTGGCTCGTTTTATTTTCAACAACAAAAAACTCTGACATTTCTGCTGGAAAAATGGTGTGTTGAAGGCACCGAGGAATTACAATGTACTGTCCCGAAGTGTAATTGAGTAAGCCATACTCAGTAAAAACCTCACCTGAGCCCTTATGACAAAAATAAAGTAAGTCAGCATCAGCATTTCTCATTGAAGTTGCCTGTTCCGGCGAATAAACATCTACAAAACTCATGTGAATAGCCACTGACTTATTAAACAGTAGCCTTTGTGAACCTGAGCTTCTGTCCAGCTTCACCAAATCAAACATTCTCGGCTTTAAAGGTCCGTCAATTTCAGTCCAACGCGTGCTGGGTTGCTTTTTAATTAAATGAGATACCGGACCAAAAAAACCTTTTAGCCCCTGCTCTTCTTCGTAGTGCCCCTCAGGAATGCCTTTATGTCCCTGACGAGTGGGCTTGCCTTGTGTAAAATGGTGCATTTACAAATATCCTCTTTGTTTCTGATCCCGCTCAATAGCATCAAATAGGGCCTGAAAATTTCCCTCACCAAAACCATCATGGCCTTTTCTCTGGATAATTTCAAAAAAGATCGGACCAATCTGGTTTTTGGTAAAAATCTGCAGCAAATAGCCATCATCATCACCGTCAACCAGAATTTTCTTTTCTCTCAGGCTCTCTAGGTTTTCTTTTACATGAGGGAGGCGTTCTGGAATCATCTCGTAATACGTGTCAGGAACATCAAGAAACTCAATGCCTCTGTCACGAAACTGTCCAACAGAGTACTCAATATCATTTGTCAATAAGGCCAAGTGCTGAATTCCAGATCCATTGTATTCGTCTAAGTATTCTTGAATCTGAGATTTATTATCTGTGGGTTCATTGATAGGAATGATAATTTTTCCACAAGGAGATTTCATCACTTTTGAAATCAGACCCGTTTGCTGACCTTTGATGTCAAAAAAGCGAACCTCCTTAAAATTAAACAGATTGGAATAAAAATCACACCACTTTTGCATCTCTCCCACAGGGACATTATTGGTCAAGTGATCCACAACCTCCACCTTCAAGCCCGGTTGATCAGAAGAGTCAGTAAAGTCGAAGTCTTTTTTAAAATTTTCCATGTCCTGATAGCGATCAATAAAATAAATAGCTGACCCACCAATTCCATAAATGCCTGGAAAAGAATGACTTTGCGGATCGTCCGTATTCTCAATAGATGTCGCACCTCGAGATAAAGTAGACTCCATAGCATGTACAGCATCCCTCACACGAAAACCCATAGCACAAATACTGGGGCCATGCTGCTCACAAAAGCGAGTGGCAAAAGTTCCCGGCTCATTATTAATAATAAAATTCACCCCCCCTTGACGAAATAGCGTTACGTCTTTGGATTTGTGCTTACCAATTTTTTTAAAACCATACTGTTCAAATAATTTCTCCAGTTTTGCCGGCTCCTTGCTGGCATACTCCACAAACTCGATCCCATCGAGACCAGCTACGTTTTCCCATACTTCTTGTTTCTGAGACATGTAGTCACTCCTTTTAAAGTCTATAACACCTTTAAAAACCATGAATTGCTGTGTAATACAACCCCTGACTGAAGCCCGTCGCGCCAAAGGGTAGGCCAAAGCCAATTCAAAGGAGAAAATGGCAAAAAAGATCATGTCAAAAACTGGCAAACTCAATAGCTTTGAGTATAATGGGGCCCATGAAAAGTTGCCGCCTGCGCCCCATTTTACCCAGCGACTTCAAAGCCATCTGTAAACTCAGTGACGCCGCCTTTGGAGACAACTACATAACACCTGACGAACTCAAAAGGCAGTGGCCACTAATGACTCAAGAGAATCAGTCCGCTTCATTTTTACTAACAGACAGCGACGAAGAGCCCCTGGGCTTTCGTATCACATTTTTACCCGGCACCTGGCTTGAAGAGAAAGAGGCGAAAAAGTGTCTCGTCAACCGATGGTCAATAAGTCCAGAAGGTGTGGGGTACTTTAAAACGGCCTTTGTTGACCGTTCACTGAGAGGGCAAGGTTGGGGGCGCAAAATGGCAGAAAAAGCTATCGAAGTGATCCAGTCTCTAGGTGGTACAGCCATTGTAACACACTCCTGGAACGAATCCCCCGGAGACTCTTCCGGAAAATACCTACGAGCCCTTGGCTTCCAACAAGTAGGAAAAATTCCAGGATTTTGGGGCGAGGCCACATACGCCTGCGTAGAGTGCAATACCAAGCCCTGCACCTGCTCTGCCACAGAAATGATTTTGGAGATCTAATGATACCCAAGGTTTACAAATCTATTGTACTTGGCTCAGGTATTTCTGGACTTTCACTGGCCTGGTGGTGTCGAAAAAGTAAACCTCGCGACTCCCTTCTTGTCATTGACAACAAGAAGTTTCTTGAAGGGGCCTCTGCAAAGAGCGCTGGTTTTTTAACTGTTGGCTCCTTGAATTTTTATAATTCTAATCTGGAGTCCAAGGGCACTTATGCTGCCAATGAAATTCTAGATTTTTGCCAAGAAAACCATGAGCTCCTTCATAAAGAGGGGCTACTCTCTGAAGATGTGAGTTACCGCTATGCTGGAAGCTACTCTATCACATCCAAAAGTATTGACAGCCCTCACTACCAACAGGTGTCAGACCCAGGAGTCCTATTGAAAGATGGCGAAAAAAGTTACTTCTATGCCCTAGATGGTTCCGTCTGCGCACCGCAACTTTTGAAAAAAATAAAGCAGCTTCTACAAGCCGATATGCTATTTGAAACCTCCGTCAAAATAGATTTAAAAAACTCAACGCTCTCTTTGGGCGAGAGTACCATTTCTTTTAAACGACTCTTTATTGCCAATAATGCCTGGTTTAATACGCTGGTTCAGACACCGATCATTCAACCCGTTCGAGCACAGATTTTTCGATCAAAGCCTTTAACCCGCCAATGGGATGCCAATCTTTACTTTTCCGAGGATCTCGTTTACATGCGTCAGGAGAGTGATGGCCGGGTGCTCGTTGGTGGTCAGCGAATGCTGGACCCAGACCAAGAGGAAACTTTTGATGAGGGTACCAATAATAAAATTCAAAAGGCACTTGTTGAATTTGCAAAAGAGCGCCTTGGCACCCCCCTTGAAGTGGAACAGGCATGGAGTGGCATTATGGGGTTTTCTAAAGACCGCGTTCCAAAAGTTGGAAAAATCAATGACAACGTCTATTATCAAGTTGGCTTCTCAGCTCACGGGATGGGGATGGCATTTCACCTGGCAAAACTTGTCAGCCAATGGGCACTCAAAGGTCAACCGCCCAAAGAAATCCCTCCCTATTTTTTCACAAAATAATCCCTTGCCTTTGAGATCGTAGCGCCTCAACAGCTTCCAGAAAGGTTCGAGTAAAATGCTTTGACCTTTGAGTCCACTTTAACAGACTCCGGGTTCCAACGAAGAATATTCAACCCCTGGGCCGAAGTACTTCTAGAAAGAGCCACATAAGCATGACCAGGTTCCCAGAGGTTTTGCAAATCCACGTATAAATGACTGAGAGTCAACCCCTGGGCCTTGTGAATAGTGATGGCATAGGCCAATGAAACGGGAAAGTTTGTGATCGAAGCAACGGCTTCGCCTTCAGCATTTAACATGCAGAAAGTTGTTTTCTCTATAGTGACCACACGGCCACTCTCTAACTCCACATCCAGCCCATCAACATCCATAGCTCGAATATAGCCAGTCGTTCCATTCACCCACCTTTTTTTGGGGTCATTAGTGCGAATCATTATATAAGCATCTTTTTTAAGAAAAATTTTTTCTGGCAAAGGCGCTAATTTCTTGAGCTTTTCCACCATGCTGGCCCGGCCCGTATAAATAGACTCAAACTCCTCTGGTGTCCCGGCCAAGTCACACAACCTGTGTTCATTGTATTTTTGTGTCTGCGCAACTCTTGGAAACAAGCGAGTTCCAAAGGCTGCCTGCTCCCCTTCCGCCGTCAAGCGAGAGTTCAAGAACTCAGCCGTTTCTCCATGCACCTCACCCATTCGCACATCATTAAGAGTTTTGAGAAAATCCCGCTCACCAGTCCGATGATTTTCTTTTAAATAGATCGATTCGAATTCAGATCGTAACCAGGCTTCAGACTCAAAGGCCCAAACCCTCTGCTGCCCCCAACGAGTGACCGGAGGCAGTTGGGCAAAATCTCCCACCATAATTGCCTGAACCCCTCCCCACGGACGACAGTCATCTCGAGCCAACTGACAAATACGCTCAGCCACAGCTAGAGTACCTGCAGAAAGCATCGAAATCTCATCAACAATAAAACCTTCCATATTTTGTAGACGTCGAACAACACGACGGTCCCCAAGAGCCCGTTGTAACGTCGCCTCAGCCCCACCTTCCATAATTCCCAATCCAAAAAAACTATGAAAAGTGCGTCCTCCAACCAGAACGGCCGCGGCACCCGTACTCGCCAGAGTGGGAAAAGACTTTTCCTTCAGGCTTTTGCGGAACTCTCGGATCACAAAGGATTTCCCTGCTCCCGCCTCACCGGTAAGGAATACGTTACGACTCCCCTGGAGCCTCTCCAAAGCATAAGCTTGCTCATCTGATAATTGACAACCCGTCTCCAAAGCTGGCACCTGATCCTAAGAAATGTTTTCGACATAATACCGAAAAAAGAATAGACTCCCTGATGAAGCGGGCTCAAAAATAACTTTAGAATCCGCCTCATATATTCCTCGGCCCTTCAACATAACACAGAGGTGAACAAAATGGGTGAAAAAGTCGACTTTGAAAGTAAAATTGTAAACTCCAGTTACCCCGGCGTTACTGACGTTACGCCCCAAGAGGTTCTCGACAAAAAAGAGGACTTGCACTTGGTTGATGTGCGCCGCCCCGATGAGTGGGAAGGTGAGCTCGGACACGTGGCTGGGTCTGAGCTACTCACCCTCGACTTTTTGCCACAAAAAATTACAGAGCTTCCAAAAGATAAAACCATTGTATTTATCTGTCGCAGCGGCAATCGCTCTGGCCAAGCAGCGCAGTTTGCTCAGGAAAATGGTTTTAATAATGTCTACAACATGCAAGGAGGAATGCTCCTTTGGAATGAACTTAAGTTTGATACAGAAGGAAAGTCCTAAGCCCATGGTTTTTGTCAACCGTACATTGAATCTCAAGAAAATCAGTTCTATCGGATTCGATATGGACCACACCCTCATCCGGTACAACAGTGCAAACTTTGAAAACCTGGCTCATACAGTTATGCTGCAAAAGCTTGTAGAGGTAAAAGACTATCCAAAATCTGTCCTTGAACTCAAGTTTGATTTTGAACGAGCCATACGCGGCTTGGTCATTGACCGAAAACTTGGTAATGTTCTCAAGCTCAGCCGTCATTCTGCAATTCGGACAGCCTATCATGGTACTAATGCCATGGACTTTAGGGCGCAACGCAAGCTTTATAAAAGTACCTATATTGATCTTAGCGACCCCTCTTACGATACAGTGGATACCACATTCTCCATAGCCTATGCCGGGCTATTTATGCAGTTAGTAGAAATGAAGCAAAATGGAATCGCTTTGCCTGATTTCCAAATTATTGCAGAAGATTTAAACTATGTTCTTGATCGTGGACATCGCGATGGCTCTATCAAGAATGTCGTGGAAAAGAAAATATCAGAGTTTGTCATAAAAGACGAAGAATGTGTGCGCGGATTGGAAAAGTATGTCAGGCACGGCAAAAAATTATTTGTGGTAACCAACTCCGACTATCACTACACCCGCATACTGTTGGACTACGCCATTAATCCGTTTTTAAAAGACCACAAACACTGGAGTGAACTCTTTGAGTTCACTATCACAGCCGCACAAAAACCTTCATTTTTTACAGAAAAACGCCGCTTCTTAAAAGTAAACCCAGAAGATGGCACCATGACTAATCTTAATTCTAAAATTTCTCCCGGAATCTACCAGGGAGGCTGTGCCACAACCTTCACAAATGATCTCGACCTCAGTCCTGACGAAATTCTCTATATAGGTGATCATATCTATGGAGATATTGTTCGCCTTAAAAAAGACTGTGCATGGAGAACAGCCCTTGTTGTAGAGGAGTTAGAACAAGAAGTGGAGAAGCTAAAATCCACACGCGAAGTCACTGACCAAATTGACTCTTTGATGGAACAAAAAATTCCCTTGGAATATGAAATTGATGCTCTTATCTCAGAAAATATTGAGACCGATAGTAAAAAAAATGAAAAGAAAATTGAAGAGTTGATTAGCAAGGTTAAAAAAATTGACGAGCAGTTGTCTCCTCTCATTCGTGAAAGACAATCTGTTTTCAATCCCCTATGGGGCGAAGTCATGCGCGTAGGAATCGAAGAGAGCTATTTTGCCCACCAGGTGGAACGCTTTGCTTGTGTTTACATGTCCAAGCTGTCTGAGCTTCTCAACATGTCACCACGGACTTACTTTCGATCAATGAAACGTCCATTAGCTCATGATTTTCAAAAAATTGCTCCTGCAGCAGATGAAAGCCTCTCCCATTGACTCAGCAAAGCCAGTCTGCTAACACTGGGGCGTCATTTTGGGGGAGGGGGACACATGCGCGTCGTATTTCTATCTTTAATACTTTTATTGAGTAGTGAATTCGCCATCGCCGATTGGGCACAAATTCAAAAAGATCTGAAAAGTTTTGAGCATAATCCCAACAAATTTCTCAATCAGTTACCACGCAAATCCCTACACCTTTCAAAGTTCGACAACCAGCAAATTCTCACCCAAGAATTTGTTAAGAAAAAAACACAGCAACGGCAAGCCTGTACCAGGGGAGACTCCTCTCTTGAGGAAACATGGTCGCCCCTAGCCATTCCGCGACCCAATGACGATGTCGAAGTACTATTACAAAAACCCCTGCGATCAAAAAATATTTTTGAATTGAATGCAATGAACCTGCAAGAAGCCGAGTTGCCACACATACCCTGGTCCGGAGACTACTGGCCCATTGCCAAAGGCGTTCTTGGGCAAAGACCCTTTGACCTTGGCTTTGTCAACCAGAAGGGCTGGAAAGAACGAAACGAATACTTTCAATCCAAACCTATGTATCAATTAATTCAAGTAGAGAATATTGACTTGAATAAAAAACTGAGTCCCTCAGAAAAATATGAACTTTTTGTTGGTGATATGAACTCCTTCCTGACACAACACATGTGGCTAGAAGGAAAGGCCTATTATGATCAAAGTGGCCAAGTCGAAGAGTGGATGGGGATTTGCCATGGTTGGGCTCCAGCGTCTTATATGCTCAAGGGCCCTCAAAAAACACTTCACCTGAAGAGCCATGATCAAAGCAAAGAGTTTAAAATCTATCCTGATGAGTTAAAGGGCCTAGCTAGCTACTTATGGGCGACAAGTTCATTTGAGTCTGCTTACGTGGGGGGGCGGTGTGAGACCAAAGATCCTGAGAAAGACAAAAATGGACGAATCACTGAAGACACCTGTTTTGACTCCAACCCTGCAACCTGGCACTTAGCTGTCACACACAGGGTGGGCCTGCAAAAGAAAAGCTTTATCATTGATGCCACTTATGATTATGAAGTCTGGAACCAGCCCGTTGTCGCCTACCACTTTAAGTACTTCAATACAAACACTAAAAAAGTCACAGATGATCTACAAGCAGCCATCACCCAGCGCACAGACCTTAAAAACGATATCTTCTTTAAATATCGCAACCCTGCCTCCACTCAAATTGTGGGTGTAGCTATGCGTCTTGGCTATGTTGTAGAGCGAGAAGCCGATGACCACGAAACAGAGCCTCCCCCCTATAGCTCCGTTGTATGGGTGGATTACTTATACGATCTAGAGCTCAATAAGGAGGGAGATATTATCGGTGGAGAATGGTACTCCAATTTACATCCAGACTTTTTGTGGACGCCCAAAGATAATACTCGCACCCATTCTCACTATGATAACTATGCCGAACAGACGACATGGTCTGGAGAGGGCCCCCTCCCAGAGCAGTGGACAAAAGCTTCCGCAGCCAGCCACTACAACCACAAACAAGTGCTGACCCCCATTATCAACACTTTAATAGAAATGGCTCAATAAAACCTCAGAACTGGTCGGCTTTAGTATTGAGTTATACCAAATCCGGTAACCTCATCGGGGAGGTCCACCAGCTCTTGCTTGGTACCAAAAGGCAATATAATCAAACCTCCCATAACGATAGAGCGTAATGTATTTTTTTGTGGGGTCTACTTTTTTACGATAGTTATCGTGAGTGACTTTGGCCCCAAGGCAGTCCATTTTTTTTAGAAAAGACTCCTCTGATTTTGCAGGACAGCTCACAGAGATTTGCTCACTTGTTGCAGGGAATGTATGCAGAGCAATGGAGACCCGACTGACCTGAGCTTGATCCAATGACTCAGAGAGCCCTTTGTGATTGAGGTGAGACATAACTGTTGTTGGGAGATAAAATAATTGACGGCCATTCGCCTTTTTAGAATCTCTTTTAAGAGCTCGACTAATAATGGAATCCAGGGAAACCTCTTCATACCTCATCACACGAGACTCCCGAAAGGGCACCATTCCAGAAACGGCCAGCACTTTAGAAATATTGGCACCATCATTTTGAGCCCCCAACACAAAACCTTGCCAAAATTTTTCATAGCTCATTTGCCCTGGAAGACTTCCAGCTATAATTATTTTTTGAGCACGAATATCTTGACGAAGGCGCCTGTAGACAAGAACACCCGCCTCCTCCAGACTATCCACGGCTGTTGCCTTGATCAGCGGAACAGCCCTTGGAGCCACGCCATATTTAAGAGCAAAAAATAAACTCGCAATGACCATTAGCCCAGCAACGGCAAAAATCCATTTATACCCAAGGCGATCCAATCACAACTCCCTCCTAAATATAATCCGGCACAGAACCCGCCTGACTCATTTTTGATGGAAGGGTCTTTTGCATTTTTGAACTCATCCAGCGAGAGACTTGGATCAATTTCTTTAGATCAACACCCGTAGAGTATCCCATCCCATGAAGCATATATATAAGGTCTTCCGTTGAGAGGTTACCACTGGCTCCAGAGGCATAGGGACACCCTCCCAAGCCACCAATACTGGCATCAAAAGTTCTAACACCTCTCTCCAAGCTTTTTAGAACATTGGCTAAAGCAGTTCCCCGAGTATCATGAAAGTGCATGGCCACTTTTTTTAAGGAGACCCTGCGCTCTAGTTGGCTCAGCAGCTTTTCTACTTGCAGTGGTGTAGCCACGCCAATGGTATCTCCAATGGACACTTCATAAACTCCTAGCTTTAATATTCTGTCAGCCAGATGCATCACCACGGCCTTACTCACGGCCCCTTCATAGGGACATCCAAAAGCCGTACTCAGATAGCCTCGCACTTTAATCCTGTGGGAACGGGCCATTTTCACGATGGCTTCAAACCTTTGAAAACTCTCCTCAATCGTGCAATTAATGTTTCTCTTTGAAAAACTCTCTGAGCAGGCTGCAAAAATAGCCACATGCTTGGCCCCAGCCCTGATAGCCAACTCCATACCTTTGACATTGGGGACCAGTACAGAAATATCTGCCCGACGGGATATTTTTCTTTCACTTTGTTTTTTATAAACCCGCTTAAGAATTTTTTCTGTTTCAGCCATTTGAGGCACCCATTGAGGTGATACAAAAGACCCTGCTTCAATAAATTGTTCACCCGTTGCCACAAGTTTTTCCACCAGTTGAGATCGCAATGAGACACTCAGCTGACGAGATTCATTTTGCAGACCATCGCGAGGGCCCACCTCAACTACTTTAATTTTTCCTTTAGCCATCAGCGGCCTCAACTTTGACAATCTCCTGTCCAACCGCTACCTGATCTCCAGACTTAAAATTCGCAGCCGTTACAACACCCTCAATATTCGACTCCAGAGAGTATTCCATTTTCATGGCCTCCATGGTAACAACCACTTGTCCCACTTTGACAAAATCTCCCTGTTCACAAAAGACCTTAATGATTTTTCCCGGCATCGGAGCAGCAATAACTCCCGGTGTAGCACTTGCTCGCGAAGACTTCCCAGAAGCGTATTTAGACTCAGGCTCATAAACCCGAGTCTCACCATCCATGTGATACCAGAGTTTTCCGGCCAGCTTTTCAGCGAGAACCTTCACCGGCCTTCCATCGATCTCAAGCCAGTAGGTCTTCATCGACGACTCCCCCAACTTTGCAGAAAGGGGTTAGGAAGAAAGCTTGTGGATCCAGAGAACTCATTGGGGCCACTGTCTCCAACCCTTTGATAAAGCCCTTGAACAGCCCGCTTTTGCGAGTCATCCAACCCGTAGTCTATCAAAGTTTTGGAGAAATTTTTCTCAATAAATTTTGTGGTCATTTCACCTGACGTAAACTCAGGATGATCCAGTATTTCAATTAAAAGTGGAATATTGGTTTTGACTCCAAAAATGACTGTCTCCCTGAGAACCTGCCTCATCTTGCGAATAGCCCTGGGACGGCTTTCATCCCAAACAATGATTTTTGCGATCATCGGGTCATAAAAACTTGTCACCTCATCACCGGGCTCAAAGCCTACCTCAAAACGACGTCCTGGACCATGAGGCCAATGACAACTTCCCAACAGGCCTGTACTGGGAATCCCCATTTGATAAGGGTCTTCGGCATAAAGTCGGCACTCAAGAGAGTGGCCATGAAACGTCGGCTGCTGGGCCCAGCTCACACTGTGCCCTTGAGCTGTGTTGATTTGAGCTTTGACCAGGTCAACACCACAAACTAACTCTGTCACCGGGTGCTCCACCTGCAAGCGGGTATTCATCTCCAGAAAATAGAACTCCTGGCCTTGTAGTAAAAATTCAACGGTTCCCGCACCTCTGTAATTGGCAGCCTTACCAATTTTAACAGCCACATCAGTCATTTCTCTACGAAGCTTTTCATCCAGTGCTGGAGACAAAGCCTCTTCAATGATTTTTTGATGACGACGCTGAACTGAGCACTCTCTCTCTCCCAAACAAAATACTTCGCCAGAGGCATCCCCAAAAATCTGAAGCTCAATATGCTTGGCCGCATCCAAGTACTTTTCAAGAAAAACTTTATCGCTGCCAAAAGCACTCAAGCCCTCACGCTTGGAAGCCTCAATGGCACCTTTAGCCTCCTCCATAGCAGTGATCACTTTCAAACCACGCCCACCACCTCCGGCGGCGGCTTTGACAATACAGGGAAACCCAATCTCGGCAATTTTCTCCAGCAATGTGGCCTCTGACTGATCTTCCCCCTGGTATCCGGGAATCACTGGACCCCCTGCCTTTTCCACCAGATTTTTGGCAGAGATCTTGTCACCAAAGAGATCAATACTCTGAGAGCTTGGACCAATAAATACCATACCGGCATCTTCGCAGGCCCTGGCAAAGGCTGCATTCTCAGAAAGAAACCCAAACCCAGGATGAATGGCATCAGCACCGTGGGACCGAGCCGCTTCAATATTAGATTCGATATTCAGATAAGATTCTATTGTTGTCGCAGGCCCAATACAAACCGTCTCATCAGCCATTCTCCAGGCCACGGTTTTGCTGTCGGGTTCTGAATGAAGCAATAGGGTTTTGATCCCCAGCTCCTGACAAGCGCGGATGATCCTGACGGCCACTTCCCCTCGATTGGCAATCGCCACTTTCTTAAAGTTCTGCATCAAACTCCTTCTTCCATGGAGTCGAGGCTTTTTGGAAAAAAGCATGGAGCCCACTCTGACCCTCATTGCTCACCCGCCTTTCGGCAATGACTCTCGCCGTCTCTTCCTTCAACCCGTGAAATAAAGGCTGAGAAACCTCGTTGATCAAAGCCTTTGTGGCCCTGCTCGCCTCTGGTCCAGAGGCCAGAATATGGCTCACAATATTCCTAATATAGTCACTGACCTGTTCCTCTGAACCACAGTGATTGAGCAGTCCAGTTTGTACGGCCTCAGGAGCCTGAAACACCCGACCGCTGATCATTAACTCCCTCGCTGCAGATGTCTGCATCTTTCTCAACACAAAAGGGCTAATCACCGCCGGCACTAGCCCCAATTTCACCTCACTGAAACAAAATTTTGTATTTTCCTCAGCCGAGGCAAAATCGCAAATGGCCACAAGACCTGTGCCCCCTCCCATAACGTGCCCACGAAGACGCCCCAAAATCGGAACAAGGCAGTTTCTTCCGGCCTCAAACATTTCAAATAATTTTTTAGAGTCTTTTTGATTCTCCTCCAGAGAAAAATCCTTCATGGACTTCATCCACTCAAGGTCAGCACCCGCGCAAAAACTTTTTCCCTCACTAGAGAGAAATACTAATCGGGCCGCTGAAGCACTGGCAGCCTTAAAAGCTTCGGTCAGCTCTTGAATCATGTCCGGATGAAAAGCATTATGGACTTCGGGACGAGCCAAAGTGATTTTAAAAATATCATCAACAGTTTCCGTCTTTACAAAGCTCATAATCACATCCTGAAAACGCCATGCCTAAGAGGCTCCCATGGCTTGTTGAAGGAGGCTTTTATCCCCTGGGCTAGAACTTTTCTAGTATCCACTGGGTCGATGATTCCATCATCCCAGATTCTAGCACTGGAGTAATAACTTTTGCCTTCGGTCTCATACTTTTGAAGAATGGGGGCCTTAAACTCGGCCTGCTCCACCTCACTCATGACTGCGCCACCTTTAGCTGCCTGCTGGTCCATTTTGACCGTCAATAAAACATTGGCCGCCTGCTCACCGCCCATGACTGAGATTCTGGCGTTGGGCCACATCCACAATTGTCTGGGCTGAAAGGCTCGGCCACACATGCCGTAGTTGCCAGCACCGTAAGACCCACCAATGATCACCGTGTACTTGGGAACCGTGGCATTGCTTACGGCCATCACCATTTTGGCGCCGTGCTTGGCAATGCCTTCGTTTTCATACTTTTTACCCACCATAAACCCGGTGATGTTTTGCAAGAACACCAGAGGAATTCGCCTTTGATCACAAAGCTCCACAAAGTGCGCCGCCTTCAACGCCGACTCACTCAACAGCACACCATTGTTGGCAATTACCCCCACTGGGTACCCAAAGACTCTGGCAAAACCCGTCACAATGGTGTCGCCGTAATTCTTTTTGAATTCATGAAACTCTGAGGCATCCACAATACGTGCAATAACGTCCCGAATATCAAAAGGTTGACGAGTCTCTTTGGGCAAAATTCCATAAAGATCTTCTGAGGGATACAACGGGTCCTGTGGAGGTTTCAGACTGACAGGAACTTCGGTTTTCCAGTTCAGGTTTTTGACAATCTCCCGGGTAATAATCAATGCATGTTCATCATCTTCGGCATAGTGATCTGTCACCCCACTCAACTGACAGTGAACTTCGGCCCCACCCAGCTCTTGAGCTGTCACCTCTTCTCCAGTAGCCGCCTTAACCAGAGGGGGGCCTCCAAGAAAAATAGTTCCATTGCCTTTGACAATCACATTTTCATCACTCATTGCCGGAACATAAGCTCCACCAGCCGTACAGCTGCCCATCACCACTGAGATCTGGGGAATCCCTTGAGCGGACATTTGTGCCTGATTGTAAAATATCCTGCCAAAATGCTCCCTGTCGGGAAACACCTCTGCCTGAAGAGGTAAAAAGGCTCCGCCAGAGTCCACAAGATAAATGCAGGGCAAACCGTTTTCCTGGGCCATCTCCTGGGCCCGCAAATGCTTTTTTACCGTCATGGGAAAGTACGTTCCTCCCTTAACAGTGGCATCATTGGCCACAATCATACACTCCACATTTTCAATAATACCTATTCCGGTAATCACACCTGCCGCTGGAGCTTGATCTTTGTACATCCCAAAGGCTGCAAACTGAGAGAACTCCAAAAAACTGGAGCCCGGGTCAATCAGCCTTTCAATACGCTCTCTGGCGGAAAACTTGCCACGAGATTTGTGCCTTTTCAGAGCCTCTTCGCCCCCACCGGCCCGAATTCTGGCGAGGTGCTCTCGCCACTCCGCCACCAGTTGCTGCATATGAGTCTTATTGTTGATAAACCCCTCGGAGGAGGTGCTTATAGAGCTTTCAAGCCGCGGCATGGTTGTGCCTCATCTGGAGTACCCCTTTTAAAATACGGAAATTTTTACGCTTTCCCCAAATTGGTCTGGGTATATAACGATCAAAGGTTCACGGCAAGTATTTGGGCCCCTTCAGAGCAATGAAGCCCCTGATAACCCCAATAATTACCTCTCTATGGTCGAGAATAAGCACTTCTACGTCAAACTCCATATGACCATCCCGCTGCAGAAAAAATAGGATCTGATCCCGGGCCTCTGGCTCCACACGATAGCGAGCTTTTAGGCCTCCCGCACCCCTTTGCAAGCTCTCCCAGTTGAACTGCTTAATCTCCATGGGTTCGGCATCCAAACCCTGCTGCCATTCCCAATACAGCCTCAAAGAGAGCTGAGCCATGGAAAATACATGAGAAAGATTTTCCGCTTTCCCACCCCAACGATGGATCCAACGATTTGGCAAAGCCACCCCCACCTGAGTAGGACTCCAGTCCTCAACAACCAGTCCTTTTGCAAACAGGTGGGGATCTACCACTCCTGACGCAAGGCTTAATATCTTCCGGGAGGCCCATTGGGGAGCAACATCTAATAAAAACAACAGTCTTTGCGGATGTTTCATGTAGAACTCAAGAACCCCTCGGTGAGATTCCAGTGTCCGCAAAAGCTGCAGAGCTTTTTCTGTCACTCGGGATTCACTCAAGATTGTTCCCCTCTGCCGGGCACTCATCGAAAATTTTGACTGCGCGAGCTTCATTTGCTTCTGGGCTGACTTTCTCGTATGGTCAAGACAAACGAACTCAAACCCTGAGCCCATTTGTAACATTGTTTTCGAGGAAAAATCACTATGAAGTTTTTTGGAGTTCTCCTGTTTGTCGTTGCCATGAACTGGACCTGGTCCCTGGTGCATGAGTCCCGCGGGATCTCCGAAGCTGTTCATGTAGGGATTCAAAACGACATGAAAAAAATCATTGGTGATTACATCGCAGAAAACCTGCCCACATCCACCCACCTAGAGTTCCACCAGTTCTGGACAGAAAAACTCAAAAAAAACCAGGTTAAAGTGAAGTTTTCTTACTCCTTTGAAGATTCCACGGCAGCCGTCGGAGCTGCCCGAGTGAACGTAGAGGGTTATGCTGTTTTAAATAAAGTCGCCGCAACGGGTGAGTCCTACGAAACCTGGAGTTTTGATGAACTGCAGATTCTAAATAACAAAGTGGAATTCAAAGACCCCTTGCAAGTCTCCCCTGGTGAACGGGACACCGAGGAAGCGACAGATTCCGAGTGAACGACATTCAGTTTCCTTACAGCACCCCTGGGCAGCAAAAATTCATTCAGATCGATGAGGACGGCCGCTTTATGCTGGGAGGAGTGCGAACGACCGATGAGGCCTATGGACATGAACTGCTGGAAAGCCTCGTTCGCGATGACAAAAACCGAGTTCTCGTGGAAAGTCGTGGCGTCTGGGCCATGGTTGAGGCCTTTGATGAGCCCTACGTAGCCGAAATGGTCACTATTGACGATCAAGGCCGGTGGCTGATTCAAATGCCCTACGGAGTCACCAAGGCACTGCTTCCGGAGACCCTGTCTGTGGACGAGTGGGATCGGTTCCATGGCCATTGCGATAACGGAATTGCCTTTGTCCTATCACGGAAAGCCCAAGCTGCATTTTTTGACCTTGTCGATGAGTTCGATGACGACTCTATAACCATCAAGGGCTGCAAATATGTACTCGAGCCCTGGCTGCCAGATAACACCGATGCCTTAGGTGAAACATTCTGGACTCATATTTACAACACCGAGCCCTCTCCCCCTTTTGACCTGGGAGAGCCGGCAAAAGCACTGTCAGATATCAGCTCACAACTGAAGTTGAGCAAACTCCGGGTCGCTGTACTCGGCGCGGGCAAAGGGCATGATGCCGCATTCTTTGCAAGGCAAGGCCACCTAGTGACGGCCTTTGATATTAGTGAGCCCGCCATTGAAGAAACAAAAAGGTGCTATGGCCACTTGAAAAACCTCAAGGTTGAAAAAATGGATGTCTTCCAGCCGCGACGGGAGCTTTGGGGACAGTTTGATCTTGTGTTTGAACATACTTGCTACTGTGCTGTCCCTCCTTCCCGACGTAATGAGCTTGTGCAGGTATGGAAAAAACTACTCGCAGAAGGAGGACACGTACTAGGTATTTTCTTTGCCATGGACAAGCGCTTTGGCCCTCCCCATGGGAGTTCTGAGTGGGAGCTGAGAGAACGGTTTAAAAAACATTTTGATTTTACCTACTGGACCCGCTGGCAACACTCCCTTCCCCGTCGCGTAGGCAAAGAGG
Source organism: Bdellovibrionia bacterium (assembly GCA_030432925.1). GTDB lineage: Bacteria > Bdellovibrionota > Bdellovibrionia > Bdellovibrionales > UBA1609 > JABSOQ01. The sequence goes on along the minus strand of JAUILT010000020.1, from coordinate 18,380 downwards.
TGGTGATCTATATGCAAAAAAAGGGGGCCGCCCTCTAAAGGCAGCCCCACAAAGACGGTTTTGATTTGCTATAAGCCGGATTCTGTACCTCAGGGATTCCACCGCAGAACACCCTGATTGAGTGATCATTCCTCTGAGAAAAGGATTACTCCCAATCTTCCAGCGACCTACCCGAACACCTCACACTGGTCGTGCTCAAACGTGCTCCTATTTGATCTTGCTCCGCGCAGAGTTTGGCTGCTTTCACTCCAGCAGCTCCCCTGAAGGCTCCCGTTCCCACCTTCAGGCTCAATGCCCTGGACATTCTCTCTATTCCACTGGTCCTCGTCTTACGACGGATGGGAGTTACCCACTGCGCTACCATACGGAGTCCGGACTTTCCTCGAAGCCCACACAAGTCAGCTCCGCAATCACCCGCAAATCGCTGATTGGTATATCACTTTAAAAGGTGTCTCCACAAGAGACAATCTTCGGCATAAAGGTTATTTTTACCAATTCTTGACCTCGCTGGTATTAAGTCTGGACCAGACTTTCCGATAGGAAAAGAGTATCTGCAATGGATCTGCAGATTTAATGAGTCCGGATCGGTACAAATGCATCAAATCAAAATACGTAGAACGTGAGCGAAAAAGGAATAGAAATGAATAAACAATTTTTCACCTTCGCCATCATCGCCCTTGGAGTTCTCCTGCTTGCCTATCAGAATTTCAGTTTTCTAAATTAGGCGTATGCAAAAAACCTCATCTTTTGATTCAAAATGTCCGAAAGAGAGACAATGGATTGGATCAAGGTGTTTGTGCTCACATTATTTGTATTCTCAGATGTCACGATGGCAGAAATTGCCCATGGGCGCAAAAGCTACCAGAAGTTTTTTGGAAGTCGTGTGACTCAAGTCAGTACTGACTATTTTCGAGGTGATATCAGTTCCGTCGGCAAAAATAAATACTGGAAGTTCAAACGCCTTTTTGACCGGTTCGCAAACCACCCTGAACTCAGCCAATCAACAGCTGCTCTGGAAAAAGCTTTAGCCTTTTATACCAAACATAAAGAAGGTGTTTCCGTTTCCTGTGGTGGCACGACCCAGGACCCCATACAAGGAGACTGGATTGTTGTTACTGACTACACACTTCCCATGACGGTACCTCGACAATTTTATATCAACCTCAGAACAGGTGAAGTGAGAAAGGCCTATGCTGGTCATGGTGGGGGCTCTAACTCTGCCTCATCCACTAGCCCTGTTGATGCTTGTCCACCAGAGCATGTTATACGCTGTGGCCCAAGCGGTACTGGCTGCGCAATCCCTATCAGTTTTGACGATATCCCAGAAAGCCATAAAACCCAGACGGGATTCTTCCTTGCTGGTGGCCCCAACAACAGTGGCAAAGCCACCTTCAACCAAGGGCAACCACCCTCGGATGGGCAGTACAACTCTATCATCCTACACGGAGCAGTGAAAAGCACTCGCAAGGCAGCCTCTAGAGAAGTGATTTATCATAGATCCAGCTACATACCCGGCGCTGATGCTCCCACTATGGGATGTGGTTACACCTGGGGCTGCCCTGCCACAGACCCAAAGACGTTTGAAGACATTAAAGATGAACTCGTTGAGGGAACCTTATTTTACAATCACACCATTCAAGAAGACCTAACAGTGAATCCATCCTGTTAAAAGGTTTTTTGGGGGATATATCCGTGACGTGGATTTTCGTATTGATCTTGGCTGGCCTCACCGCCCATGGTAAAAACACCAAAGCTCCAGAAGAAAAATCTAAGGGAAAAATTAAAGCTCCTGCGATAACTCTACAATATAGTGGTGGAACCAAGGAATTTCACTCACTTAAAGTCATCATAGCTCCCTTTTCAAAACATCTTGAGTACAAAACAACCAGTGGCCAATATATTCGCGATTGCAAGGTGGGAGAAAAACGCCCTCTGCACTGGACCTGCAAAAGCCCCTGCAGTGGTGGCGAACTCAAGATGATGTTTGAATCCGGACAGGGCTTTGACATTGTGAGAGTTCCAGCGTTCAAAATACAGCCCAGTCATTGCACCCCAAACTCCAGCCCAAAAGATCCCTGGATCAAATCCAAAAAAGACCTCAAATTTCAAATCAAGAAGCTGGGCACCAAATAATTATACTGATCCGATTTGAGAGAGAAAATTAGGGGTAAGACATTATTAAAGAAATACTTTTCACTCACCTGTGAGCCGATCACCAGTGGACTTAAGGAACTCCTCTCCCACCATTTTTTGCCAATAAGGGGTGAGATCGAGTTCCACTTGCATTTTACGAAGCATGTTAAAAATTCCGCCCAATTTTCTATGAAGAAATAATAACTGACGAGGGGGCGGAGAGTACTTTAATGAGGACGTAAAGTCTCTTCCTATTTTGTGAGCCTTTGCCGAATACCCGGGATCATGAAAGCGAAATGGTTGCAAATGGGGCAAAAATGGCTCCACAGCACTTTTTAAAAACTCTACAAATAAAGATTGAGTTTCATCGCTTTCTCGCTCATCTAACAAGCCAAATGCCAGTGCCGCCTCTAACATACGCCTACGGTCATAAGAGGCAAACTCCTTTAAAAGCCTTACATAAGAAGCCCTGAACTCGTTGTCGTAAGTGATCGTGGCTCCAAAATCTAGCAGAACCAACCGAAGAGGGTCTTTCTGAATCATGAAGTTACCATAGTTGGGGTCGGTTTGAACGATTCCCCAATCAAAAAATTCCCGACAATAAAGGTCCAAAACCATTTTGCCCACACGAACTTTGTTTTCAGTAGAGGGCCCAGTGGCTATCCACCCCTTAAGGTCTTGCCCTTCAACATAACTCATAGCAAGAATGTGCTTACTACATAGCTCAGGAATGGGCTCTGGAACCACATACTTGTCACTCCCTGAAAGTAGCTGATAAAATCGAATCATGTTTTCCATTTCCCGATGATAGTCTGCTTCCTGATGAAGAATCACCGAAAGCTCCTCAAAAGTTTCGTCCAGAGGAATTTTTCGTCCTCCCACGGCCACCATAGCCTGCGCCACTTTTTTGAGAATTTTTAAATCTGAATCAATCGCGTCTGCAACACCAGGATACTGAACTTTCAAAACAATATCTTGCCCTTTAAAGTGAGCCCTGTGAACCTGCCCAATGGACGCAGCTGCATAAGCTTGAGTATCCAAGTCCTGGAGGCTCCAATAGCTTTCAGTAGGAAGCTCTGTTTTGAGAAGATTGTCGATCATCGAAAAGTCGATGGGCTCCGCAGAATTTTGCAGCTGAGAGAGAACTTCCGTGACTTGCTCTGGAAGAATATCACTGGAGTCAATACTTAAAAGCTGCCCTGCCTTCATAGCGGCTCCCTTAAGCTGAGAGAGGTTTTCTGTCAAAACCTGAGCCTGCCTCAAACGGGTTGCTAGCAAATCAGGAGCAATGTCCTCCACCTTACTTTTAATGGACCTTCTTATATTGTGCCCCAATTCGCTGGTCGCCAAACGAGAGGCCATACCCAAAAGCTTTGCAGAGCGCCCCAATACAGATTTTTTCACTGTGTGCCTCCTCAAAGACCAATGATCTATACCTATAAAAAAGGCTGACTCAATGTGGTCAGCCCTTCTTGATTCTAGCAAATACTTATACAGAGTTACCTAAAAGACTCTGAAGAGTGAAGAATAGAAATATTATCAATCACCCAACCCTCTCTTTGAGAAGAATTATCAGACGTCAGTCGGAAACGGACTTGAAAGGACTGAGACCCAGAGACATGATCCGTCAAATCATAGAAGACAGAAACCATATCTTGGTTATTGGTGTAGCGTTTCATTGGTTTCCACTCACCGCCATCCAAAGAAATCTCAAGATTCCCATAGTCATAGCCATTCTCCAACTCATGGGAGTGATCAAAAGCGATTGCAAAGTGACCTCCCACATTATTGAAAGCACCTGAGGTCAGAGATGTGTCTGCACCATTAGAGTAACGACCATCGGGAGAGTCTGTCAGCACAGAGTTTTCACCCATCTGCATCACACCCCAAGGCTCGTCAGCGGTAAAGCCATCCAGGTTATCACCCATATTTTCAAACAGAATTTGAACGTCTTGTGTTCGAATGGGTAAAGATTCTGAAACAGGCCCAATATTACCAATATTATCAACAGCTCTAACAGCTACATATCCCTGATAATTCAAAGGCAGTCCAGAAATCACTCCAGCCATTCTATTCTCAGATTTCTGCTCCATATTCATGGAAACAACAGTGGCTTCACCAAAGCTCTCATCGGTCATGGGTCGGTTGGATACACGCACCTGATAACTGGCAGCACGCCCGGCGTTGCCATCGTCTCCAGCAATATCCCAAGAAAGACCCACTGAACGAATTCCAGAGCTATCAATAGCCAGGTTTAAAGGAGCATTTGGAGGAGTTGTATCATCCTCCAGTGAGTTCAGTGCATTGATTCTTGCACCAGAAATAACTTTATTGGAAAGAGCAGGAACTCTGTCTCCCGTATTCACTATACGATCACGAATGGCCGTCATGCCCACATCAGGGTACTTAGACATCACCAAGGCTACCAAACCCGTTACGTGAGGGGTAGCCATGGATGTTCCACTCATACTCCCATATCTGCCGCCAGGAATTGTGGAGTAAATATTCACACCAGGGGCTGCAACTTCCACAGTTTTAGAGCCATAACTAGAAAAATTTGCCAATCGATCATTGTGATCTGTAGCTGCCACAGTAATAATGTTATCTAGCTCGTAGTTGGCAGGATAATAGGCTCGAGCATCATTGTTGTTTCTAGAGTTACCAGCAGCTGCAATAAAAAAGATGCCGGCATCATTCGCCTCAGAAATGGCAGCTTTGATGGCCTGACTAAATCCACCACCGCCCCAACTGTTATTGGACAGGTTAATTCCGAGTGTCGTCCCATACTCAATGGCGCTCACAATGGCATCAGCAGTGGTTCTTCCTGAATCGCTAAAAATCTTTAGACCAACAATGGATACCTCCCAATTCACACCGGCCACCCCAATGCCATTGTTTCCAACAGCACCAATGGTTCCAGAAACATGTGTTCCATGGCTATGACCATCCATGGGGTCATTGTCGTTATTAAAAAAGTCCCAACCACGAAAGTCATCGACATAGCCATTACCATCATCGTCAATTCCGTTAGTACTTTTGTCGTTGCCATCAGCATCCACACCTGTTTCACCAGGATTTGTCCATATATTATCAACAAGATCAGGGTGAGTGTAATCAACACCTGTATCGATCACTCCCACCAAAATATCACGAGAGCCCTTTGTCACTTCCCAGGCTTCTGGAGCATCAATATCGGCATCATCGGATCCCCCCGTTTTTCCCTCATTGTTCAGCCCGTAAAGCTGATCGAAATCAGGATCGTTGGGAATTGCATTCAAATGATACACCTGATTGAGTTCCACATATTCAATTTCAGAACTCATGACCATTGTCTGCAGCACTTGTTTGGCATCCATTACTTTAGGCAACCTCACCAACATGGCACCACTCGCTCGGAATGTTTTTACTGGCTGCGCCTGCATACTACTCAGAACACTCATTGTCTGAAATGAACCTTCCTTGAACTTAACAATAAGCTCATTTGGTACATATTCGACTGTCTCTATTTTTTTTGCATTGGATTGAGCTGCGAAAAGCATAGCCCCCATAACAAGGAGCACTTTTTTAAAATCCATTTTTCCCCCCAAAAAAAGTCCGTTTTTTGATAAACAATCGTCTCTTTTAATTTTGAGAGCTGTCAAATTCAGGGACAAAGAAAGTCTGTTTATTTTCAAAAGCAGGTTAGAATTTATTCAAGACCAAAGTTAGGGGGGTTTGAAGGAATACAATCCACTTTTTTATTCGCTCTGAGTTATAATGCAAAAAGCTATTCTTATACCTTCCAAAACAAAGGCCCGGACTTTAAAAGGGTGAACTCAACCTTATGTTTCAATGCTAATAGTTTGTGCACCCCTAGAGCTCAGAGGCACATATCGATCCAGTTTAAATTTTTCGGAAAGTTCAAAGTAGATCGGTATAACTCTTGAATATTTCTATAATCTGACAAAAATAGAGAACTTATGACACTCACCACCCCCCTCCTCTGTATCCTGATTAGCACAATACTGGTTTTCAACACCTCCGTCGCCAACGAGAAGCCGTCCAACGACACTCCCCCGGCCGAAAGAGAGTTTTCAGAGAGTTTTTACAATGAAATCAGCAACCGTATTTATTTAAGGTTTCGAAGTGAAATTCTGCCTGAAATTCGAGAGCTCTCGCTGCTTTCCCGAAAAGTTCGAAAAAAGAACATCCAACTCAAAGGAAAAAAGTTTGAAAAATTGATTGTTGGCAGAGTGGAGTGGATTGAACTCGACAATCCAAAAGTTAGGTTCAAGGCAAGAGTGGACACTGGGGCTCAAACCAACTCCATGCACGCTGAAAATATCAAAGAAAAGCAGATACAAGGTGAATCTTATGTGGAATTCACCACAAAAGACTTCTCTGGAAACAAACACACGCTTCTAAAAAAAGTTATAAAAAAATCAAAGGTCAAAGGCACCAGCGGCATCTCCGGAAACCGCTATGTGATCCGGTTGAATGTCTTATTTGGTGACCGATCCATTGAAACCAATGTCAACCTGAATGACAGATCAAACCTTCGGCATAAGTTTCTTGTAGGTCGCAACCTTCTGATTGGTGACTATATTGTGGATGTCTCCCAGTCCAGAGTATTAGGAGGTAAACAGTGAATATGCGAGCCCTCTACTTGGGTGTATTTTTTGTGATCACACCAATAGTTATAGTGACCTACAAAGTTTTTGTTTTAGACATGCCATTTCTCCCTCTCAAATCTACAGATACATGGAATTATGAAGTTCAGATCAAAAAATCTGCAGTGAAACGATTGAAAAATAGCTTACAAGATGAGCTGTTCCTGCCAGTTCCACCGAGTGCTGATTATCAGACAGTGAAATCATATAAAATATCTCCAAACCCAGAACTGACATCCGTCTACCGAAAAAAGGACAAGTACTTAGCTATATCCAAAGAAAATGTCATTATTAACGGAGATATCAAAGCTGCAGCAATAATCACACGGACAGATGCCAGGAAAACACAGAAAGATAAATTGTCTAAAAGCGAACGAAAGGCCTACTTGGATATTTCATGGGTTGATGAACAGGGGTTTGAAGACCTAAGTAAGCTCAACGAGTCTCTAGTGAGCCCAAGAGAGAGCATCAAAGATAAGATCAATAAAATTAGCTACTTCATTACTGATGAATTCGTCCTCACCCCGGGAGACTCCAACTTTTCAGATGTTGTCAGGCTTTTCAGTGGAAACTCTCTGGACCAGGCCCGACTTTTTACAGCACTTTTGCGCCTCAATAAGATTCCATCTCGGATTTCGTTTGGCACATTTATTACTGACACATCCAATAAAAAAGACGTCCGTCACATTAGAGCCTTTCTCAATGAAGTTTATATCAATGGCTCCTGGAAACTTTTTTCCTCCGAATTTAAAGATTTGGATAGTCCTCCCGATAACTTTCTCCTCATACAACGAGACATTGATCAAAACCTGACCCTTCTGGCCTCCAGAGATGTTTATAAAATCACAGTTCGTCCCAATCAAACGGTCTTTTATGATTCCAGAGAAGCTGTGGAAAACATCGTCAACCAAAACAACGTCTTGCCGGTGATCTCCCTTTATACACTTCCACTCCCTTTGCAAAAAGTGTTTTACACACTCCTCCTGATACCTATTGGCACTCTTGTCCTTTGTTTTTTCCGGAATATTGTGGGCATCACTACCTTTGGAGTCTTTACCCCTATTCTTTTGAGCCTTTTCTTTTTGGAAACCTCCCTACTTGTTGGGTTCATCCTGGCCACAATTGTGGGTTTATTTGGAGTTGCTCTTCACTACTCTTTGAACCGCCTCTACTTGCTGGCCGTTCCGAGACTTTCAATAGTACTGACTTTTGTCGTCATCATTTATATTGTGGTGGCGCTGATTTCAGAACAGCTAGGCCTCGTAGAAATGGCTGCCTCGGTCATTAGTGCCTTCCCAATTGTTATCATCACAATTTTCACAGAAAGATTTGTCATCAAACTACAGGAGGAAGGTATTAAAAACACAACGAAAGCTTTTTTAGGAACCGTCACTGTGGCGATCTGCAGTTTTTTGATATTTTCCATTGAAGCACTGGGCCTGGCTGTTTTTAATCATCCTGAACTTCTAATGATAACTATTGGTCTCAATATCTTTATCGGCACCTACTCTGGCTTCAGGTTGACAGAATTCTTTCGCTTCAAAGATCTTTATATCAATAGGTAATATGAAATTTTCTACGATCAATGATATCCTGGGCAATAATTTTAGAATCAGAAATCTGATTCTACCCCACAACCACCGTCGTGATTTTCCACTTGTCGACAACAAGGTGAAAACCTCTCAGTTGGCACTGGCCAATAATATTCCCACCCCCAATACATTACTACATATCCGTTTCCACGGAGAAGTCCGAGGCGCCATAACCCAACTCAGAGAGTTCAAAAATGGATTTGTCGTTAAGCCTGGACGTGGTTCTCAGGGAGGGGGAATTCTCATTGTCAAAGCCGTTGTTGAACATGGGGGCTCCCCCCTCTTCATTACCTCTAAAGAGGATATGACTGAGTACAGGTTTCGACATTATATCTCTGGAATTTTAAGTGGATTATACTCCTTAGATAATCAAGCTGACGAAGCCATTATTCAGGAACTTATTATTAACAGCCCTAATATCAGCAGTATTTCCCCACTGGGAGTGCCAGACATTCGCATTATTGTTTTTCAAGGTTTTCCCATTATGGCCATGCTACGAATTCCAACAAATGTTTCAGGAGGAAAGGGTAACCTTCATCTCGGTGCTGTTGGTTGTGGCCTCGATCTGAAAACTGGCTTAATATTTCACTCTATACAATTTGACAGAGAGGTCACAAATCATCCAGACACTCGCCTCAAACTAAAAGGCTTTCAGATTGAAAACTGGTCCACAGTTCTGAGCCTATCGGCTAAGGCGTCACTGCTCGCCCGTATCGGTTATCTGGGTGTAGACATTGTCATTGATAAATCAAGGGGACCTTTGCTTTTAGAGATGAATGCCCGGCCAGGCCTTTCCATCCAACTGGCAAATAACCGTGGGCTGAAGCCTCTCTTAAAAAAAATTATTTCCGACGCTCCTCTGAACCTCTCCCCTAATGAAAAAATACCCTGGGCTCTAGAGAATCTTTAGTCGCAAAAAGTGCTTTAGTTCTCAACAGGCTGTTTCCATAAATTGTCACTTTAGCTTTATAAAGCCTGATAGGCCTCCTAAGATCCAACCTGTTGGCCTTCAAGGGCACGATATCTGCTTTTTCTTTACTTTATGAGGAGAAGAGATATGCCAAAAGCAACACACCTATTCTTACAAGCCCTCCTGGGTCTAAGCCTAGGTCTCACGGCCTGTCACCCAAAAGACGATAACAACAAAAACCCTTTTGGCCTGATAGACTCAACGACAAAAACCCGTGAGCCGACAGGGCAGGCCACTCTTCGTTTTGTAGAGAACTTAAAAAGCGGAAAAATTGTCACCTATGCAGACATGTTATTTCTGGTGAGCCCGGCACCCTCTCCTTTACTTGGATATGCTCTTTGTCTTGAGGCTGGCCACGAAGACCGACTGTGCCAAAAGTTAAAGGGTGAAGCCAGTCACATGGCCTATGGAATTTGCCTAGCATCAGGGCGCACTGAAAAAGACTGTGACCCCATTCTATCTGCAACTAGTGGACAAATGGGGTATGCCCTTTGCCTTTCCTCTGGAAACGATCTGCGCGAATGTAAGCAGGCACTCGACAGATCTAGCCAGCAAGTGGGGTTTGGCTTTTGTATGGCTGCCGGAAGAACTTTAAGAGATTGCGACGATGTCCTGGCCTATTCAAAAAATCATTTGGGATACGGCATTTGTATGGCTGCTGGAAAAGAAAAAAATGACTGTGACGACACTCTCAGCCACTCCGCAGACAGCATTGGCTATAGCATTTGCATCGCCCAAGGTTACGGCCGTGCGAAATGCGATCACTCTTTGGGTTCTGAGAATTTAGGGTTTGCCATCTGTCTTCAGGCTGGGCGAGATTTCAGGGACTGTAATAAAGCCTTGGACTCCGCAGCCCCTTAACTAGAAGCGGTCTCAAAGAACCTCCACCTTACCAATCCACTGACGGAGGCTTATTTCTTCGACAATTTGTTCATGAGACATTTTGCTCTCTAAGTCTGCTAATTTGATATTTCCCACAGCATTTTTGGGATCATGCTTATGAAACCCCAAGCCTTCCAGCTTCTCCTCATTCTCATCCCACCATTGATAAAGAGCTTTTAAATAATTCTCCGATGCTGCTTTATTTGCCTTGGGATTAAAGTCCACAAAGAAGTCCGCAGAGTAATATCTCAACGGCTTAATGGCTTCATCTCCAATCTCATGATCCCGGTCATTGAATACGTCCATCAGGTGCTTCCCCACCTCACAGTAGTTCAAGCGTAGGCACCCATAGGGCTCATCAAGATCAAACAATTCGTAATCTTTATCCTCCAAAGGATAACGCTTAATTTTATTATCCAGACCAAAGGCAGCAACAAATCGAGGGTTTCCCTTTGGCTTCTCATTATCTGCAAACTCACAATCTTCAAAACGATGAATCAGTAAATTGACCTCATCAAATGCGTACTTCACTTCTGGCGATCCCTCTTTGTAATACGGAGATGGGTCCAATAAAGGGCCTCGAAACCTTTCAAAGTAAGTATGCAAGCGATTCATATCCTCTTGCCCCATCTGCCGATAAACCGGATAATCAACGAGGCCCGGATAAGCCTCGTTGATTGTTGCAATATGCTCTTGCAAGAGAGAGATCACTCGATCTCTCGTAAAATAACCCCTAGGGAAGTTATAAAAGCGTTCACGCTTGTACATGTAGCCTGTTTCGCTTTCAAAATCACAAGCAGCCTTAAGGACTTTAGCAAACCGGCCTGCCAATGAGTGATCTCTCAAGCGCCACCGCAGCGAGAAGGGCTCTCTTTGTGTTTTCTCCTCGGGGCGAGGTGTAAATGTCACTGCTATGAATTGTGCCATACATATACCGGTTTGGTTCGAATTTTCCAGATCAGTATAGTTTCGCCAATTAGGGCTCGTAAACCTCTCCGTACCCCGTGACTTGGGCCTCTTTAAAAGAACCGGCAGCCTGCTTTTCAAAAGCTTCCGTGCTCACCCAAGCCTTTTCTCCACTCTTACAAGTCGCTTGAAACCACACCTCTTGGTTGATATTGCCTTTTTCAATGACTTTAACACGGGCATCGCCCTCTCCAAAACAGCTCATATCCACGGTATTCATAAGCCCTTGCTTCCTATACAAACAAAAGCCTTCAGAAAGGTACGTCAACTCTTCTACAATGTCACCGGCCTTAAAGGAGGCTTCAAACTCAGAAACATCTTTAAGGATTTGATAGACTGTAATTTCTGAAACAGCCACATAAGAAAAGTTGGTTTTTTGCGCCCATGGGTGAATGACCTGCCCTTTGGACATTTCACACATCACTGTGTCAGTCAGCATGTTGTTTGGAAACGCTTTGCCCTTTAAAGAGATATTCGCAGTTAACTCATATCCCGTCGGGTATTCACCCAACCAAAAGGGAGCCGCATACTGCTTACCCGCAAACGCAGATACAGAAAATATGACGCTACAAATAATCAATATTTTTTTACACATGATATCTCCTCATTTTTTATAACCCGACAATAATGGACTCATACACTTGCCCATAGCTAAAAGTTTTTATTGAAATATTTACTCGAGTTTGGAGGAAAGAATTCCCATGATCCTATCAGTATTATCTGTGAAAATCCAATGAACCCCCCGAGACACTTCACGCAATAAAACATTCTTCGAGTTCACAAACCCCGTCCCACACAAGACACCCCGCTTCTGACACATCCCCAACATAGAGTTGGTCGTCAAAAGATAGTGACCTGTATAACCCCCCCAGGATTTTTCAAGGGTTTCTGAGATAATAGCCCTTGTCCTCAGTTCTGCAATAGACACCAAGGCCTCAGAGGGAAAACCCTCAATTTGATTTAATATCTTAGGGCTCAAGCTCATCAAGTGAAACTCTTCTTTGGGGGTCCAGCCTCTGAAGCACTCTCTCAATAAGCCCATTTGCCCCCCTTTTATTGGCTCTTTAATTTCCAACATTAAGTGAGCACGGCCCTTCAATACATCCAGCACCTCTTCCAACCGAGGGACCTGCGGCACAGATTCCCTTAACTCTTTAAAGGGTTTTGTCGCCACCTCTAAAGACCTGCCAAATACAAAATTTGTATTTGAATCATGCAAAATGATTGGAACATCATCTAACGTCCAGCGTAAATCACACTCAATACCCCAGACTCCACACTCAATGGCCTTTTCAAAGGATGGAAGCGTATTTTCTGCACAACCCAACAGTGTCCAGCTTCCTCGCCCTCGGTGAGAAATAACTCTTACTTTTTCTCGACTCTTAAAGTCTACCGTTTGCCGAGGGAGATAATCAAAGGCCACATCGACCAATCGCTGCGCTTTTTCCAATAGCTGATTCACCATGCGCAGTAGATTATCACGCTCTCTCAAAGAAAAAAACCTCTCGCTAGCCACCCTTACCTTGGAACGCATCAAGCACATTGTATCGAATTTAATTTTTCCTCTAAGCACTTTTTTATACCCATCCAATTTGAATTTTCCGGATTTTTGGGATTGAGTTGAAGACAGAGTTAAAAATATTTTTAAACCAACAGGCTGAGATGTGCCCAAAGGGCCACATTGAGGGCTGCAAATCAATATGCGTAAGGTACTGATTTAATGGGTGAACATATAATGATGGCAAAAAGCATTCTAGCTAAGCTCCTCCTAATAACTTTTAGTATTGTTTCAATGACTCTCATTGCAGAGTTTCTTCTTTACCTTCTACTCCCCTTCAAAATAAACTATAAGAATCCACAGGTCTTCTGGGATCACTGGGCGCGACCTAGCTCTCAAGAAACTCAAGAGCTATCAAATGCCTACAACAGCACTTATATTTATAATGAAAAACTTGGATACATTTCAAAGCAAGCCATTCCCAGAGACAATAACAAAAATTTAAATACAAACTATCGAGTGATGTTGCTTGGAGACTCAATTATGCAGTCTAGAGAGTTCTCTCAACCCATCATATCAGCATTAAAAAATAAAAACCCTGGAGTCTCACTGAGCTTTTTTAATGCCGGTGTTGGAGGCTGGGACACGCAGCAAGAGGCCCTTTATCTAGAAACTTATGGATTAAAATACAAACCTGATCTTGTTATTTTACAATTCTGCATGAATGATTTTTCCTCTTCACCTATTTTTATTCGAATGCGTGACGGTCAATTCGCAGCTTTTAATGCCGGAAAACTTGGAAAGTACCTCAATAACAGTCCACTCTCTCAAAGTCAGATTTTTCAAAGGTTGCTATTTTCTTATCTCAACTGGAGACCCTTTGATTATAACTTTGACTGGAGTAAGGTTCATAAATCAATGCAAAAAATCTCTAACCTGAGTCAATCAAAAAACTTCAGAATTCACGTTGTTTTAATTCCCTATTTACGTCCTGTAAAAAAATCTGATCTATTGAGAGCAAAAAAAATCCGGAAAATTGTTCTTGAATCATTTAATACGGACCAAGTCAGTGATTTTTTAGATCTGCAAAAATCTACAGAAATTTTAAACTGGCGCTTAAATAAACAAGATTACACTCACCCAAACTCTTTGTTTTCATCTTTTGTCGCAGAAGAGATTGCAAATATCATTCGCATTGAAAAAAATTAAATAAAAAATTCAAACCAGATCGGCATAAGCAAGATGGGGGAAAATACTTTTGGCGCTTAAGTTTCTTAATTGGTCGTGCTTTTCAGTGAACTCAATGAATCTCTTTGTTATTTGAGAATCATTTTTTGAATACATATAATTTTCTAAATAACTGAGAAAATGCCTTAACTTCTTAGGAAGTTGGTCTTGCGAACTGTAAAATTTTTTTGATACAGTATTTTTTTGCGTTAGGCTTAGAACAGACACATCTATTTCTCTTGGATAGTCCAAGTGGGCAGGGCTTTCAAAAATAGAGTGTTCAAATTGAGCATACTCTTTCTTTAATTGAGACCAGTAGCTTAATGTCTCTGGCATTGAGTAGATATTATATGCAGAAACTGTTGAGCGCAATATCAGACGTAATTGAGGAATCTCATTGAAAAGAGCAAAAAACTTTTTTGTATTTTCAAGAACCGCCTCTCCATTGGATGGATACCTTAAATAATAAATTTCATCCGGCAAAACACTGTCTAAACTTAAGGTTATCTCAATCCCCTTAAGATTTTTCCATATACTTATAGTTTCGTCATCAGGAAAAATAGTAAGGTTTGTACAGTAATTTAAAAAAATATTCTTACAATTTCCTGTTTGACTAATTAGTTTTAAAACCTGCTTGTTTTTACGATCCAAAAGCGGCTCTCCCCCTGTAAATTTAATGTGAACAAGTTCATTAATTAAAGGGCTTAAGCTTTCTATTGGGAAATCAAAGACATCTACTGTGGAAAATTTTTTTCCGTAGAGGGTCATTTCATCTTGAATCCACCTTGTACTAAACCTTGAGCTACAAATCGAGCAGGCCAAATTACAACGATTTGAAAAGGGCATTTCAAGCCATATCATTTTAGGGTTATCATAAGAAACTTTACTCTCTCCTAACTCTGGATGCCTATTGTATTGCTGCCGTAAGCTCAGTTTGCCCGAAGCCTCTTCAGCATGACATCTTTTACAGGCCTCAACCTTTTTCCCAGAGAGCATCTGCTTGCGAAGGCTCTTCCAAATTTCACTATTAAAAGCCTCTTGAATATTTTTAAAACTCGGCAAGTCATCCTTGAAGTCAAAACGACAACAGGGTTTATATTTACCCTGAGGTGAAACAAAAATATGTGAAAAAGGAAGAACACATATTTTATTATTTATGGTGTTTTCTCTTAACATATCTCATGTTCACAGGATGTTAACGTCTCTACAAAAGCCAATTTCGAATAGTTTATACCCAAAGCCATTGAGTTTTCCAGCTTTTGAATCGATCCGCGCACTATTTTGTTTTGACTGAGACAATCGAGTTGGCTTTGATCAAGGACTGATTGACATTATCAATGAGCTTGATACTGTAACGAGATGAAAACCAAAAAGGTCGTGTGCATACATTCTGCAAATACGACTCTGTGAGGAGCGGAGATAACTGCCTCTGTTTACCTGATGAATCATCGTGATCAAAAACAAGTTGTTCTGATTACCGGTGCCAGTCGAGGGCTTGGTCTTTCTATTCTCAAATTATTATTAAAAGATAATAGCTTCCATATTATTGCCACGGCTAGACCTGAGTCACTTCACCGCTTTAAAGAGGAGGGCCTTGCAGAATCCGAGCATTTGTGGCTGCGCCCTCTTGATGTCCTTGTTAAGACTGAAAGAGATACCCTGTTTAAAGAGGCTGAGGATAAACTCGATGGCATTGATATTCTCATTAACAATGCCGGTTATATGCTAAGAGCTGTTGTAGAGCATGTTGGCGAAATTGAACGCTTTAAGCAAATGGATACAAATTTCAGGGCGCCCATGGCTTTGATTCGAAGGGCACTCCCAACCATGCGAAGAAAACGCTCTGGAAAAATTATTAATATCTCTTCTGTTGGCGGAATGATGGCCATGCCCACAATGTCGGTTTACAGCGCATCCAAATTTGCCCTTGAAGGTGCTTCTGAAGCTTTGTGGTACGAGGTTCGGCCATGGAACATTAAGGTCACCCTAATTCAACCAGGGTTTATCAACTCAAACTCATACCACAACGTCAAACTCACCCGAGAGAGCCGCAGGGCCAAGGAGGATAAAAGTGACCCTTATTACCCTCACTACAGCTCTATGATACCCTTTATTGAGAGAATCATGAAGCTCTCTCCTGATGGACCTGAACGTGTGGCAAAAAAAGTATTAAGAGTGATTCGACAAAAGAACCCTCCCCTCAGGGTGGCAGGGACGGTCGACGCTCGATTCTTTTATGTGTTAAGGCGCCTACTCCCACGCTGGATCTACCATAATGCTCTTTACTACTCTCTACCCAAAATCCTACGCTGGGGTAAAAACTGACTCATCCAGTTCATCGTGATTATATATGTCTAAAACGATCAAAAAATTCGACCATTTTCTGCATAACGGGAGTTCTGTATTGATCAGATTCAATCAATAACTCGTGATAGGCCCCTGGTACTTCAATGTATTCACAGGTTTTTCCCATACGCTTGAGTTGCCTACAGTACCATGCATGCCTTGGGTTGTCCGCGCGAATATCCCACTCTCCCGTCATAATTAACATTGGAAGAGTGATTTTTTTTAGTTCCTTTTTAACTCTCATTACTTGATTGGTTTTCGTTGCCTGCCAGACCCAACGAACTGTTGGTCCCCCAAGAGGAATAAATGGATAAACTTCATTCCACAAAAAATCTCTGATTTTATAGCGGGCCACACTATGGGTCATATTTTGAGGGCTTGGATGATTGGGATCTATAGACCGTTGACTGGCATCGTAATCCTCCCAACCAGGCTTTCCGTCAAGAGAGGGCGTCGCATAACCATCACAAGAGCGCCCCTGAATAACAAGGCCTGTAACACATAAAAACCAACCCAGACGCCGAGCTTTACCTTCGGTGAGTCCGTCTTGAAATTCAATTTCAAACATAGGGCCTGAGTGAAAGGCTGCCTTGAATGGGTTGCCCTCTTGCACCTGCTGAAAATATCTGACGGTAATAGCTCCACCCATGGAATTAGAAACTAAATAAAGATTATCTTTATCTACATGAATATCTGAAAAAACCACATGGGTTACAAATTGCGTGAAATCATCCACATAATCATCAAATTTTTCCACATGACCCTTGTGAGGGTTCGAAAGCATTCGATCAGAAAATCCCTGACCACGGTGATCTATAGCATAAATAGGAGAGTAACCTAACTGTACAAGGTCATAGGCGGCCTCGATATACTTCATCGAAGATTCTGTTCGCCCTGGAGCCAAAACAATTGAACCTTTTACGCCCGTTTCGGCTCCAAACTTAGTATAGCCAATTTGGAAACCGGCTCCTCCATGAGAGCTTGTAAAGACCCCATGTTGAAAAAAGGGCTTTCCATGGACATCGTTTTCTCGAATCAGATTTTTAACAAAATCAAGAGCTTGATGTTCTGGAACAGCCAGTGCCGTAAAAGATATTGCCGTTAAAACAATAATAAACATTTTATACATAACCCCTCCACAAGCCTTTGTATCAATCTGATTTGAATTTTGAGTCTCGTAGTCTTTGTTATACCGGCTCAGGTTAAAACTCATGATATATCGCAATGACATGACTCCTGTAGAAAATATTATCCACTCCGCCATGAATAACTCTGTCTCATATTGAAAAATATACTTGCATCTCGATCCCTGCGCTTCTGCCTCTATCCAAAACACCTGCGACTCAAGTTGTAACAATTTAGAGTTTTTGCCAAAACTTAACTCTAGTTTTCTTGATTTTATTTCGACAAGAAAACTAAGGAGTTGGGTATGGGAAGCTACACCACTGAAAAACAAGATAACGTCAACGTCATTCACTGCCCAATGAAGGTAGGCACTGATACTATCGAAGACTTCAAAAGCCTCTCTAAAAACTGGGCTCTCGAGCCTGTCACTGTTCATATTTTTAACTTTGGGAAGACTCAAGAAATTTCACCCAACGCCTTCCAACCCTTTGTGCTCTTCAAGCAAATGCTAAAAAATGATAACAAACATCTATTTTCAATAGGTTTAAATGCTTCACTGATTGAAGACATAAAAAACCGCGGTCTGGAGCAAATTTTTTCTCCTGTCAGCTCACTCAATGAAGCCAAAAGAAAAGCTGGCCTCAGAGCCAAAGGAAAAATTGATGTGGAGTTTATCAACCCCTTCCTCTCGGCTACAAAGAATACGCTAGCTGTTCAAGCCGAGACTGAAATCCAACCCCTGAAACCCTTTGTCAAAGAAGGATCCGGCCCCTACCAGGTCAGCATTGCCGGAGTCATTAGTCTGATTAGCGATCACTTTTCTGGATCCATTACCCTATGTTTTCCAACTCAAACTTTTCTGACTATATATAGAGCAAGTTCGGCGTTAAAGGCGGTTGTTTAGCAACAAATTCGTATAGATTTTATGCATTTCTCAGATTGTATTGATTTTTTCTGCAACCACCTCACCGGTGGTGGGGAGACTTCCCCGG
>JAUILT010000019.1 GCA_030432925.1 Bdellovibrionia bacterium | reverse complement strand
ACAGAGAGATGACGAAAAAGGGCGCATAGCCTCAAGGTTTCAAGGGTTGGACAGCTTCTTATTTACAAAGGCTGATCCGGATAGATCGCTGTTTTGCATCCTGACAGGGCCTTTCTCACGGCCTTCCTGGCCGCGAGGCCTATAGAAAAACAGACTCTTTGGTTTCCTGAAAGCTCGCCCCGAAGGGGGACGAGCTGGATGCGAGGACTTTCAGGAAAAAACAACCAGGAGGGGCGTTAGTTTTCAATTTCAATAATCATGAAAAATGACGCTTTTTGCAGCACCCACCGCAAAAACGGAGAGCCCCAAAAAGGGCACTCGGTACGATTTTTTTCAGTACGACTATTTTTTGTTTCAGTTTGATACCTAAAAAACGATGAGTTTGGCATTAAAAAGCCACGTGATAAAATAAACATCAGGGATGTTGCACGTTTGCAGAAAGAAGTTGTATGAAATTACGTTTCTGGTGGGCTTTAACTTGCCTTTTTTCAGTTATTTTTTCTGGTTGCGATAATTCAATTACAGGCAGCTCTGGTGATGATATTGGTGGTGAGTTCGGAAATAATAAAATCTCTTTATCATCATCCCACTCAGCAATTAATCTCACTGAGGGCATTAGTGTAGATATAGTTATTTTATTCAGTGAGCCGGCTCCAAGCTCAGGCACTTTAAGCTGGTCCATTTCTTCTCCTGAGTCCAACTTTTCAGTAACTTCAGGAACCCTAACAATCTCCCAAGGGGATACTTCAGTTACTAGCAGAATAACTCCTACCGATGATAACAAAGTTGAATCTAATGAGAGTTCTCTATTGATTTACCAAGGGGATTTATTTTTAAACTCTCTCCAACTCACCCTTAATGTTTTAGATAATGACACGGCTCCACTGGCTCCAATTTCTGTCACTGCAACTGAAATTTCAAAAAGTCATTTCAATGCTGCCTTTGTAAAGGCGACGGACAACGATCATACAATTATTGACTTTGAGTATGCCATAGGGACCTCTTCTGGCGATGATAGCATCGTGGCATGGACTTCAATAGGCAATATTAATTCACTTACCATTGAGGCCACGTCTTTAACTTTGACCAGTGGACAGACTTATTTCATGAGTGTTCGCTCTAAAGACTCCGTTGGCAATTTTAGTAGCCCAACCAGTGATAGTATACAAGTTGACTCTGATCTTATAAGCCTCACTTTCGATAGTTCATTTGACTCTTACTCAGCAAATTTTGACCCTCCTGATATTTTAGATACTAACTCAGGAAACTCGCTGCTATTTTCTGACCTCTTCAACACAGCAGATGTATCTTCAAATATCTGCTTAGGCACATCAAGTACAGCTACAAATATTCACTCACATTATGTGGGTTCGGGAAGCCACTTAATGAGCAATTACAAGGTCCGTGGCCGCATGAGAAGATCCTCAACCAATGGACACCTTGGTGTGACTGGGTTTTCAGATTTTACCAATTCTGACAGCTACTATCGCTTCCGCTCTGGCTCCGGAAATGAAATTCAGTTAGTGCCTCATAGTACCTCATTTTCAGGAGGCAAGCTCTCCATGGTCTACCCTCTGAATGATGACACTTGGTACCGGTATGAGGTCCAATTTCGAGATACGGGTGCATTGACTGATGTTCGAGCAAAAATATGGGAAGAGGGTGAAAGCGAACCTGCCGACTGGATGCTTTCTGGTTACGATGACAGTGGCTCTCGGCTCACCTCTGGAACCTTTGGCATGTGGTCCATGGGTCCAGGAGATAAGTTTTGGGATGACTTTGAGTTGCGAAACCTTATGCCAGGTGACACCACTCGTGTCTATGATACCGCCGCTTTACCTTATAATGAAAACTTCGAGTCTATAGAGGTGAATGCTCAACCAGACAATTGGCTGGATACAGCTGATTCCAATTCCATGAACGAATCTCCCGGAATATTTACCAGCTTTAACTTGTCCGGAAATAAAACTTTTGGCTCTGACTTTGATGGAGACAACTTTCACTCACATTATATGGCGGCAGGGAGTGCTTCTTGGACCCACTACGAGTACTCGGGTCGTATGCGTATTGATGCTGCAAATACTTCTGTTGGAGTTACCTTTTTTTCAGATTATCCAAACTCAAATACCTATTATCGACTCAGAAAATATTATACTAACAATTATTTTGAAATACTTCCGCATGGTACGACCACTACATCTGGCGTATGCACATCTTCACTCATTGTCTCTCAAAATACTTGGTACCGATTTAAAGCTCAGGTCTCTAATGAAGGCAGTCAAACACGTATTCTTGCAAAAGTATGGGCTGACGGTAGCACAGAGCCTGGTAGTTTTGAAATCAACTGCATTGATGCCAATGCAGGACACTTAACTCAAGGAACAGTTGGGGTTTGGAGTCATGGCGCAGGTACCAAGTATTGGGATGACCTTCAAGTCATTTCTTTACCATAAGACTGTTAGTGGGAGGACTCCTGAACCACCTCCTCGGCCTGAAGATTCTCTCCATGACGATAGCGATCCACAAGGTTCACATCATTCGTAGGAAACGAAAACATAAGTGCGTGAGAGTTCGAAGGAGAGTCCTCCAGAGTTACCACAATGTACCACAGACTCTCTCCACTCGCGAGTTCATCAGGAAACTCCCTTACAAAACTCACCAGCGTATTACCAAAAGAGTCTGTATTTCTCCAAATCTCATCTGGTTCTTCAATAGTCGGCTCACGCAGCTCGTGGAATTCAACAAAATTATCCTCTTTTAGATCATTGTCTGATCGTAAAAGCATCATGGCCTTGTAAAGCCCCAATGCCAACTCATCTCCTTCATTCAAAGCATCGCCGTCAATGGCACCTAATGGAGCTTCAAAACTTTCACGATCAAAAATCAATTCCTCGCGTCGGAAGTTCTTTACCAACTTTTCATCTCGAGTGGGAAAATGTAGATAAATAAATGACGGAACATCCTCCGTCAGATAGCAAGCAGCAATATGATAATGTGAACTTTCAAGGCCTGCTTTATTTTCAAATTTTTTGATATAGAACCAAACGTAATCGTCTTTTAGAGTTTTAGTGTCCTCCCAAATTTCATCGGGGTCCTCAAGGACCTGACTGAGCTCATCATCAAAGGCGACTAACTGCTCTTCAGGATAATCAGAAGAATTTCGTTTTTTGAAAAACTCTTCTTCCAAAATCTGAATCTCTTTTGCAAAATAATTCAGCAGATCCTCTTCTGTCAGAAAAGAAAGTCCTGCCTGGTGATCTATCACGATAGGGTCGGCGTCCATCGGTGAGCCTTTCGGCTTTTTTTGATTGCACATAATTTCACCACCCGTGGGGGGTTGTTGTCTGTCAGGACGGATTGGTTCTTTGTGAGACATAGATGCTAAAAGCCCTTTATTAGAGAGAACCCCCAAGCGCACTCCCTTTCTCTTAAAAAGTCTATGAGCAGTGTCAACATATGTCAAATTCTGCTGAACTTCACTTATACAGGTGCCTCTCCTCACGCCCCAAACTTGAATTTTTCAAATATACCGATCCGGTTTGAATTTTGAGTTTTCTCCTTGCAACAGTCAAAAAAATAAAATGTGATAGAGCTATAAGGAATAAAGGGAATTATTCAAAAGTAATATCTATGGCCTCTATAAGTATTGATGAAAAAAGCATGGAAGATATCGAACTCTTACTCGGTCAGTCTCTCAATGGTCTTCATTTACTGTTTGAAAATGATAAGGTCGCCAAAGTCCTGAGGCAGCCCACAGAGGAGATGGACTTTTTTAATTTTGATAATATGGACCGGATTCAAAACCTCTTCACTGAGCTTATCAGCCAGGACACTTTCTTTGATAAGTTATGCTTTCTCCATGAACTGGATGATGAATCCTATGAAATTCTACTCAGAACCTACTTTCACATTGTCGATAATACTGCTCTGGCAACAACCACGGACAAGCATTAACGCTCACTTATAAAGGAGCCCCTGAAGTGTCTCAAAATCGGGCACACTTTAGACGCTAAGCGTTCCCGCCGATAGTCTAGTGGATGCCCCAACGGAGTAGGTATGGATTCTAAATGGAGATTTTGTGCCAAAAGATTTTTTCACTGGTCATTCAGGCTGCACATTTTATTAGCACTCCTTTTTTTATTCCCTCTTGTGGCCTTCAGTGAATACCGAGTCTATCAATTAGTTCTACATAACACAGAAACTGGGAGCGAAAAAACAGTGCTCTCCACCTTCGACCATATCCAATACAAGGGCTATTACTACCTTGGTCCTGCTATTCAAGTCCTTTATGATACGTCTTGGATGTGCTGGGGAAATACAAACTATCACAAACCCCTCTGCCCAAAGCCTACAAATGGTGAGTCTGCCGGGCCAACGACCAATTCTCAAGAGCTCCAGACGAACTCGGGCTAAGATCAGGTTACAATGAGATATCAGCTCAGGAAGAGCAGACCTTAAAAAGTCCATGAAAGGATGACTCGCCCATGTCGGGTATTGATCGCTCCAATCAAAGACATAGCACTGAACTCAGGGACCTTACCGATCAATTTCGAAAGAAGCGAGAAACCCTGATAAAGAGACAGAAAAAACAACTCAACCAAATCAAACAAGACTATACAAGTAAAAAGCAAACAGAGCACGAACGCGGACAAGCTGCCATCAACCATATCCAAAAAAACTCAGAAAAAACACTTGAGCAAATAGGTCAAAATAAAACCCAGCAAATTGAGTATCACAGAAAAGCCTCCCACCAACAAATTGAAAACACCAAAAAACAAGGTCAGCAACAGGTAGAAAACTTAGAAAAAAGTATTGAAAAACGAAAAGAACACCTCAATCGCACACTCACTTCAGCACGAGATCGCCGCACACAGGTGATGCAGTCTGAAACTGACTACACTCGAAACTTCCAGAAAAAACAAGCTGAGCGACGCAACCAAATGGAACAAAAAACCAATCAAGCCATTTCTGAATATCATCGCCGGGTTCAATCAGAAAAGGGAGAGATTCGTGATAAACATAGTAAAGAGCTGAGTAAAATGCGCGAAACCCAGACGGCTCGACTTCAACAGATAAAAAACCTGCACGAGAAAGGTCGAGAAAAAGCCGAAAAACAAGGAAAAGCTCGTATTGAAGAGGTTCGAGAGACCAATCATCAAGTGTACGCTCGCGAGCAAGAAGAAAGTCATAAGGCCTTGACCTCCATTCGAAATAAGTTTCGAGAAGAAAAGCAAAGACAAGTGAATGAGGGCACCACTGAAGTCACCAACATCAAGGATGACTACAAGAGAAAAGTAAGAGGCTCCCGCACTCAAGGAGTTCAAAACTTGCAAGAAACACAAGATAATTACTCTAAAGAAATCAAGCGAGCTCACCAACACGGTGAAAAGATGGTCAATCATCAAAAATCCCATTGGGAAACTTTGGTAGAAAAGCAAAGCCTTACCTACGAAAAAGAATTGAAAGAGCAAGAAAATCTTCACAAACAGGAACAACAAAAGCTGCTTGAACGACATCAAGCAAAACTGCAGCAGCAAAAGCAATACTTCGAAAAAGAATTAAAAAATCAAAATCTTGTTTTTAAAGACACTTATTCTAAAAATGCTTTACTGAATGAAAAAGCACTGCAAAATCAAAGAGACCTACTCACTCGCAGTCTAGAAAAAGAAAAGCTTGAAGTGCTCAACTCCGTAGGAGAGTATGTGGACAAATCTGATGATCCCTTTTATAGACTCGCTGGCACCCCTACCCGCTTTCGTGAAAGCGAGAATGCCTATATTTTTGAAACTGAAATTCCTGAGCACGAGCAAAACAATATTGATGTACGCGTGCAAAAAGACAAAATTGTTGTCTCAGGCCAAAGAAAATTTGAAGATCAAGTTGAAGTCGCTGACCGCAAACTAGAAACCAATAGTTATCAAAGCTTTCGTGAACAAATCCCCCTCAAGCACCCCGTCAATGAAGAGTCTATTCACCGAGTATTTGAAAATGGCATTCTAAAAATCTCTATTCCCAAAATTGGCAGCAGCCTTTAGGCTTTTGTGCCGGTTCTATTTGAGTTTCTTCGGACATTTAACCCATGGATTTCACGGATCATAAAAGAAAGCTGGGAGTGCAAGCTCTCTAAACTAGAAACATTGGCCGCCAACTGCTTCAATGCGTCTGTTGGGGCTTGAACGTTTCTTGGAGGAATCTCAATATACTGCCTGGCCACAAACCTACGTGATTCCGCAGCTACCGGATCTTTCTCCTCTGTGATTTTAACTTCCTGAACGTTCATTCTCTCTCCTTAAGCAGACCATCAAGCCTTTTTCAATGAAACCTGACCTGTTGCCAATCACATCTTGACTCGTCCTTGACACTCTCAAGAGTACCCAGACTGGAGTCCGTATAAAACTTAAATTAACTTACAAGCTCAAAATTCTCGAGACGCAGGTCCCATTTTGGAACTTTTTACAACAACGTAACTTCACAATATCAAAGATACTCACAACTTACAGAATCAGTATCCACCTTGCCCAAAACACGCCTTTCAACGCCACTGGCTAATTCTGTTTGCATAACACTGCCGCTATCAGCATTGTGGGCTAGCCCAAGAACGTGCCCCAACTCATGAACTATTAAGCTTTGAAAATCCACCTTCATTTTATACTCATCTTCTTCCAGAGCCTCCACATCTTCCTGAGTGTAAAAATCGTGGTTTCTGTCATTGATCCGAATATCAGCCTCATAAACTCTAGACCCTGTCCAATATATAGTGGTACGGGCTTGCTGGTTGGCCAGGCTGGGCTCCCAATCATCAGACATCCAATAGATCATATTGTTGAAATCCTGATCTGGCGCCACAGCTCCCCCCACACCCCAAAGTTCCACAACAAATGTAGGCCCCTTGACACCCTTGATATTCATCTGCAGGTTCCAGTGTTTAATAGCCTCTTCAATGGAGGGCCAGTAAGCTTGAGGCACAGAGGCATGCACCATCAATTTGACGGGAAGACTCTGCTTCCATGAAACACGTTGCATTTGAGAGCTTTGGACAAAGTTACAAGGCACCTCAGGGTCCAGACTGCGTGTGCAGGCCTGGGTGAGTAAAAGTATCGTTATAACCAAACCACTAATAAGTAACCGAGTCTTCATAGACTTTCTTTCTCCTTAGCCTCTATACCTTCAAGATTGAGGCCAAGGAGGACTGATATAAGTTATTGTAATTACTTATTTATTTTGTATTTTAGAAATGACAAAATTTGTCAAATCAAAACAGGCCCACCTTGAAGCCTCAAGGCCTTGGGGCTAATTTATAACTCTCTGAAATTTTTGATTTTTTTGGTGTCTATGAATTAGAGAGATCTTAGCAAAGATTGTCGAACACTATAAGTTTCTTTTTGATTTCAAATAAGTTATTGAAATAATTGAATAAATTAGGTGTCGTTTTGATCCTAGTGAAGACACAGTGCCTTCTCTACAAAAGCCTAGCTCAAAGAGTTTTAAGCTCATAGGACAAAATGACCCCAAAAAATTGGCCCAAGGTTTGTATTAAAGAAGAAGTGTCATCTGACCGGCTCTCAACCACAACCGTGGATCCTAGAAGAGCTACTGACCCACCAACAGCCCACCTTGCACAGGGAGGGGAGGAAAAACCTCCCCACCTCCTACCTGCCCAAAACCAGTGTGACGTCACACACTAGTGACTGAGTTCCCCATAGCGATAACCAACTCCACGCACTGTCTGAATGGCCCTTGTCAGAGGATCCAACTTCTTGCGCAAAGAGGCCATATGCACATCAATCGTCCGATCTGCTACATTGAGATTACCCAGAGCCGTGGCTCTCAATTCATCACGACTAAGAACCTTACCTTCAGATTTAAGAAGTTGAACTAAAATTTTAAACTCCGTTAGAGTTAAATAAACTTCCTGCTGATTGAGAAACACCTTATGTGCTCTAAGGTCTACATTAATCCCATTGGAACACAGTTCTGTGGGTTCAGATTCAGTGTGCTGGGAACGCCTTAGAACAGCTCGAATCCTGGCAGACAGCTCCTTGGAGGAAAAAGGCTTTGTGATATAATCGTCAGCCCCCAGCTCCAGCATAGCTACCTTTTCCTCTTCGCCGTCCAAACCGGTCAATATAATGATTGGCAAATTCTTAAATTTTTCATCCGCTCTTAACTCCCTGACCACATCACTGCCACTTTGATCCGGCATCCGGTAATCCAAAAGGAGCAAGTTGGCTCCCAACTGCTGAATTTTCATCTTGATTTCGCGAGGGCTTGTACTGGCTTCGGCCTCAAACCCCTCATCACTCAGTAGATTTACCAGGAAATCACAAACGTCCCGTTCATCATCGACGACAAGAATACTGGTCATAAAGTCTTCCTAGGCTTATTATTGACTAAACCGTGATAATTTATCCGCAGAAATCCCTCGAAGGCAAGCCACAATTGTTCTACTTCCTACGAATTCACAGAGTATTTACCTGTATACAGGGTAAAATGGGCTATTTTCCGCCTCTGACTCGCAAAAAATAAAAATTTTACTTTAATACACCAACCCGATTTAAGTTTTCTATTTTTCGAAACTGGTTTCAGCCCTTATTTTCCTCTTGCCCGCAAATCCATCCCCCCTCATACTACGCGCACTTTTTACTCGTAGGGAGGAGTCTATGGAAATGGTACCCACCAGTTCATCCAGTAAACAGGCCTTTGAACCCAATAAATCTATTCACCCCCCCATTTCGACGCAATCAGAAATTGTGGCCAAAGGGCAGTCCATTCTTGATGGAATGGAGGGGGACTCCAAGTCTTTATTTAATAAAGACTGGTGGTACGGGCAGATCATGGACTGGTCCATGAAAAACGAAAGTTTTAAAACCCAAATGTTTCGTTTTGTGGACGTTCTCCCCTATTTAAACTCCGGCTCTGAGGTGGCCCGACACCTCAAGGAATACTTTGCAGAAAACGGTGAAAAGCTTCCTCCTGTGTTTAACTTTGGACTGGGAGTGGGCTCTCTGGCACCTGGGCTCCTTGCCGGAGCTGTAAAAAAAAATGTCACACAAATGGCAAAAATGTTTATCACTGGAGAGACTCCTGAAGAGGCTCTTCCTGTTTTAAAAAAAACTCGTGCCAATGGTCTGACATTCACAGTAGACCTTTTAGGCGAAGCCACTTTGTCTGAGTCTGAAGCTGAAGACTATTCAAAAAGATACATGCAACTGATTCACTGGCTCGCAGAAGACGCCAAAACTTGGGAAACTCATCCTATACTGGACAAAGATGAAAATGGAGATATTCCAAAAGTGAATATTTCTGTAAAAGTCTCCAGCCTTTATTCTCAAATTCATGAGGCCGCCTGGAAACACTCCGTGGAAACCCTTAAAGAGAGACTACGCCCCATCTTTCGCTCTGCCATTGAGAATCAAGTTTTTGTTAATATTGATATGGAACAGTTCTCCCATAAAAATCTCACATTGGACGTCTTCGAGCAGATTCTCTTAGAAGATGAATTTAAATCTTGGCCTCATTTCGGCATTGTCATTCAGGCCTACCTACGTGATAGCAAAGACGATATTCACCGCTTAGCAGACTTTGCCCGTAAAAGAGGAACTTCCTTCACTGTGCGCCTAGTAAAAGGGGCTTATTGGGATTACGAAGTCATCCATGCTAAACAAAAGGACTGGCCGATCCCTGTTTTTACCAATAAAGCAGAGTCCGATGTTAGCTTTGAAGAATGTGCCAAAATTCTCATTGAAAACTACCCGCATGTTCGACTGGCTATTGGGTCTCATAACGTGCGCTCTATTGCCGCCAGCCTAGTCATGGCGGAAAACGCCAACCTTCCCAAAGGAGCCGTAGAGATCCAAATGCTCTACGGAATGGCTGACCAAATCAAACGCTCTTTTACCAAACAGGGTTATAGAGTTCGCGAGTATGCCACCGTGGGAGAATTAATTCCTGGAATGGCCTACTTAGTACGAAGACTCTTAGAAAATACTTCCAACGAAAGTTGGCTTAAAAATAAGTTTGCTGATAATACTTCCGTTGAAGAGCTTCTTGCAGACCCAATGATTCGCATGACTCCCTCGACCGCTGAAGTGAGCAAAAAGTCCCACCTATTTTACAACCATGCTCCCTTGGACTTCAGCATCGCAGACAACCGAAGCCAATTTCTTAAGGCCCTCAATAATGTGAAAAAGTCATTTCCACAAAGCATCCCCCTTGTTATTGGGGGCAAAGAAATCAAATTGAAGAGTGCCATGACTCGGCACAACCCCTCACACCCTAATCAAAAACTAGCACACATCAGCCTCGCCTCAGTGGAAGACTGTGAAAAGGCCATCCAAGTAGCAAAAGCCAAGTTCAAAACCTGGAGTAAAACACCAGCAAAACAAAGGGCAGATTACTTAGATAAAATTGCTGACCTCATCGATCAAAGCCGCTTTGAGCTTTGTGCAGTGGAGGTTTATGAAGTTGGAAAAACATGGGGAGAAGCAGATGGTGACATCTGCGAGGCCATTGATTTTTGCCGCTATTACGCCAGAGAAATGCGCCGATTAGGGCAACCATTTCGAACAGGTCATGCTCCTGGTGAACTCAGCCTTTACCACTATCAAGGCAAAGGTGTCGCAGCAGTCATTGCTCCATGGAACTTTCCTCTCGCTATCCTGACCGGGATGACTGTCTCTTGCCTTGTCACCGGAAACACCGTGATAATGAAACCCGCTGAACAAAGCTCCCTCATAGCATACCGTTTTATGAAAATCCTAAAAGCTGCAGGAGTTCCTGATGGTGTCGTCAACTTTATTCCTGGCCAAGGAGAAGTAGTGGGTGAATATATGACTAGCCATAAAGATGTCGATATTATTTCATTCACCGGCAGCCAATCTGTGGGCCTCAACATTATCCAGAAGACAGCTCAAACCCAGGTTGGGCAAAAAAGTGTTAAAAAATGTATCATTGAAATGGGTGGTAAAAATGCCATAATTATTGACTCCGATGCTGACCTAGATGAAGCCGTAGCCGGAGTTGTGTATTCAGCCTTTGGTTTTCAAGGCCAAAAATGCTCAGCCTGTTCGCGAGCTATTGTTTTAGACGGCATTTATGACCGCTTTGTGGAACGCCTGATTGCAGCCACTCGAAGCCTCCATGTTGGCCCATCAGAAGTCCCCACCTCGTTTATGGGACCTGTTGTTGATCTCGAAGCTCAAACAAAAATTCAGGGCATTATTGAACGAGCCGCTTCAGAGTCTAAAATGGTTTTTCAGGGAGAGGTTCCCAATGAAGGTCACTTTGTTCCCCCGACTCTATTCATAGATGTGGACCCTAAAAGTGAGCTGGCTCAACAGGAAGTCTTTGGCCCTGTTTTGGCCATTATGCGCGCTAAAAACATCGACGAAGCTCTCGACATTGCTAATGGTACGGCCTTTGCTTTGACAGGTGGTCTCTACTCAAGAAGCCCCGCCAACATAGAGACTGTAAAGGAAAGATTTGAAGTAGGTAACCTCTACATTAATCGTGGAAACACAGGAGCCATTGTAGAAAGGCACCCCTTCGGGGGATTTAAAATGTCCGGCGTAGGTAGTAAAACTGGCGGACCGGACTACTTGACTCAGTTTATGGACCCAAAGGTCATCACTGAAAATACAATGCGCCGAGGCTTTGCTCCTCCGGAAGAGTCAGATGATTGATTCAAACCGAATCAGTGTGTGAGAACAGTGATATTCTTTTTTTGTCATGAATCGTATCGAAAGGAAATAGCTTTCCAAGAGGTGGAGATTCCTTTGCTCGAGGTTCCACCTTTTTTCTTTTATATCTCAGAAGAAAAATAATAATTCCAACAAGCACTCCAGTGGCCTCCCCGCCCAAATGGGCAGCGTAGGCCACACCCCCAAATTCACTGAGAGTTCCCAAGTAGCCGGCAAGATCTGAAGCCAACCACATCAATAAAACCACCCAAGCTGGCAACCATACAAATCCGGCATAGCCTCGAAATGGAAGAAACAACCAGTAAATAAATCTCACACCCTGCTTCCAGTAAAGACAAGCAAAGAGGGCCATAATTCCACTAACAGCACCACTTGCACCCACCAAGGGAGCAGCTGTTGTTCCAGTCATTAAAATAAAGGCTCCTGCCGCCAAAACTCCTGAGCATAAAAATACCATCAAAAATGCAAAGCCTCCAATAATGGACTCCAAGGCACACCCAAAAATTACTAGGAACAGCATATTTCCAAAAAAGTGAACAAACCCACTATGAACAAAAATATAACTCACCCACTTTTCAATACTTACATCTGAAGCACTCAAGCCCAAAACGTAACTCGGATGCATAGACTGAATTTCACGGACTTTGACCAAAGTGTCATGCCAGTTTTCAATAGCCACCTGATCACCATAAAATTTACTGAAAGGGGCTTCTCTAACAAACTGATCATCTCGAATAGCCATAGTTCCCAGTAGAGCTATTTTTTCAGCATCTCCATTCAAAGCTTTGTCAGAGATATTTTTCATTACCAATGAGTAACCACTAGAGTGTCCATCAATGAACTGTGCATAAAGGTGTCCTTGAGAATCTCTAAAGTAATCATCTCTTAATAGTTTCTCGAGAGCTGCTTGAGACTGGCTAGCTACCCCGTAAGTCAGTAGCATAACCGCTGTATTTAAGATCACCAGCATCCATGTTACTCGAGCCTGAGGAAAGTTGAGAACTCCTTTGAGAAAAGGGAAAATCATTTTTGACTCCGGTGCGAAAACCTCTCCTCCAGTGTCTGCTCCACCACTTCATAAGCAGAAGATGGTGTGGAAGATGCTGGAACTCGACCTCTAGGCCCAGTAATAGAATGAGGGTTCGGATTGCGCTTTTTTAAAATAGACGCTAGCCCCCAAGCTTTTTTTGAACTCCCTAAATAAAATAATGCAACGACCATAGGCTTTAAAACAAAATCGTCTCTAAAACCAGCTTCATACATCTTCAACCCTACTTTATGAGTATCATTAAACAATCTCTCTTGATTCAATCGGCGCATAAAAGCAGCTCCCACAACTCCCCAACTTTCTGATGGAGTCTCCGACAGCCACTTTTTTAAATCATTTAATAAGTCATCTTTGTTTTCCGCTTCGATCAACTCTACCTTGGCTTGTAGCTGCAATTCTGGATTCCCCTTAGAGTCTTCAATAAGCTCTGTCAGAAGTCTAACAGACTTATTGGAGTTCTTATTCTTAAACTCCATTGCATGAATAAATTTTTTCATTTCAAGAGACATATAAGTATCTGCCAAAAGATGAATCTCCTCTTGGTTATTCTGACACTGGCTCTTCAACACGGTCATTAATGCAATGTCCGGATCTAAAAGAGTGTGCACGGATGTTTCAACATCTCTGGACAAAACTCGACAACTTCCTCGTAAAAAGGCTCCACACTGATCGTTGTAAAATTCACGACGACACATCCAGCTCGATAACTGCAAACGATCTTCTTGAGGGAGATTTTCCATAGCTGTATTAGCAATCACGCGAACCTCACTGCGCTTGTGCATTCCCCAAAGAACTTTCACTCTATACAGAGATAAAAAACCAGCCAATGCTTTTTGTGGTGAT
The DNA here is from genome assembly GCA_030432925.1 of Bdellovibrionia bacterium. GTDB lineage: Bacteria > Bdellovibrionota > Bdellovibrionia > Bdellovibrionales > UBA1609 > JABSOQ01. The sequence goes on along the minus strand of JAUILT010000019.1, from coordinate 26,349 downwards.
AACTGATCCAAAAATCCGGCGGCTTTTTCGAACTGTCTTTGTTTTGTGTAATGACGAATCGCCCAAACCGAGATATGAATGGGCGGTTGATTGCCCATACTGGTAAACCCCATATCTACATCTTCCCAAGAAGAATCTGACCAGTTTTCCACAATTTTTGCCATCGCACAACTTGGAGAGTAAGGTTCCACTATACATATTCTCTGCAAGTACTTATTGGATCTTTCTGAATCTGAAGAAAAAACAAAAGCTTGACCTAAATAAGCCACCGGAGATTCAACTTTATTATTAGATTGAAAAAATGCCACTTCTTTTTTCAAACACTCTTTACTGGCTTCCCCGGCTGCAAATAATGCCAGAGCTACTTTGACTCGAACATCATTTCCAGATTTTTCAAAAATCGGCCAGGTTTCAAAAGCCCAGTCAACCTCTTCACAAAGTCCAGAACCTTCGCCCATCAAAGAGCTAAGATACTCATTGTCGTTCAAAGATTGGCCTAAAAGAATCAATTGTTGAATTAAAATTACCAAAGCTATAGCCAACACAGATGATACAATCACTTTAGCAAAAGTCACTTCAAATATGTTTGGAGGTAAAACACTTTTTCTAGATGGGTTAATTACCATGGTGTTTGCCACTCGATCATGCAGTGGGCGCCTTCGGGAGTCTGAAAATACTGAAAGATGAGGAATCATTAATAAAGCTGTTTCCAATGTCCATACTATAGATCGAGAGAAAGCATCTGATAGTGAAACCCGCTCTTCTCCCCAAATATTCACTATCTTCAAATAAAATATTTTTTTCCCGATAGTGCCACTAAAAAAATGTACAAATAACGCTTGATAAAGAATGACTGTGGCAACTGCCACTAACCCCATTCCCCCTAAAGATAAAATAAATAATAACTCATTTTGCATTAATACCGAAGACATCAAAACTCTTTTAAGAGGTGAACTCAATAGAATGATAATAGGAAGTAGTATTACTGAAAGATCAATAATAGACGCTGCAAGTCTGTCAAGGGGGTTGGCTAGTAAGTCAGACTTCACTGTCCCGATTTGAGGCAGCCCAGAGCCTCTTTCGGCACTGTTTTTTTTTCTGAAAACATCATCAATAACCATATAAGGGTTATCGGCAGACCGAAGATCTATTTTGAGATTTTTTGGAAGCTATCTAAAAAAATAGCCACTTCTATTGAATGGTTTTAATTTTCATTCCCAACAAGCGCCCATAGACATCTAGTTCAAATGATATTTGCCCGACCTTTGCATGGCCAGCGTTGAGCAACGCATAAGTCTCATGGATTCTCTGATCTACAACCTCTCTATTTAAACTCACCGTTGAGGAAAAGGGAACTGAAAACAGATTCTTATATTTGTTAATAAACTGCGTTCTATTGGAAAGGTAACGAGGCTCTATATTCTGACTGGGGGTGCCGGCAAACTCCACTTCCTGGACCTTACCTTGATAGAATTTAACAGCATACTTGCTTTCTAAAAATCCGAACTTAAACTCATCAGCAGGAGAAGGGCTTTTACCAAAACTGGCCGGCCTTCTCTGAGCAGCAGGAGAAGATATTGATTGTGCAATTTTCTTTTCTAGGAATTCATTACGCTCCAAACCAACTGTGACTCCCACACTGGCAAGAGACCTTGATTCTCTACTCTGAGAATTGAATTGAAGACTGTCATTGCTATTCATTAGTAAAGCTGCAAGAAACACCATCGCCAAAGAACCATATAGCCAATGAGATCTCTGTAAACCTTTTGAGCGACTCTTCACTATTGGCAATTCAATCACCTTTGGCGCGCTCACTTTATCGGCCGGAAAACTAATCACATTATCTTTTTTGCCTTTATTCCCTGTCATTTATTTTTCCTCCAGCAAATTCTACTTTAAAGGTATTGCCAGCATTATGCCGGAGCTTCTCTCACTCTATTCGAGCCCGCCGGTTACATTTCTGACAGGTGATCAACACAATTTGTCACTCTGGGTACATATGTCTCAATACGAGACAACTGTCTGACCCATTAACACCTGCAAAATATCTCGACGACAAAGCCCTCCATACATGTGCTGAGCTGGCCTGGTACTTGCTGTTTTATCGACACAGAGGTGTTTTAAGTTTAAGTGTTTCAAAACGATCTAGACATATGTCTACAAATTTGATTTGAAACATTCAAAATCCGGGGGATATTAATGACCAATCTCAAAAAAATAATCCTCACACCTAATAAAACCGTCGACCTTATTTGGATCTCACGCATGGGGATTTTCTTGCTTCAACTGATTGTAATTACGGTCTTGCTTTGGGCCAGTGATGAGGCCACTGCTTATAGCACCATTCCTATTCCCTCTTGGTATCATAAAAACCCGCCGGATGTAGGAAAATGGCATTACCAAAGTGGAGAAGATGGTGGTGGGCGAGTTTGGATTCCTGGACTCACAGATGACATGGATCAAACCAGCAAAGATGCTTACTACGACATAAAGAAAAGTTCTTTTAGAGACGGATGGAGCGTAGTGAGAAAAGATGTGGCTGCAATACTTCAATTAGTTCAAAATCATCCAAATGCAAGCTGTCATGATAACATGCAAGCTGCAGCTGTCGGCCAAGTGCAAATGACTTGTACCTATAAAGATAGTGATGAAGCTAAAAAGGTTTCTTTCACAAACATTACAACCCTAACGTTTAACAAATATTTTGATGATCAATTTGTCACTATAACTGAGTATCATAACAATAAAACAAATAAATCTAACAATAGTACTAACAAAAAAAATCCCTATGCTCAATACTACGACAGCCACGGAAATTTAATTTATAAATCAAATACTAACAGCCCTGATTCCTATGGAAAAAATATTGGCTATGCTCAAGGCTCATCTGGAAAAAGCAGCTCTTATGCTCGTTATATTAACAATCACGTAGCTCCCAACTACAGTAATATCAATCGTTCAACAGCTGCCGTTTTCTCAATGGGTAACGAGCAGGGTTTAACTCTAGAAGAAATTCTCAAAAAAAAGACGGCTGAATACTCCCCAGGAGTCAAAGAAAGAAATAAACCCAAATAACCTGTATCTATTTGATCATTTAGAAACAAAAAGGTAATATTGAGAGCAAATATGCAACATTGGATGACCGCAATCTTGATTAGTTTTTTCTGTATTGGCCTTCCTTCAGTGGCCCAACAAACCTCTATCTCTCAACTTGAAAAACAGCTTCAAAAAAAACCTGATAACCTAAAGGTTCGCTCCCAACTGGCTGAGCTTTTTTATCAGGAAAAAAACTTTACAAAGGTAGTAGAACTTCTCAACCCCTACTCAGAGCAAATTCCCATTTCCTCTTACCTAATTCTTGCTGGTGCTTACAGTGAATTGAATCAACATGATCAGGAGGTTCGAATTTTAAAAGCCGTTGTAGATAAAGATAAAAAAAACTATCAAAGCCACTATATTCTTGGAAATGCCTATATTCAATGGGCAAAACAGACTGAGGACCTTTCTCGCAAAAAAGATATTCGCACAAAAGCCATTGGTTCGTTAAGACAGTCCATTGAACTCAATAAAAAGTTCAAGCCCTCCTATGACCTACTTCTAAACATGTTTATTGATAATACTGAAAATTACGAGGCCCGCACACTTCTCAATGATATGATCCAACAGTTTGGAAAGCGCCCCACATTTCTTAATGACAAATGCCGTTTGTTGACTTTGGATGGATATCTTAACCAAGCTATTGATGAATGTAAACGAGCTATTATGGTCTCTAAAAAATATCCTGATAACTATGTTTACCTAGCCCAAGCCTATTTCGACAAAGGTGAAGAAAAGCAATCCGAACGCATGCTGAAAATTGCGGCCAAAAGATTTCCTCAATCAGAAGCTGCACAATGGGCTGCTGGAGAGTTTTATCAAAAGAAAAAGAATTTTCCTGTCTCCAATAGATATTTTGGAGCTGCCGTTAAAGCAGATCCTACTTCTTTAAGAGCCAACCGCAGTTATGCCACGACTCTTATGGAAGTAGGTCAGCCAGAAAAGGCCTTAAAGTACTTTATTGATGCTTGTAAGGACGATCCCAATATTCGTTCAGACATTGCAACAGCCGCTGCCAAATTACGACTCGCAAAGCGATATAGCCTGTCCAAAAAGTTCATGAGTGCCAAATACAAATGCCAATAAAAAACCACCTCATGAATAGGTGGTTTTTTATGCTCTTTTGGATTTCGCAAAACTTTTAAGCCGCGCGCTTCTTTCTGGCTGCAGAGGGGTCGATATTATACTGCTTTACTTTTCTATAAAGAGTCGCCCGTCCAATGCCCAAAGCCTTGGCCGCCTCAGTGAGATTTCCGTTGTACTCATGAATGGCATTTTCAATAGCAATGCTTTCCAGTTCATTGATTGTGCGCACTTTCCCACCAGTAGCAGTGTCCTGTTGATGCCCACCACCAGCTCCTGGAAAAGGTAAGATTTTGGCACCTTCATCAATAGGAGCTGTTCCCACAGTTAGAGAAGGAACGTTTCCGCCCACTTTTTTTCTGAATTCAGGGTCATTCAACCCTTGAGCCCATTCCGCAGGAGTATACACTTGAGCAGTGACTCCGTGCCCTTGAGCAAAATTTCTGAATCTTTCCACTTCAGTAGGATCGCTACTGACGAGGATAAGCGTAGAACGTACCATTAATTACCTCCCAATGGGTTTTAAATTGTGTAGACTTGACTCACATTTTACCTATCGGCGCCCCATCTTGAGATGATGAGGAAAAAATTGCCCGTTTTTCCCATTTTGATATAACCACTAGTAATCACGAATAAAATACAATGAGGCAACATTTGTTTCAGCTCGAAACAAATGTATTTTGAAAAAATCCACGGCAAATTTGACCCAGACCTTTTGCTAAAAGTCGGGTCGACTAGCGACGCCCCGACTTGATTTTCACCTGCATCTTAGCAATCAAATGAACAGCCATCTTCTCGTGCACTTTGCACATCTTTAGCTCGTCTTTTCTATAAGAGCGCTGACTCGGAGTTAGGGTCCCTGTCTCCAATTCCATTTCGTAATCCAGTTTATTGGAGCGAATTCCCTCCAACTCCTTGGTTTGCTGCTTAAACAGCTTACTCACACCTGACAAAGGGGCCACTTCTAGCCACTCCTCTTTGTTTTTATACCAGGTAAGCATTCTTAAAAAGCGCGCCTTATTTTTGGCCAGAGTGAATTTTGGATAATCAACCTCTTCCAAATCCAGGATATTATCGATAGCATCCAGCTTCGCCAGATCTTCATCAATCCCTTCCACGATACCCATTAACGGGGTCTCTGTTGCCGTATTTATTTCTTTATTTGCTTCATCATTAGGATTGAGCACCAATAACCTCCTGTACCTCACCTCAAACTTCGGGCCCAAACCCCCGGACCACAAATTAAAGGCTTTTTCTATCAGATTTTTGTCAATATTTCAAGGCACTTACCGCAAATGGAAAATGTAAATTTCTCCTTAATGCTTGAAAGTTGATCAGAAAAACTCCTAGAACCTACTCAAAAACATAAATTATTACAGTAATTTACCCTTTTCTCTCTATTTTTCACAAAGGGGTGTGCAAGATTCGGACTCAATGCAACCAACGAGCACCCAGAGTTCCTAAATAACAAAAGGACAGACATGTGATATTAGTTACTCCCACATAAAGGAGCATCTCTCCAATACGGGACTCAGAAAGCATTTTGATTCCATCCAGGGAGAACGAAGAAAACGTGGTCATAGCCCCCAAAAAACCAATAGCCACGGCCACCCATACAACGGAGGGAGCCCCCGAACGACTTTGAGTGGCAATAATCAGGCCGATCAACAAACTCCCTGCCGCATTGACAGTCAGTGTCCCCCAAGGAAACCCACCTTTATTGAGCGTCTCTGAGACAAAAATTCGAACAAGCACGCCTACAGACCCCAAGGCCATGGCAAGCCCCACAGATGTCCATTCACCGATTTTCATTGACTCCCCCCTGTATGAGGAACAGATATTTTTTCTTTGAACCCTGTTTCTGTCCATCCTATGATCGCCGCATGTCTGAAATCAATAGAAACAAAGCAGAATCCGGACCGGATGATGAAAAAACAATCAGCACACGGATTCTTGTTGGGCTGATTGTTGGTGCCATCATAGGGCTTATTTTTAACGTTTACTTTCCCGATGCTCCTTGGACCAAGTGGATTATGTCCAATGTGACGGCCCCCATTGGTAAGGCTTTTCTGCAAAGTCTGTTCATGGTGGTGGTTCCCCTCGTTTTGAGTTCATTAATAGTGGGAGTGGCCAATCTGGGAACTGTCGAGCACCTCGGACGCCTAGGAACACGGTTGGGGTTGTTTTATGTTGTCACCACACTCATGGCCGTGATGATTGGACAGTTTTTTATTAATACTCTTCAGCCGGGAGCCGGGATTCCAGAAAATATTCGAAATGAGGCCGTCGTTGCCATGAGCGAGCAGATCTCAGGACTTCAAGAAAAAAGTGCCGGAGTGAATGAGTCTCTATGGCCAGGTATTGTCTCAACTATTATCCCCAAAAATATTATCGCCGAGCTGGCCAACGCTAACATGCTCGCAGTGATTTTTGTATCATTCCTGTTTGGGATTGCCCTTCTCACAAACGAGAACAAGGGAGGCACGCAGACAGTTCTACAATTTCTAGATGCCATTTCCGAGGCCTGTATCCGCATTGTGGGCTGGATTATGAAAGTGGCGCCCTTTGCTGTGGCAGCCTTAATGGTCAATGCCGTTGCTAACTTTGGACTAGAAGTCATGGGCAATGTGGGCCTCTACATTATGGTCGTAATTCTTGGCTACCTCACCCATTTTTTTGTGACCTACTCGCTGATTGTCAAATATGTCATTCGTATACCGGTGATTGAGTTTTACAAACGAATTTTGCCGATCGTAGCCACTGCTTTTTCCACCAGTTCCAGCAGTGCCACTATGCCCACCACCATGCGCACTCTAGAAAAACGCTTTGGCGTACCAGAAAGTATCACTACTTTTAGTATCCCACTGGGTATGACCGTCAACATGGATGGAACCGCTCTATTCGAAGTGGTGGCCGCCTTATTTGTAGCCCAAGTTTTTGGCATTGATATCAGCCTGACTGGACAATTCACTCTGGTGGTTTTGGTACTCCTTACTTCCATAGGAGTTGCTGGCGTCCCCGGAGGCTCCATCCCCATTTTAATGTCAGCTATGGCATCTTTGGGCATTCCTCCTGAAGGAATTGCGCTGGTGCTGGGTGTTGATCGTTTGCTCGACATGGGAAGGACGGTTGTGAACGTAACAGGGGATTCCACTGCAGCCCTTTACCTGGCTCGTGTGGAAAAAATTGATCTAGAAAGAAACCTGGAAGCCATAAAATGAGTTCTACTTTCGAACACTCCTCATTTTGCCACCCCGTCCAGTTAAAACGGGATCGTCAAAATCAGGAATCTCTTTTTACGCACCTGACGGTGTCAAAGAACTCCTCATTTTGCCACCCCGTCCAGTTAAAACGGGATCGTCAAAATCAGGAATCTCTTTTTACGCACCTGACGGTGCTTATTCTTAGCATGATGCTTTTGCCTGTGACTGCGCTGGCTCAATTGGTTCCATCGGACACCTCCTACTACGTTCATGAACAAGATGGCTACCATTATATTTTTCCCCAGCTCTATAAAGGACACATTCCAAAGGCTGTGAAGTTCAATGAGCATCTGAGGACTCTCTACCAGAAGTCCTTCTCCTGGAGGCTAGAGGAGAGAGCCTCTCTCGTACTGGCTTCTGAACGAAATCAGATCGCCAATGGTTTTGCCACTGTAAGTCCCAACACACTGACCTTTTTCTACCCCAGCGGTTTTCCTATACTGGACTCTTTTGCCTCTCCCAACTGGTTCAGTGTTTTGCTGGCCCATGAGTCCGCCCACCTTTATCAGCTAGATGCCAAAAGCAAAATCTCCTCATTGTTCAAGTCAATCCTTGGAAACCCGTTATTTATCATTACACCTTACGTTCCCGTGTTTATTCACCCCAATCAGTTCGCACCCGTGTTCATGCTCGAAGGCAACGCCGTCATGAATGAGTCCACCCACGGCATTGGTGGTCGACTTTACAGTGGTCAAGCCCGGGCTCAAGTATTTCAACTATTAAAAAGCGGAAAAGTCACGCCAGAAAGGCTATTCAATGATCACCTTTACTTTCCCTATGGCACGGAAAAATACCTCGTGGGCGGGTATTTCAATGCCTTTCTTGCTGAAAAATATGGAGTTGAAAGAACCAATCAATTTTTTCTGGAGCAGGGACAGCGCTTTATTAACCCACTCGTCGTTAATAAAACTTTTAGAAACCATTTTGGCAAAAGCTACAGTCAACTGATTCGAGAATTCAATGTTCGCTGGCAAAGTATTGTCAAAAATCAAAAAGCTTCCCAAGAAAAGCCCCTCTATTCAGGACTCTCCTTTGCCAACTTCAATCATAACTCTAATATGGTTTGGTTTCTCGTACAGGAGGACTTAAAAAAACCTCCCCTACTAACAAAAATTGATAAAAACCAAATGAAATGGCAACAAGAACCTATTGACCTTTCCATGGGTAAAGTATTTTGGGTGGATGGCCAACCAGCTGTGGCCGCTTCCCTCAGGCATAGCGTCCGTTACCTGGAAAACTCTCTTTATGGTGAAGGCCTGAGGCTTTTACCAGAGTATCGCTCCAAAATTGTTCAAGATATTCGTGGAGGAAAAACAGCTGCTATTGAAGGTAGCTCCCAGTTCTTTGCTAACAGACTGCTTATTGATGACACCGAGTTTGGTGATGTTCACTCCTCCTCCATCCTATCCAATTCTGGAGACCCCATTTATTTTGTTCAGGATAAAGATCAAAGAACTCTGATGATGGGTCAACAGGCTCTATTCACCTACCAAGGCTTTTATGGATACCCGCTGGAGCAAACAACTGAAGGAGCCATTAATTTTATTGCCTCCACCCCCCTTGGATCAGGTCTGTTTCAATGGAAAGAAGGAAAAATTTTTCGCCTCAGTGATTCCGACCTCATCATCGATGCCCGAAACATCCGAGATAATCAATATATTGTGGCAGAAATCACCAGCAATGGTTATGATTACAAAATCATTGCCGAAAGCCCTGTGGAGACCTCCCCTACTTTTTATAGCTACAATCATCTGCAAGCAGAGGGCAAAGCTGAAACGGCTGATATGAATGAGGCCATGCAAATTCCACAGGAGGCTTCAGAGCTGGACTACAGAAATTATTCTGTGTTGGGAGATCTAAGATATAGCTCTACCAATATCTCCATTGGGGGCGCCGATCCGGGAGGCATTCAAGGGTATATTAGCTCGACGTTTGTAGACCCCCTCTTTTACAACACCATTGGCTTGACCTATCAAAGGGTTTTTGACTCCAACTCTGCAGCCATTCAATACATGCTAAACCGTTATGTAATGAAGCCCTACGTGGGATACATCTACAATGAGGATCGAGTAAAAGTTTTGGGTGGTACTGAGGACGATGTCCTATTTTACTACGACCAACAGGTGTTTGCCGGAGTCACCACTCCGTTATTTGTTTGGCGCCGCTGGAGTGGAGCCTGGAACCTGGATGTCTCTTACGAAAAAAACGACCTCCTTGGAGACCGTTTCGAAGAAAACCTAGACATTACTAACTCTACCCGTTTTTCCTATTTGCAGTCCTACCCTCTGGCGTACGAACCTTACCGCTATTGGGCATTGACCCTAGCTCATCAGAGTATCCGCTCATCTTATGACTTCAATGATAAAGACAATGTGATTGTAGGACAAATGCTTGTATCTGGAGACATAGGAAACGAAAACTACTTCTCTTTGCAGTACACAGAAGGCGTTGCTGAAAAAAACAACATCCGGCTGACGTACAACCCTTCACTCAAAAATGATTTTGTCCGAGTTTATCGTTTATTCCCCGAAAGCTCTGTGGACCTGAAAAGTGTCCGTGCCGTGGAGGCCAGTTACAAACGCCCTTTTGATACGCCCTTCTATTTTCCACGCTTTCCGTGGAGCTTTCGAAGGTCTGCTATTTATCTAGAAGGCGGCTATTACGATGCTGAAACCAGCACCCACTTAAACTCCTGGTTCATTGATTATAGATACGGAGTGGAACTTGAGACCCTGCTTATTCACAGAATTCCTCTAAGAATTAAAACTGGGGCTCAACATACAACAGAAGACCAAAAAAGTGGGTTACTGATTCACTTCAGTACAGAGAAAAGTTTTTAAGCAATAGGTTCTTGCTTTTTGGTATTCAAACTTCTTTTTTGAAGCACTCGGATAAACTGTGTTTGGTAACTTTTGGGGCCATTCATTATAATCATGAGCCCAAGAACAGAAAAAAATGATGTAGCAAATAGTTCCATCCTCTGAGGATAGCTTAGTATTCTCACTGAGGTACAGACATTTGGCTCTTCTGCCTCAAAATGAGATCAAGGTTTTAAGACAATAGTCTCGAAATCGTCCATCCAATGACTTTGGACAGACTTTATAAAAAATCCAATAGAGCTGCATAAAACCCATCTCCAGAAGATTTGTGAGGCCAGTTAAAAAATTCTGAACGCAGCTGAAATCTTTTTCCTTCTTCAGAACTTAAAAAGTTCTGTACCTGACGAATGTTTTCATCAAGAAAAACACTGCAAGTGGAGTAAACCATTCTTCCCCCTGGTTTGAGCATGCCAGAGTAGTCTTTAAGAAGTTGCAGTTGCAAACTTCGAATAGAATCATACTCCTTTTGCTGTAGCCTCCACTTAGGATCAGGGTTACGACGAAGCACGCCACTCCCTGTACAAGGGACATCTAGTAAAAGCGCATCAGCGCTTCCCCTCAGGCGCTTGATAACTTTTGATGAGGACACCACACGTGTCTCCACAGTGTCTACTCCAGCTCGTCGACAGCGTTTTTTTAACTCTCTTAGCTTCCACTCATGGATATCCAAAGCAATTACCTGCCCCTTATTTTTCATTCTCTCAGCAAGGTGCAATGATTTTCCACCGGCTCCAGCACAAGCATCAATAACCCTTTCTCCGGGTTGAGGATCTAATAAAGGTGCCACCTTTTGTGAGGCCACATCTTGCATTTCTACCCATCCATCTTTAAATACAGATGTTTGAAATACATTTTTTCTTTCCAGTAACTGAAGGGCTGTCTCACAGCCTTCCACAGGCTTAACCGGAAGGCCTTCACCCAAAAGCCTTGTTTGACAACTCGAAGTATTTGCCACTTTTAGCAGGTTCACCCTCAAAAATGCCGGTGCCTGTGAGTTTTGAGCCATGAGAATATCATCCCATTCTTTCAACTGACTGTGCCCCAGTTGGTAGAACCAATCCGAAGCCAAGTTCTCAGCCTTTAAAGGCACTGGCTTCCAGCGAGGTGTCGATTCACGAAAACCAGATAAATCCAAACCTTTCTGCATAAGGCAGACTTTTAAAACATCTGAAACTATTTTTTGATCTGGTCGGGAACCGTGATTATCTTGAGCAGGTAAACTGGCATCAGACCAAGGCAACCCCAAACAAATCAAACCCTGACGCCACTCACGCACACAGCAATAGACTTGTTCAGTCACCCATTTACGATCACGAGCTCCCCATTTTTTTTGTTTTTTTAAATGATAGTCCAAAGCCCTGTCTGTTCGACGTCCATTATGAAAAATTTCATAAAGAATTTCTACACAGCCGGCAAATAGAGGGTAAAAAACCTTTTGGAGGTTATCAGAATTCAAATACGGCACCCAGTGAAAAAAAGGCCCCATTAAATTGGCCATCACTGATCAAAAGTATATGGTTTTTCATGCCCACTTCAGCCATCAGCCCCATATTCTCAACGAGCTCGAACAGCCTTATACCAGCAACAACTTGATAATCCAGAGCAATATGAGACTCCTCTTTAATCTGCTTAAAGAAAATACCTAATCCTGCACCAGCTCCAAAATATAGCGGAAACCGGCTTCGAACATCGGGAAATGTAATCAGTGGCAACAAACTGAGCTTCACTGCCTTCCCTTGGTTTAAATCATAGGATGTCAGGTCAGCACGAAAGTTCATGTCCATCGAGTGAACCCACTCACCCATTCGATAGGTCACACCACCATTTATTTGAGAAACTTCATCCTCATTACCATCAGCCCATTTATAGCTCTCTTCATCAAAAAACAGGCCCAGATGCAAGGAAAGATATCTTTCAGCAGAGCCAAGTGAGTCATTTTGCCTGTGCCTTCTGTTGGCTCCAGCCTTATTTTTTTGATTTTTTCTTCTCTTTATAAAGTATTCCTGAGCCGCTTTTTTGCCAGTTTCGGGCTGAGACTCTTCACCGACACTTTCACCATCAACAATTTCGATCTGAGCAGAAGTCCAGCTCGAAAATACCAAGGTCAGAGAAAGTAAAAACGTTAATAACATGTTCACCTCTTACATTATGAATGACCTACAAATAGCGGATTTTTTGCAATGTGACAAGCCTCAACAACTCTTAAAATTTCAAATACTTACAATATGTTTTTCCCCTTGGCGAGACTTGACCACAAGTGCAATCTAGCTTAGAAACCAGCAGTACTTGAAGGAGAGCTCAATGAAATGCCCCCAATGCGGACATCTTGAAAATAGGGTGCTAGATACTCGGATGCAAAAAGAGGGGGATATTCGAAGACGACGTGAGTGCATGGGTTGCAAGCTCAGATTCTCTACAGTGGAAACTGTTCTTATCAACTTTCCTTATGTGAAGAAAAAGGATGGACGCCGTGAACCCTTTTCAAAAGAAAAACTTCGTCGTGGTGTTCAAATTGCTTGTAAAAAACGTCCCGTGAGTATTTCTGAAATTGAAGATGCTATTTCAAGAATTTCCCGCTGGGTTCAAAGCCGCGGAGAAAAAGAACTCAACTCGCAAAGCCTTGGCCAATCCGTTATGCAAGAGCTTAGACTCCTGGACGACGTAGCCTACGTTCGCTTTGCAAGCGTCTACAAGACGTTTAAAGACATCCAAGAATTTATTGATAGCCTAAACGTAAAAAAACATGCTGAAAATAAAACTATCTCTTTTACTGAAGAGAGAAAACAATGATTGTGCCAGAAACGCGTCGATTAGGAAGAGAACTCGCTCTTCAAGTTCTCTTCCAACAGGAGTTTTCCCCTGCCCTTTCTCTTAAAGACGGACTGGGTACCTTTCGAGGTAATTTCTCAGCGCCAGATGAGGTCTGGAGGTACGCCGAATGGGTCTTGACTGGAGTTGATCAACATAAAGATGAGATTGACCGACTTATCGAGCAAAATAGTGCCCGTTGGACCCTTGAAAGAATGGCCCTAGTGGAACTCAATATCATGCGCATTGCAACTTTCGAAATGGCCTTTTCCAACAATGAAGTGCCTGCCAAATCAGCGATTAATGAAGCTATTGAAATTTCCAAAAAATATGGATCCTCTGAGTCCGGCAGCTTCGTCAATGGTGTTCTAGATCAGATCCACAAGCTGAAAAAAACTTGACGTAGCTCACCGATACGACTTTGATAATCAACTATGAGCCTAAAAAAACTTGCCAATCCAGGAGCTTTTGGCCAGGGAGCAGACCTCTGGGTGGTACCTGATCCTCAAAAATCTCCTTGGACCAGGAAGATTGACTGGTATCTGAACCTGCAGATTCGAAGAGCGAAGAATCATCAACCCCAAAAAATATCAACTCAGTTAGAAGAAATTCTTCAAGCAAATGAATTGAACCTTCCTGATTTTAATATTAACGGAAACACTCCTCTTTTAGTTAATAGCCATAACCACTTACCCACAAGAAGTGTTCTCCACGTCCCAATGACAAAAAAAGTTGAGGACTGGGTCAGTGAATGTCATAAAATCTGGAGACAGTTATCTGAGCCCACTGTTCGTTTTTTTCTTCCAGAAGAAATCTCTGAAGATATTTTTGAAAATCAATGGCCCAAAGACCAGCAGGCAGGTGTCTCATTTGTTCCAAGTCACTCACCTCTGGAGGAGTAGTAGCAATGAAAAACACCTTGGGTAAAGTGACTCAGTCCCTTGAAAACTGGCTGGACGATAATACCATCAAAATACAACCCCATCTATTGCAGGAGTATTTCACAGAGGCTGACCAAAAAAGTCTCCCATTTGAATGCCTCAAAATAGAAACTCAACCCATTGCCCTAGTGAATCACAATGAAGTTCTAGATGCAGATCGTCTACCCAATATTATCCTTGCTGGCCTTCGTAATTACTATGAATTTGTCTTTTTATTTGAATCTTTCAGAAGCGGTCAGACCTGGTACCTATCTGAGTTCAGTATTTGTGGACAGGTTCATAAGTTAAATCTCACTGAGCAGGTTAGTGCCAAAAATTTAGTCCCACCCAGAATGACGGCCCTCGATATTTTTAAAATCCCCACTCAAAGATTTCTGCAACACTTTAAAGTGACCTCTGCTCGGGTAGAGAGTGATGATATGAGTTTTTTAATTCACCCCTCACCAAATGTAGCTATTGTTGTGAGTTCTCGACTCCCTTTACTTTGGGCTTCCACCCAAGTTGAGAGAACTCAAAAGCTCGTCAATAAATCCTTTTCCTACTAGGCCACTTATGCAAGATGCGCTCACAGTTTATATTTTATCTGATGGTACGGGAGAAACTGCTAGTGCCATGGTTCGAGCTGGACTTGTACAGTTCAGAGAAAAAAATATTCAGATTGTTCGTTGTAAAAACGTGCGCACAGAAGGTCAGCTAGAATCTCTGATTGAAGAGATCTTTCAAAAGCAGGGGTGTCTTGTACATACTATGGTCAGCCCTGAAATGCGAGAAAAGATTCATGAAAAAACCTCGGAAAAAGGTTTGATTGCTGTTGACCTACTGGGACCACTACTAGAGTCCTTAGATACCTACGTAGGGGGCCATGAAAACGCCCCCGAAGCTGGCCTATTAAGAACTGTAGATGAGCGTTACTTTAAGCGTATTGAAGCCATCGAATTCACCGTGAAACACGATGACGGAAAAATGGTCACTGGCTTAGAAAAGGCTGATATTATTTTGGTAGGCATCAGCAGAACTAGCAAAACACCACTAAGCATATTCTTGAGTCATAAAGGTTGGAAAGTTGCCAATGTACCATTAGTTCTAGGAGCAGCCCCTCCCAATGAGCTATTTCAAGTAGATCAAAGAAAAATTGTGGCACTCACTATTGACCACGATTCTCTATCTAGAATTCGAAAGAAACGCCTTGAGAAGTTTGGCCAAGACCCTGGAGGGGAATATGCCAGCCTTACTCACATTCAAAAAGAAATAGACTTTGCCGTGGACCTTTTTAAAAAGAACAAACGTTGGCCGGTTTTTGACGTCACCGACCGAGCCCTAGAGGAAACCGCTGCAGAAATCGTCCGGGTTGTAGCTGCCCGAATGGATATCCCCTATGGCGCCATTCTTTAATTAAAATTGACAGCGGAGTTAGTGGTTCAAAGCCTGCTGATGTAAAGCTCGGTAAAATACGTCTACCATTTGTTCTTTTTGTGGATCTTTCTTGAAGTACATATTTACAGAGACCGAGTACTTGACATCTTCACACTGAATCAACGACAGACGCCCTGTACGCACCTGCTTGCGGATACTATGTGAAGGTAAAAAGCCCCAGCCAAGACCAGACTCAATCACCCGCTTTAAGGTTCCCACATTGTCGGTTTCAAATACAGGCTTATAATGGATTTTGTCTGCTGTATATTTCTTTTCCATCATCAATCGGAATCCAGGATATTTTTCTGTGAATGAGATCACCGGGTGACTTGGCAATTGCTTCAGCTCTATAGAGCTTGGTAGAGATGTATTTTTTCCCGACCCTACCAACCAGATTTCATCTTTGAACAGAAACTTTTTATCAAAATCCTGAAATTCAATTCCATACTCGGTTTTAAGGTCGGGAAGAATCACCACATCCATATTACCTTTTCGCATTTCACTAATGATTTTTTCACCCGTTCCATAGGTTAAAGAAATATTTAGGTTGGAGTTATGCTTAAGAAAAAGTCCAATAATCGGACTCACCAGATAAAGCCCCAACGAATTCAGTGTTCCAATCCTCAAATCCCCAGTGAGCTCTTGAGAGATCGTCTGAATGGCAACCTCTGCCTGTTGGGTCAAATGTAAAATCCGTTTGGCATAGTCGTAAAGAAGTTGCCCTTGAAGTGTCGGCTTCACCTGACGCACACCACGCACCAATAAATTCACTCCCATCTCATCTTCGAGATTCCGAATTTGCTGACTCACAGCCGGTTGAGTAAGAAAGAGTTTATCCGCTGCTGCTGTCATACTTCCTTCAGACAATACCGTACAAAACGTTGTCAGCTGTTGAAGATTCATTTTTCAACCCCTTCTTAAAATCCTAAGGCTACACTCAAAACTTAGGGCTCTTCCTATCTTTTGGCAACTAAGAGCGTTAAAAAGCCCTCTGAAAGGTGAGGCTTTTTAATGCTCTTAGTCGCCAAAAGTCGTGGCGTATCTATTTAGAAAATAACTTTCTTACCCTTAATTATCAGGCAAAGTTTGAAAAAAATTTCTTTGGAGCATTTTTATGCCCTCCCCCTCAATGCGATATTTCATTGTAACTATATGAATTTACTTTATTTTTAAAGGCACCATAAACTTAACTTATGAATTCTCTCAATAAACTTTCCATTGATTTCAGCATGTAAATTTTTAAAGCTCACTCCATCTCCGGGGGGAGGGAGCCGTGAAAGTCAACTTTCAA
The DNA here is from genome assembly GCA_030432925.1 of Bdellovibrionia bacterium. GTDB lineage: Bacteria > Bdellovibrionota > Bdellovibrionia > Bdellovibrionales > UBA1609 > JABSOQ01. The sequence continues at coordinate 9,575 of JAUILT010000019.1, read as the reverse complement.
AAGTTAGTAGTACTTCTTTTAACCTCTCTACTTTTTATCGGGTGCACTGAAAACTTATTACCCAAATATGGCGACCGTCAGATTCACCAAGCACCTCAAAATGCTAATGAAGTCGGTGTCATCACTACCCACGCTCAACCAGAAGATATCGCCTACTTGATGAATAAGCACCCATCTGCCAGCTTCAGAGTCATCAATAGTAAACATGGTCTTTATGAAATTCACGGCGTTCTAGAATCTAATATCAATGAAGCTCTCCCTGACTTAAATACCATGAACAATCAGTTTATCACTGCAGATATGATAAATAATCAACCCATACTGGACATCTCAAGTATTGAGAAGTTTGCAGAACTGAACTCTTTCGAGCCTTCAAAGCTCAACCCCTGTGTCGAGGCTCATAAAGCTCCAAATGCCCATCTTCTCATTAATAATCGGGAGCCACAGAAAGAAAGAAAAACCATTCTTTTAGGAGAAACCCTACAACTCGATGGCAGTCTGTCAGTGGCCCATAAAGATGTAGGTTCTGATGTTCAGGTGACCTTTGCCATACAACCTCCCGTAAATTCTCAAATGGGTGAGAAGCTGTTATCCTCTCCCACCTTCCAGCTAAAACCAGATGCCTATGGCCTCTATAAAGTTCTTATGATAGCTCAAGACAAGTACAATGTCTGCGCATATAAAAAAGTAGCCATCACTGTCACTGGAAACCCTGAGCTAACTCGTAGTACTGTGGAAGGAGCTGCAAAATCTCTATCTCCCTTCAAACATCTTATTGAAGTACAAGCAGAAGAGTCTTGGGAAGTCTCAACAGGCATTGGGCAATTGATTGCTATTATTGATACAGGGGTTCACTATAACCACCCAGATCTCAATACCAATATTTATTACAACGATAAAGAAATTATTGGCAATGGTTTAGACGATGATGGTAACGGCTTTATTGACGATGCTTTTGGATATGATTTTATCAACGCGGATACCTTTCCCTATGACGATGTCGGACATGGCACTCATGTAGCGGGACTGGCAGCAGCATCTACATTTGGTTTAGCTAAAGATGCCCGCATCCTACCAGTTAAAGCCATTGGGCCTTCTGGTGGGGATCTGGGTTCTATTCTCGGCGCTATTCTTTACTCGGTGGATAGCGGTGCAAATATTCTGAATATGTCCCTTGGGACTTACCGTCAATCACCTCACCCTGAACTGGTTAAGGTTATAAATTATGCTGAATCCAAAGGTGTTTTAATTATTGCTGCAAGTGGCAATGGGCACCCTCAGCTAGGCATTGGAATGAATATAGACAAAGTTCCCTGCTACCCATCAGCACTCCCTAATGACAATATTGTCTCTGTCGCTGCCAAGGACTCTACAAACCTATTAGCCCCCTACTCTAACTACGGACTGGTCTCTGTTGATGTGACGGCTCCTGGTGGTATTGAGCCTCATGACTTGGTGATATCGTCATACTATGAAAACCCGTCGGATATCTCCTATCAAGGGTTGGCAGGGACCTCCATGGCCTCACCTATCGTCGCAGGAGTCGCCGCTCAAGTTTGGGCTCTCAACCCCTCTCTTTCAACAGTTGGAGTGAAAAATATTTTACTCAATTCCGGGCTGAAGGTCGAGGGACTCGACACCCGTACAGTTTCTGGACGCTATCTTAATGCCCTAGAGGCCGTGAACTCTGCAAAACTGGAACTCCCAAGCGGGTCGGCCCCCTAATATCATTAATGTTTTTTCAATTCCATGATTTCTCTGCTACACTTTTTGCATAAGGTAATGACATCAATGGTGGAGAGATCATAATGCTATCAATTTACAAAAGACTGGCTCTGATACCACTTTTACTCATGGGGCTGAATGCCACTGCAGAACGATTTAGTAACTCCTATGTAAGCTTTGAACTCCCACAAAACTGGACCTGTAAAAGAGAACACACTGAGACTGTATGCACGAGTCGGTTTTCTAAAAAAGCCAAAGAAGCTATTATTATTCTCACAGCAAAGGAAGCCGGCCCCTCTGACACATTTGCTATTTATCTCAACCACCTAAAAACCCCAAAAACTATTGCTGCCAAAGATGGTAAAATAATACCCTCCAAAGTTTTACATGTAAGAGAACGAAATATCTCCAATCACAAATGGATTGATGGTATGCACCAAGGCAGTGAGGTGACGTCCTACTACACCCGTTATCTTGCCACAATCAAAGACCGCATTGCTATTCTCGTCACTTTTAGTGCACACAAGGCCCACTACACTAAATATTCAAAAGACTTCATCCGTGCCGTAGAAAGTCTGCGCGTGGTGGCTGATAAAAACCTTCTCTCCAACAGGCCCAATCTCGCTATTCGCGGAAACAATGAAACCATTGGAGCACCTATTCCAGGTATATTGTCTCCCAATACTATGGATGATATTCCCGATGAAAATACCAGTTTTTTTGGCAAGTATGGATCTTCTATACTAGGAATTCTGCTTTTACTGATTGCTATAGGTGTTTACACTTATATGAAAATGGATGTTGGTAAACCCAAAAAGAAAAAAAGGAAATAACATTGGTCCATTTTCTTTTTGCCATTCTGCTTTTCCACCTGCAGGGGCTGGCATTAGATGCCGGGTACTTGAGCTTTGACCTACCTGAGAGCCAGTGGGAATGTACAAAAAGTGAAGTTCGTTTTGTTTGTCAGCCCACCTCTAACTCTGACAAAACCCAAGCAATCATCATACTGAATGCTAAGGTTGCTGGACCTGAGGATAACATGAAATTATACCTCAAACACCTCAGACAACCCAAAATGCTATCTCTAAAAAATAAAGCTCCTACACCCTCAAAAGTCATCTACGCTGATGTTAAAATGATTGGCCCTCAACAGTGGGTAGAAAGCCTACACGACAGCAGTGAAGTTCCTCATTTTTACACTCTTTATATGGCCACTCGCTCAGGAGATCTCTCTATATTGTTACAACTATCTGCTTCGAAACAGCAGCAAAAAAAATTCAGCTCCACATTTAAAAAGTTGATTCAATCTCTGCGAATTAACTCAACCTTTGTAGCGAAAATCACCCGAGAGGTTCAAAAGTACCAATCTCCTAATTCCATAGCTCAAATTAATGGTTCTTCCTCTCAAGCGCCTCAAGATATCACCTCATTAATAAAAAGCCCCAACATCTTTGCAGGGCTTTCTCTAACCAATATAATGATTCTTGTAGGATTATTTATTGCCCTTACAGGAGCGTTGGTATTTTACTACAGAAAGTCTTGATAGTTTTTCACTTTGACATCACCAAAGGACTTTAACTGCCCCATCACTTTGGACTTTGATGAGTAAACTAAAACTTTCATCCTATCTGGATGAATATACTTTTTGATCACTCGATTAACATCTTCCTCTGAAATCTTACTGATATTAGAGAGATAATCTGTCAAATAACTATCTGAAATTCCATAAAATCTGAGTATCAAGAGATTTTCAGCAAGTGACTCCGGAGTTTCAATAGCTCTTGGAAACTGACCCTTTAAAAGAGCTTTAGCACTTTCCACTTCTTCAGCTGTTACACCGTTTTTTCTGAAACTCTTTAATACTCGAAAGGTTTCTGCAATCGTTTCTTGAACTTTATCGTGACGTGTAAATGTCGTCACGACAAAAGGCCCTTGAGAGACTCGAGAATCAAAATAAGAACTAATATGGTACGTCAGCCCTCTTTTTTTTCTCACTTCGTTCATTAGGCGGCTGGTAAATCCACCTCCCCCAAGAATACTATTCGCCACACGAACGGCCAGGTAGTCCGGGTTGGTCCTCTTGATCCCTTCGTGTCCAAAGCGGATCTGAGTCTGTTTGAGGTCAGACCTATTGATCAGTTCCATTTGCCCAACTTCAATTTTAGGAAAAGATGGAACATTTATTGAATCCACTTTGCGAGGCTTCCACCCAGAAAAAGCCACATTTAGACGTTGAACAATATCATCAGAAAAATTTCCAACCACGGCCAGTTGAGAGTTATTGGGACGATAGGTACTTACGTAGTGACGAATAATGTGCTTCTTTTTAATTTTCTTGATGTCAGTGATAGTCCCCTGGGAATGGGCCCCGTAGGGATGACTGCCATAGAGGTAGGAATCCAAAATACTACTCACAAAACTATCAGGGTTATCCACGGTCTGCTTTAGTGAGGTGATTTTAAGGCTTCGTACCCTATTGATTTCTGATGAAGGAAAAGAGGGCTCTGTTAATATTTCTGAAAAATCCTCAAGAATTTTATTCTGATGAAAAGATAATCCTGAGGCTGAAATCATTGAATAATCTTTACTCACCGAAGCCGAAAAATCTGCACCTATTTGATCTAAGGATTCAGCAATCTGTGTAGCACTTCTTTTAGAGGTTCCCCTTTTCAACAAAGAAGCTGTCATTGATGATAAACCTGCCATTTTTTCAGGATCGGCAGCACTTCCCGAACGAAGCAGTACAGCGAAAGTCACGTAGGGTAAAGACGTGTCTTTCATTAATAAAACCTTCAAACCATTTTTTAGAGTTATTTCTTGGTAATCACTCAATTCCACCTTTGCAGATTTCTGCATAGAAGAACAGCTGAGTAAAGTCCATGTCAATAATAGCAATCCCAGTTGTTTCATTTCACGCTCCCTCTTGTTTTTTGGGTCTCACTCGAATCGTAGATCGTTGATGAGGCATCAGGTACCTAGTGGCTGCATCCTTAATGTCTTCACGAGTGACTGATTGATACATATCTAACTCACGAAATAAATGAGAGTAATCACCAAATAAAATTTCATTTACGGCCATAGCCCGTGCTTTACCGCTCACAGTCTTTAACGACTCCACATATCCAAACATCACCTGACTTTTGGCCTTTTCAAGTTCTTTTTCTGACACTAATGTTTTACGCAATTTGTATAGCTCCCCATAAACAGCTGTCAGTGCTGTTTCCATATCTTTACCTGGTTTCATAGTCCCTGTAACTCGAAAGATTCCTGGGTGATGAGGCGTATAGTTGTAACTAGAAATAGAATTGGTCAATTGAGACCTATAAACCAATCGCTGATACAGCCGACTGGAGTTTCCGTTGCTTAGAATATTAGAAGCTAAATCTAAAGTATAGGCGTCCTTGTCTCCAGCTTTTGGAGCCTTATAAACCACAGTGAAGATGGGAGTTTGTATTTCTTTAGTCAGATTTAAAACCCGTGCAGCCTTTTGTTCTGGCTCTGGCCTATACTCCTTTTTTGGAAGCTCCTGGGCTTCAAGACCTCCATAATATTTATAAACCAACTGACGAGCCTCTTTGGTGTCAATAGCCCCAGCGATCACCACGACAGCATTGTTGGGAGCATAATGAACCTTATAGAAATCCTTCATGTCATCCATAGTGGCAGCGTTGAGGTCGCGCATGTAACCAATGATAGGCCAACGGTAAGGGTGAACCTTAAATACCGTGGAAAATACTTTTTGACTGAGAAACCCCATAACACTGTTGTCCACTCTCCAACGGCGCTCCTCTTTGACAACCTCTCGCTCAGAATCAATGGCTTTCTGATTGAAAATTAGATTTCTCATACGATCTGACTCAATGTCTATAGCCAGCTCCAACTTGTCTGAAGGAAGGTTTTCATAATATCCGGTGTAGTCCAATGAAGTAAAAGCATTGTTAACTCCGCCGTTAGAGTTGATCACTTTATCAAACGCATCGCTGTCATATTTTTTAGTCCCTTTGAACATTAGGTGCTCAAAAAAATGAGCCAGCCCCGTGCGGCCTGGATTCTCATCTTTGGATCCCACCCGAAACCACTGATGAAATGACAAAATAGGAACCGAATGGTCCTCATGAATTAAAACAGTGAGTCCATTTTCCAGTTGAAACTTTTCTACCTTGAATTTGATCAGTGAGCCAATGTCTTTGCTGACATCCACTGGCTTGTCCATTGCCAGTGATGGCCATGCAAACAGACATAAAAACAGAATTAGAGTTTTTTTCAAAACAAGCTCCCTTCCACAAAAGACAGTTTATACCAATCCAGATTGAATTTGCTGTTTTTTTGAAATTGATTTGCAGCCATATCAATCCCAAAAATCCTTAAAAATTCAAACCAGATCGATATAATTTTGAAGGGATGACAAGGGCAAGTCAATCGGACTCAAGTCAGAGCTTTATTACGATTCTCAAACATATCTGCAAGTAGCGAGTCCCGCAGCCACAGATGAGGGCTCTGTCTGAATAATTGTGGACGCGTCTGAAGACCCTACTGAGCCTGGATAACAAAGTCAGAAAAATAAACATTTTGAACAACACCTTTATCGAGAAAGGAATTCACCTGAGTAATGATCTGATTTTTCAAGTGCAATTTCCCCTGCACAGTCTCAACCTCACCAAAGGACTTGCCATTGAGGATTTTCATAATACGATCCCGGGCCTTTGCCCCTAGGCCCATAACTTCTTCAAAACCTTCTGCGTCCAGCATTTCAAGACTGATCTCCATCCGAATCAGCCGCCTGGGAACCCCTCCAAGGTTTGTATTAAAGGGTTCCAAAGAATACATCACAGGACCTTCAGACAGCTTATCTTCAAATGAAGCAAGCTCCCGCAGAGCTTCCATTTCAGTGGTCGATTTGGTTTGATACCCAATAGTTGCTTTATAAACGACAAGAGCCCCTCCCCCTAATACAGCCAAATTCAAAACAGCAAAGGCCAGAGCAAAGATTTTGCCCATATCCTTTTTAGGTTTATCCTGATTGTCATCGGCCATAACCTTGCTCCCTCTCTCTCCCTCTATCGACAGTGTCGACAAAGGTCTTAAGACAAAAGCACCCTACCTAGGGTCCAGTTTTGCCTAAATAAAATGCCTCTCCGCAGCATGTTTCAATACTGAACATTCAGAGCATAAAGCCCCCCTCAGGAGGGCTCCTATCTTGACTTTTAGCCAGTGGCGCCCTGTAATGAAGTGAATGAAAATGCGAGTGAAATTCTACCTTTTGATGATTGCAACGGCCCTCGTTATTCCGACTTTTGCGGACGAGGTGACTGATGACCCCACGCCAGAAAGTCAACCGACCTATGACAAAAGCGGAAAGGTTGTCAGCCCGGAAAACCAGGTTGGAGATGGCGACGCTGAAGAGCCCCAAGCCCAGACAAAACCAGACCCCAAGCCAATCCTACCTCCAGAAGGGCAAGTACCTACTGAGCTGGCCAAACTGGGCTCTGGTGATTACTTTTCTGCCTACGCATTTCTTCTAGACAAGTCCACTCGCACCCTCACTATCTGGAAGAACACCAAAACTGGTCCTATTTTTGTGGAAGCCCACGCTGCTGATATGGGTCGAGCCGAGGGGGATAAGCAGATTCTCGGGGACAAGAAAACCCCTGAAGGAATCTACTTTTTTCAAACCACCTATCGAGAAAATGCCCTGGACTTTAATGAATATGGCTCCCAGGCTTACACCATGGATTACCCCAACCTTTTCGACCGCCGTGAAAAGAAAACCGGATCAGGGATCTGGCTTCATGCTATTCCAAAAACCAAGACCCTTTATAGGGGCTCAAGAGGTTGCGTGGTGGTTCGCAATGAGGTGATCCAATCTTTGGAGAAATACATCACCTATAAAAAAACACCCATTGTTGTGTCAAAGAAAGTCAAATATGTGCCACTGGATGAATATACAACTCAGCAGACAAAGATATTGAGCTGGCTGGAAGACTGGCGAGAAAGCTGGGAAGCTATGGAGCTGGATACGTATATGGGCTACTATGACAAATCATTTTATTCCACCCGTATGGATTGGGACACCTGGAAACAGTTTAAAAAAGGGCTCAATCAAAAATATGAGTACATCCGTGTACAAGTTGCCAAACCCAATATCTATTTTCATGGAGATGAAGCCATCATCCGATTTCTTCAAGGCTATAACTCTGACAAAAATTCAGACTTTGGCGAAAAAACTCTACATCTGAAAAAACAGGCTGACGGCAAGTACAAAATCATTGCTGAAAACTGGAGGCACGTGAGCAGTAAACACCTGGCCTTACTAATGAAAACTAAAGCTCCTATATTACAAAAAGAACTCTAAGCACCGTCAGGTGCGTATAATAAAACTTTTGGATTTTAATGATCCCGTCCCCCACCTTATTGAAGAGGGTTTCCGTCACCATTGAGAGACCGATTGAGCCTTCTGTCACTGTCCAAGTTCAAAGGCACACACTGACCAGAAAGGTCTTCCAGAGAATTCTCAAAAGATTCTACATCTTTTTCAGTAATGATTCCCTGGGAAAGGTTCCAGTCTGTCATACGGTTGTCATACTTCAGATTTTCAAGGGCCTTACCTAAGTTCATTCATTCCTCCGGGCGAATGTTTTTAATTCCAATATTTGGGCTCATCTTTGTTGTACTTTTCGTTATCTACCACCAATTTTAAGCGTCGTCCACGCTTTTGCGTGGATTTACGGACACTTCGAGATTTCCACCGCGTGTAACCTGTTAAAAATAAAAAGCCTGAGATCAATCCCCCTAAATGGGCAAGGTTAGCCACCTGACCTGAAAAGCCACTGTTCATTAAAGTCAGGAGCTCTACACCTCCCAAGATCATGGCGAAATACTTGGCCTTCATAGGAAAGATCATCATAAAGTAAATCACCCGTTCACCAAATAAGATCCCATAAGCTAAAAGTAATCCAAATACAGCCCCAGACGCTCCTATAACCGGAGTCATCAGTGGTAAATAGTTATTAGTAATAAAGTAATAGATTAAAACAACCACTGTATAGATCACAGCAGCTCCTACTCCACACACTATATAATAAGCGAGAAAAAACCGACTCCCCCAGCGCCCCTCAAGCTCTGAACCAAACAGCCACAAGATCAACATATTAAAAAGAATATGAAAAATACTGGACGAGTGCAGAAACATATAAGTAAAAAACTGCCAAATAGCGAACTGCTGAATCACCCGATTGGGAACTAACCCAAACCAGCCATTAACGGGAGTTCCCTCGAGAATCATACCTTGCAGAATAAGCACCAGACCAACCCAAGCCACCCCATTGATCATCACCAACGCCTTCACCATTTTAGTGAAGTGAGGCAATACAATTTGCGGTTGCTGAGGCCCATAGTTCATATTGATATGCCTACTTTCCCATCACTCCAGGCATTAAAAACAAAGGTCGCCCCACTAACTCCTGAGGAAATAGTTTTTCAATAGTACGTTCACTGACAGATGAAAACAAAGCATTTTGGTTCAACCACTCTATCAAGTCTTCCGGTTTTTTGCGAGGCTGAAATAGTTCGGGATTTTCACCGAGGCCAGTCAGTTCACCGATATGCTTTTTAGCATCTTCAAGGGTTCCCAACTCATCAGCAAATCCATTTTCTACAGCAAAAGTGCCGTGAAAAATACGTCCATCAGCTGAATTTGGACCGGATAGCTGTCCATAACCGCGGCATGCATGCCCATGCTAATGATACCGTACTCTTGTTGGATAAGGCTTATTCCAACGCCAGCAACTAACCCAAATATTGCCCCCGTAAATGCTATAATACTCCCCTCATAGAGGAAAATGTTCCTGATT
>JAUILT010000128.1 GCA_030432925.1 Bdellovibrionia bacterium | reverse complement strand
AAACCTTTCAGATCCCTGACGTAATTCCACATCCAACTTCACATAAAACCAATTGGAAAAGTCAAAATCTATCTCTAATAACTTTACCCTGTCTTTTTCAGTGGTCACTACAACCTTGTCTTTAAGCCCCTGTAAGTTAGAAATCTTATACTCATGATGATCTCGAAATACTTTATGCTCACTCACAGACAACCCCAGTTGCTCCCTACACTGTTTTTCGAAAGACTCCGGGTGACCAATACCAGAAACCAAAGTGACTGGTTCACTGGAAATTGTCCTTGCCTCAAAACTCTCCAACAGTGGCTGGGGACTCTGTATCAGATACTCTGCAATCACTGCATTTTCTAGAACCAGTTTTTGAACGTAGGGTTTAAAAAAGTCCCTCAACTCGCTCATCGGATGGGCCCCGAGAATATTCACTTTGGTGAAGATAAGGTGGGTGGCTCTTTTCAAACTCTCCAAGCTCTCCCGAGCACGACCTGAGGGAAGAAGTCGGTAATGATTCAAAGGTTGAGTGGCATCAACTAAAACAATATCCATGGACCTTCTCAAGTACCTGTGTTGAAAGGCGTCATCTGCCAGCACAATGTCCACAGAATAGGTTCCCAAAAGCCGTTCGCCGACCTCCACCCGAGAGGCCCCTACAAACACAGGAATATCAGGAAGCGAGGCCTTAATAATGGAGGGTTCATCTCCAAACTCAGAACTGCTAGAGTTCAATACCTCCATAATGCCTTTTTGTTTTCTCCCATATCCTCGAGAAATAACTCCAACCTTATACCCTTTGTCTGAGAGATATCGAGCAAGATGAATCACCATGGGGGTTTTTCCGGTCCCGCCGGTCGTGATATTTCCCACACTCACTACCGGGGCAGATAAGCCCCGCTGTCGCAAAATATGAATATCAAACATGGTGTTACGAAGTGACGTGGCCCCTCCGTAAATTGCTGCAAATGGAGACAGCCAGTCTGAAGAGTTCAAGTTATCCTCCAAAAAGGCTCCAGAGACTCAGCCACCCGACGACTAGCTCCCAAGTCTCCCAAAGCCCCCCTGACTCCATGTAACTGTTCCACTTTTCGCAAGTAAAGAGCCTCATCGTTCAAAAGCTTTTCCAACTCGCCTGTCAAGTTTTCTACAGAAGCCTGTTCTTGAAATAGCTCCTTTCCCACCTCATCATCAAGTATCAAGTTGATCATTCCAAAGTACTTTGTTGCGGTCACAAAAGTTTTAGCGATCATGGCTGTTATGGGGTTCATTTTATACATGATGATCATGGGCTTTTCCATCAAACCTACCATTAATGTGGCTGTTCCAGATGCTGTTAACACAACGTCTGCCAAACTGATCATCTCAAAAGGCTCTCCCTGAATCAGCTGCAAAGGAAAATCCAATCTCGGGAGTCTCTCATGCACATCCTCCTTAGAAAAAGTGGGAGCCACAAATAGTACAAACTGACGGCTCCGGTCTTTTTCCCAAAGTTGTTTGGCCACAGCCAGCTGAGTCTCCAAATGATGCTTCAACTCTGAATTCCGAGAGCCTGGCATTAAGCCCACGATCTTACCCTCATTACTCAATCCGTACTTTAAACGTCGCAGTTGAATCTCTTTAGGATCTAGAAGTTCTGGTCGTAATTCATCCAAAAGCGGGTGTCCAACAAAATCACAAGGAACTCCATGGTCTTCATAGAAGTTCTTTTCAAAAGGAAACAGCACCAGCATCTTGTCTACCAAGGTCTTTATCTTTTTGATTCTTCCCTGGCGCCAGGCCCAAATCTGTGGAGAGATATAATAGACTACGGGAATACCCAGGGCCTTCAACTTTTTTGCCAACCTCATGTTAAAGTCAGGGTAATCCAAAAGGAGTGCAAAATCTGGCTTTTCTGCTTCTGCCTTCTTCAATAGTGAATAAAATGTGGATTTGATCAACCCCCAGTGAGCAATCACTTCCTGAATACCCACAACAGCCAGTTCTTCTGAACGCCCCAGAATTTCAAAGCCAGCCTGCTCCATGTCCCGACTTCCAATTCCAAAGGCCTGGACACTTTTACCTTGAGCCTTCCAAATTTCCAGAAGCCTTTTTGCATACAAACTGCTCGAGGCCTCTGCGGCAACAATTAATATTTTTGAAGATGTGTCGGATGAATCCATAGCTTACTACTTGCTAAGTCGTTGATTAATTTCCTTGAGAATCTGTTCAGCCAATTTCAATGCCACTAGTCCATCACGGCCAGTGACCACAGCAGGTTTTTGTTGGCGAATGCTGTTAAGAAAGGCAATAGTTTCGTCTAGCAAAGCATCTCCCTTATCTAAGCTCCAGGCATCGGCCTCTAGGGGCAGATTATCTCCAGCAAACTCTCCGGTTTTGGTCAGCAAATTAACTTCACCAGTTCCAAAGTCAATGGACAAATATTGATTGGGTTGAAACACTCGAAACTTACGTTCACTTTTTTGTGACACTCGAGAAGATGTTACATTGGCGACGCAGCCCGACTCAAACTCAATCCGAGCATTGGCAATATCTGGCAGTTTTGTCAAAACTGGCGACCCAATTGCCGACACATCCACTGGATTACTTTTAACTAGGGAGAGAATCACATCCAGATCATGAATCATCAGGTCATGAATGACGGTAACATCCATGCTTCGTGGCTTAAAAGGAGCTAGCCGATGACACTCAATAAACAGAGGCGTTTTTAGCTTTTTTCTGGCTGAGATCAAAGCCGGATTAAATCGCTCAACATGACCCACCTGAAGAACCAAATTATTTTTTTCTGCCAGCTCACAAAGCTCCTCGCCCTCCTCACTGGTGGTTGTCAAAGGCTTTTCCACATTGACATGAATTCCATTTTCCAAAAGAAACTTAGCAATTTCATAATGAGCCGGCGTAATTGCTGCAACCGTGGCACAGTCCACCTTACCTACCAGTTGCCGATAGTCAGTCATGGCCTCAATGGAAAGTTCTTCGGCCACTTCTGCAGCTCGGCGAGAATCAGTATCTACCACAGAAACTAGGTTCGCATCTTCAATAGCCTGGTACTTCTGAGCATGAAATCTCCCTAAATGCCCCACTCCAATAACAGCACACCTTAGTAGACTCATTTGGCCAGCCCTCTCTCCGAAGTTTTCACAAACTTCACCAAATGGTTCATGGCTTCACTTCCGCTACTGAAGGCTTCAATTTCTTCCAAGGCCTTTGTAACAGTTCTATTTCCTTTAATAATAGTTCTGATGGACTTATGTATATTCTCGATATCTTCTTTGCTAAACCCAGCTCTCTCTAATCCGATTTTATTGGTAGCACGAACGACTGCATATTTCCCTTGTGCCATGGAATAGGGCAGAACATCTTTATTAACTGCAGAGTCACCGGCAATATAGGCAAAACAACCAATCCTGATAAACTGATTGAATTGGCAGATCCCACCAATGCGAACGTGATCTTCCACAGTCACATGTCCTGCAAAGTTAGAGGAGTTGGCCACCACCACATCGTTGCCGATATGACAATCATGAGCTACGTGAACATAAGCCATAAAGAGACAGTTGTTTCCAATCACAGTTTTACCACCACCGGACACCGTCCCAGTATTCATTGTAGTAAACTCCCGAAACGTATTGCCATCTCCAACAATCAACTCTGTCTGATCATTGTCATACTTCAAATCTTGAGGAGGGCCACCCACAGCTGCACAAGGGTAAATCACATTGTTTTTACCCATTCGAGTCACTCCGTACTCTGATCCCACAATGGCGTGGGGCATGATTTTTGTCCCGGCACCTATCTCTGCGCGTCCCATAACCATAGCGTAGGGGCCTACTTCTACAGACTCATGGAGTTTTGCATTGTCTGAAATAATAGCTGTGGGATGAATACTCACTGAAATGCTTCTCCTTCAATCAATTGGATAAGGACACATAAGCCATCACCTTGGCTTCCGCAACTTTCTTACCGTCCACAAGAGCCTGGCCATCTAAAACAATCATTTTACCACGATCCTTTTCTACAGTGACAATCAACTCCACTCTGTCCCCTGGGACAACAGGGCGACGAAACTTTGCCCCACTAATAGATGCAATCATGATCTCAAAAGCATCATCATTAGGCTGAAAAAAGGCCAGTGCCCCAGCCTGAGCCATGGCTTCAACAATCAAAACTCCCGGAAAAATAGCTCGCTCAGGAAAGTGTCCCTGAAAGATCGGCTCATTGATAGTAATGCACTTAACTGCGGTGACTGTCCGCCCTTCTCTGGAACCAGGTATAGGACCGTCTTTAACCCCCAATATACGGTCCACCAATAAAAACGGGTATCGGTGTGGCAACACCTCTTTGATCATTTCTACATTGTAGCCGTCGATCCCGACACTCATAGCTTAAGGCCCCCCACAATCACTTTTTCTTTTCGTAAGCTTTAATCACCTTATCTGTCAGGTCTGCATCCTTCTTGGCCCAAAGAACACTTTGTTCAGACTTTTCCAGAATCATTGTATAACCATCTGCTTTTGCTACATCTTGAATAATGTCTCTGATCTTTTTAATAATTGGCATTGTCAATTCACGCTCTTTCTTTTGAATTTCCAACTGACTCTGGCTGACAATTTTTTGATATTTGAGCATTTCTCTTTGCAATTCAGCCTGCTTTTTCGAACGAACATCATCTGACAGAACCATCGCTTTTTTTTCTAAATCTTCTGTCATCTTTTTTAAATCCGCTTCCATTTTTTCCAGCTCTTTCTTCTTTTTATTGAAATCGCCTTCTAGCTTCTTCTTAGCGGCTTTACCGGTACTGGTGGATTGAATGGCTTTTTGCATATCCACATAACCCATTTTTGTTTCTGCATGAGCGGCAAGCATAAAACAGCTCACTACCACGGCACTCATCATTAAAATGATTTTTTTCATAAAATACCTCTCTCATTTTCTGGCTGAAGCCATCAATTAAAATTAAAGTTCCATCACACCCTAAAATGGTGACCCAATGGCAAACTGAAAGTTCACTGGATCAACTTCATATTCCTGTGGTCCCACTGGGAACCCCCACTCAAAGCGAAGAGGTCCAATAGGAGAGAACCAACGAATTCCAAAGCCCACATCCTGTTGGAAGTCGCCGGGCTTGATCTGGTTCTCAGCTTGTCCAATATCATAAAAAACCACGCCATTGATTCCGGCCTCTTTAATCATGGGAAACTGGAATTCGAGGTTATAGTAAAGTTGTTGCTTGCCCCCAAAGGGTTTCATGGCTGCATTGATGGCATCTTGCCCTTCTTTTCCAGCAGCAAGAGCTTCACTAAGAGCTGTGTTAGAAAGCTTTCTTCTCCCTACAGTGAACCAATTGTATCCCCTGAGTGAGTTAGCTCCCCCCAACAAAAATAGTTCTGAAAATGGAGGCTCTTTTCCCGGTTCATTAGAGGCAATTAGTCCGTAATTGATGTTATTTCTCCAAACAATATCCCACAGTACTTTCTTGTAAAAACGAAAAGTCGCATGAGCTTTGGTGTAGTCCAAGTCGCCACCCAACCCTGCATATTCCACAGATGCCGAGCTATAGATCCCTTTAGAAGGAGCAAATCGGTCATTCCTCTTGTCATATTCCAAAGTCAGAGTCACAGAGGAGGTCAATCCATTTGCTGTCTCCACGGGAAATAAATCTGGGTCCCCTTCATCTGTTAGTGTCAAATCCGTATCGTCCAACTTATAACGAATAAAACCTCTCAAGTAAGGGGCCAAAGGGTGCCCTACACGAATGGCGCCTCCCTTTTTAACCTCTTTGTATTGAGTTAGAGTTCTCTGACTCTGATAAGCATCAAACCCAAGAGACCACTCAGTGTCGTTAAAATAGGGCTCTGTAAAACTGAGTTTAAACAGTGACTGTTTATCACTGATATCTACAGAGACACCGAGCCTTTGCCCACGACCAAGTAGGTTTGTTTGATTGACCTGCCCATTAAAGACAAAGCCGGCAAAGCTAGAGTATCCCGCCCCTACCTGAATGGTGCCCGTGTTCCTCTCTTTTACCACGATATCAATGTCCATTAGGTCATCACGACCCCGAGGTGTCTTAGTATTAAAGTTCACCTCTTCAAAGAATCCCAGTCGCTGTACATTAGCCTCAGACTCCCTTTTACGGGTTTCGTTGTAAAGCTCTCCCTCTCGAAGGCGCAGCTCCCGGCGAAGCACTTTATCCCTAGTTTTGGTGTTTCCAATGACGTTGATATTACCAATGTAAACCTTATTCCCTTTGTCAATTTCAAACGTGATATCCACTAGGCGTTCTTTTTCACGAATGCTGGTGCGACGGATAATATTGGCATAGGCGTAACCGAGGTCGCCATATTTGGCCTGAAGTTCTCGTACATCGTTTTGTATAATTTCAAAAACAAACAGCTTAGACTCATCAATAGCAATGGACTCAAATAACTCCTGTTTGCCAAATAGAATATCACCAGTAAAGTCCACATTCCCCACGTCAAACTGCACACCCTCCTCAATTTGAATGGTGACATAAATACTTCTCTTATCGGGAGACACATAGACCTGAGGCCTTGCAATCTTCACCTGCACATAGCCTTCATTAAAATACAGGTAATTGAGAATTTGCACATCTCTGTCAAAAGCATCCTGTTTATAAGCTCCAGATCCGCTAAGGAAGCTAAAAAAACCACCCTCTTTAGTAACCATAGCGCTTTTCAGCTTGGTACTACTCAGGTTACGGTTGCCTAAAAAGGTGATCTTTTTGACCTGAACTTTATCATTCTCAGCAATATCGATATAAAGGGTGACATTTCCCGT
>JAUILT010000018.1 GCA_030432925.1 Bdellovibrionia bacterium | reverse complement strand
GCTTACATTTCTTTCAATTGGCAAAGGGTGCTGCTGTTTATGAAGCGCTATTTTTCAGGATCAGCCCAGATGCTAAGAACCCTATGACCTCGAATCTGAGCCCTGTCTTCGCACCAACTGATCAAATCTTTAGCAACAACATGAGGGCTCCATAAAGACTGTTGCTGCTGTCTCGGCCAACTTCCCTTAGGAAGAAGATCTGTATCCATATAGCCAGGGGAATACAAACGAATATCTTTTTGAACGCCTTCAAGTACCAAAGTTTTATACAACCCCTTAAGGGCGTGTTTGGCGGCACAGTAGCTTGAAGCCATAGGGTCGGGGCCATCCTCCGCCACAGAAGAGCCCACAAATACAAATTGCCTGAGGCTCTCCGTTGTCAAAAGCTCTCGCAGCCACCAGGCTGCTGATAAAAATGTGACCTGCAAGGCCCACTGATGGGATTTCCAACTGGACTCTTCAAATTTTCCAAAAGGCCCTCCCCCAGCACAGTAAATGGCTCTCTCTGGAGCAAACTGGCTCACTAGCACAAGCCACTCAGCAAACTGTTCAGGCTTTGACAGGTCTGCAGGTACGTGGGTACAAAGCCCCGACAGCTCTGGAGGTCTTCGAGAAAGCACAAGAACTTCTGAAGGATCGGCGGACAGCTCTTTAACAAGGCAAAAACCCAGCCCTCGGGATCCTCCAAAAATAACAGTTCTCTCAAATGACACGGGCTTTTGATTATGCCTTCACACAGGCTTTTTTGGCGCCTTTAACCCAGGACATACACCCACCTCCTGCGTGGACAAGAACCCCTGGAATGAGCATACATTTTCCAGCTTTTTGCCCCTCCACACAGGTGTAGAAGTTACAGCTACTGCAAGGCTGATCAGCCATTTTCACACCGCCCTTGTCAGGGAACTTCACTTTTCCCTCTTTGGCCGCCTGAGCCACGTCTTCCACATAATTGAGGCCCTGAGCAATACCCATAGCCGTTTTATTGGCGGCATCCGCGCGTTTTTTACCAGAAAGATCTATCAGCTTGAGGCCTTCAGCAAAAGCGACTTTGGGAAGAGCCAATAAAGCACTCCAACAAGCAGCTGTTTGTAAAAATAGGCGTCTATTCATCATGTTGAAACTCCTTTGAATACATTCTTTTCTCTTACAATGTGCTCCTGTTTTAAATGAAAATCAATTGATCAAGATTATTCTTTGAGTCATTTATACCGATCCGGTTCGAATGGCAGCACCGCTCGACTCCTTTTTTAAAAAAACAACATTTATGTATTTATTTCGTGCCCAGAGATCGGACAAAAATCGGATTTTCTCTAGTTTTTAGACCTTTAGCAGCACGCTGGCTCTGGAACTCTATTTGCATGCTGCATTCCTTGAGGAAACAAATTTTATTTGGAGTTGGAATGCGTCAGATATCTCAGTGGGTTTATTTTGTTCTTATAACGTCCATCGCCCTCTTGGGCTGTAAAGGCAAAAAAGAAGCTGCAACGTATCCTCCACTGGATTTGAAAGGTTTTCAAGTCATCCGAACAGATGAGTCCACTGGCGGAGAGACCATTTTTACGGCCAAACAATATGAAGAAAGTGGTTCTATCCATATTCTCGACAAGATTGGAGCTGGCCACTACCCGCCCAACGTCACTCTTGTCACCACAGCACGATGCTGGGAAGGGGAAAAGGACACTACAGAAAACGAAGTTCGAAATGCTGAGTGGGAAGCCCCATTCACCGGCCCTGTCTCTATTTATAAACTCCTACCAGAAGAAGTTCTATTTCGTCCTGACAACACCACTTCTGATACCCTTTCTTGCACCATTGATGTGTTTGCCAAGGACAACTTCGGCAGTCAGCGTGTTCTAAAAAATGCCCTTTCCGGCACTCTCAAAGATGCCTTGGGAAGGGCCGATGTGGACATTCTTCTCGGGCAACAGGTGCAAAGTTACGCACTTCCAGAGCTTCCCATTGTTCACAAAGAGGACTGGGACCAATACAGCCTAAGAATCTCCAACCCCTCTCCATTGGGTTCTTACAAGTTATTGTGTGAGCGATTCGTCCTAGAAGACGCCTCGTTGACATCCGTCGGCTACCTGGATTTTGAGTGGGTCCCTCAAAATAAAATCACCTCTCTGGACCCTGACTCCGATGAAGATCAAATCTGCCGTTTTATCACCTATGACCAAAACAGCACTCGTTCTGGGGTTTCTCCTTACTTTCTCTATCGCAAATACCGCATTGATTTTCCCAAAAACTTAAGCGTGGTTCGACATAAAGGAACTGAAAATGAAATGGCCTTGAACTCTGATGACCTTATAAAAACCCAAGCTTATGATATTTCCGATGTTATTACTGCAGACGCCTATCCCAAGTATTTGCAAATTCAGGCCCGCACCCACTGTCCGGAGATCCGTGCTGATGAGGGTCCTCTCACCCATACCGTAACGGTGCCCTTGACAGGCCCTGTCCCTTTTTATTCACTGTTGCCGGAAAGGGCTTTATTCCAAAAATACAATCAATCCTCGGACTCTTTACAGTGCACAATTGAAATAAAAATCCAACATACCAGAGCTAAAAACCGAGCCATTACACTGACAGTTCATGGGACACTTCATGATACCTATCAAGCTCGCTCACTCAAGGTTTTGAAAAACAGCTTCGAGTTGATTCCCCCGAGAAGCGGTGAACAGTTTGATGTTCAAATGTCTGAGCTTCACCAATATGTGCTGCGTGCTGACAAGTCTCAAGTCTTCGATAGCTATCAGCTGGTGTGTGAGACCTTCTCTTTAACGGGAGAAAAGTTTCGCGATGGTTATTTTGATTTAAAACAACTGAACCTCTCCAATACTCAACTTCAAAACAGCAACCTCCCCTTGACCGCCGTTGACAAACAGCTCTGTCGATTCTTTATCTACAAAAATGATGTCCTAATGGGGTATTCCTACTACTTCAATCTGAGGCAAGAGATGCCCACACCCATCGTCAAGCTCGATCTCACTGCCAAATCTGAATTTTTGGGGACTCCTGCCGGCTCTTTTGGTGTCAACTATCATAGCTCGGCCCAGATAGGCCAACTGCAGATCAGTAACCCCTCATCCCACGCAATGTATGTCCTGGTGGACCTCGATGAACCTCTCGCTCGACTCCAGTGGGTGGGGGGTGTTCCTGACTCCACTCCTGAAAGACTTATCTCTGCCAAACTCTATGAAGTTTTTCTAAAAACAGAAGTGGCCTCTGGCCACACGCCACAAAGCGTGGAGTACTCAGCATCACAATTGTACAAAATTCCCGCCAACGAAACCTTAAGAATCAACTACCTGATACAAAGGTTTTCCGCCTGTCACCTGAATAACAGCGGTGGGTATAAGGGAATGCCAACTATCAACATTGTCAACGGCCCCCTATTAGGTGGTGGAACGTTTGGTATTCAATATGAAATCTTCACACCCAATATTTTTCTTGTAACATCTGACACACCCCTTAAGCCCGAAGCCGTTGCATATTCTGGATCCATTAAATGGTCGCTGGATAAAGGTGCGGCCAAAGGTTCCGGAGTTGTCTTTGCCAGTGAGTTATCAAAGCGTATCTACGGCACGTTTATTACTGGTTTCGAAACTGAAAATGCTACCTATGACAATTGTAGGGTCGGTGGCAATATTTTAGATCTTCGCTAACAGGGCGTAATAGATGGGTTGACCCTTGCGCAGAAAAATATTTTCAAATTGGGTAACAAAATTACGTTCTGCGAACTCAGAATTGTGAAGATCGCGAGTCCAGCCAAGCACTTTGTAAGGACTTTTTTTAAATTTGGGCAAGGCCTCCTCGAAATACTCTTCAGAATCTGTTTTGAATTCCACCTCCATAGCAGGCTTTTGCAAATAAAATAAATCTGTCAAAAATTTATCCTGAATCAGACGGTGTTTATTTTGACTCTGCTTAAGCCAGGGGTCCGGATGATGAATGAAAACAGTATTCAACTCATTCTCAACAAACAAATCGTTCAATAAAACAGCATTATAACGGGCCATACGAGCATTTTTACAACCGGCCCTCAGCGCCCGACGAATGCTTTGAATCAGCGGCTTATACTTGAGTTCTAAGCCCACCAGCATTCTTTCCGGGTGATTCTCGGCCCGCCAGGCAAAATGATAGCCATTTCCTGTGCCAATCTCCAAGTCCATAGGGGTTTGTTCGGAAACTCCAAATTGCTTTCGCCATGCCCCTTTGTGAGCCAAAACACGCTCTTCATCAAAGGCCCACTCAGAAAACTCTCCTAACAAGGCCTTGACGTACTCGTTAGGAAAAGGCAAATCCCTTGTTTTTGATAGTTGAAGTTGTGCTCCTCGTGACATTGCCCAGGTGTACCAGCTGAGAAGATAAATCTCAATTGATTTGCTTCCAAGAATCTGTCAAAGTCAGATCTCTCGTCTATATATTTAAGGAGCTTTCATGAAGAGTTTGATTCAAATTTTCACCTTGCCGCTTGTTGGTCTCGTCCTCGTCACCTCACCTGCGGGGGCCATTCCTGCCGAAGGCAGTAAAATGATGATTGCTGCTCCCTCCCCTTATGCTGTGGACGTCGGTAAAAAAATCATTGAAGATGGAGGAAACGTGATCGACGTGGCCGTAGCTGTCGGCCTCACCCTGGCTGTGACCAGCCCTTACTATGCAGCCTTTGGAGGTGGAGGGTTTGCGCTCATCAAAATGAAGGATAGCGTGGAGGTCCTGGACTTTCGAGAAATGGCTCCTGCGGCCACCGGCCCTCAATTCTACATGGATAAAGCCAAGGATGCCTCACGCAATGGTGGAGCAGCTGTCGGTGTTCCAGGCTTTCCTGCAGGCCTTTATGAAATGCATAAAAAGTACGGCAAACTGAAGTGGCAGAAATTATTTTATCATCCCATGAGACTTGCCTCCAAAGGTTTTGCTGTCAGTGGTGAATGGGCCAAAAATACAGAGAACGCATCAAAAAGGTTTAGCAAAGGCGGTCAAAAACACTTTATGAAAAGCAACGGCAAACTGTATCGTCCCGGAGAGACCCTGCAACAGCACGGCCTCACTAAAGCCATGAAAGAGTTCAAAAGAAAAAAAACCAAAGGCTTTTATGAAGGCTTTGTTGCCAAAGATATTGTTGAATCTGTCAAAGCCACCGGCGGTGTGATGGAGTTGACGGATCTTAAAAACTATAAAGTCCGCTGGTTAAAGCCTCTGACGACAAGCTACCTAGGACACAAAGTACACCTCATGCCCCCTCCATCAAGTGGTGGTGTTGTCATTAAATCGGCTCTCAACATGATGGAGAGACTCAAGCTTCACGAAAAAGAAGCTCTTTCTGTTGAAGAACTCCACCTGATGGGTGAAATTCTTGCACGCAGCTTTAGAGGGAGAGCCACTCTGGGAGATCCTGACTACCACAATAATCCCCTAGACTTGTTATTATCTGACAATTATCTAAAAAAAATGGCCCATTCTATCAATCAACACAAAAGCAAGAAGCTCCAGCCTTTGTCTATCGAGGCTAAGGCTCAAGAGTCTACTGAAACCACCCATTACTCCGTAATGGATGCCAAAGGAAACGCCATTTCTTTGACAGTCACACTTAATGGCAACTATGGCTCTGCCGTTGTTTCCAATCGCTTTGGAATTGCACTGAATAATGAAATGGATGATTTCACAACCCGTCCCGGTGAGCCCAATATGTTTGGTCTCATTCAGGGGAAAGGCAATTCTGTCCAACCAGGAAAACGACCTTTGAGCTCTATGAGCCCTTCGCTGGTAGAAAAAGATGGTAAGGTTGTTATGACAGTGGGGGCTCCGGGAGGACCTCGTATTATCAGTGGAACACTGCAAGTGATTTACCGAGTGCTTGCCAATGGCTGGGATATGGATAAAGCCATCCAAGCCCCAAGAGTGCATCACCAGTTTCTTCCTCATGTTCTTTATGTAGATAAAGACCGGCTTTCTCCCGATGTTTTAAAAATGCTCAAAAAGAAGGGCCATACAATTAAAGAGTCCTGGATTGCCCGGGTTGTGGGGGTCCGGCTCAATGAAAAAGGCAACCTAGAAGCAGCTTATGACTCTCGTGGAGAGGGGGCTGCAGGCGGCTATTAAGCCATCGGCCCCACCTGATTATGAAAACCCTTGTTATTTGCCCACTTAAAAAAGAACTCACAGAGTTTTTGCACACTGTGCGTAGTTGTCAACATAAGGTATTTCCTCTCAAAGCTTCTGATCGAGCCGTTTATGAAGTTCCAAGCTTGGGAGTCATTGCCACAACAGGTGGACATGGCAAAGTCAATATGGCTCTATCCACTCAAAAAATGATTTTGGATTATTCTCGTGTAGAAAATGTCATTTGCTTAGGGACTGCAGGAGCCCTGGGCACCTCGGTCAAAGCGTTAGATGTAGTCATTGGATGTCATACGGTTGAGCATGATTACAAAACACCTTTTGCCAACAAAAGCCCTCAATTCAAAACATCTGTTTCGATGCAAGAGTTTCAGAAACTCAAAGAATCCCTTGAGGAGCCTTTCAGGGTCTACTTTGGGCCCATCGCCAGTGGAGATGAGAATATCACCTCCAATGATAGAGCTAAAGAATTAAAGGTGCTCACTCAAGCCTTGGCCGTGGCATGGGAAGGTGCTGGCACAGGCCGAGCCTGCAAAAAGCATAACAAAAAGTTTTACGAAATCCGTGGCCTCTCGGACACGGCTAATTCAGAAGCCTCCTTTGATTGTGCAAAAAACCTCCCCAAGGCCATGGCCAATGCCACGAAAGTGTTACTGCATCTTATAGAAAAAGGTCAAAGCTCTAAAGCTGAGACGGAGAGACAACCCGAAACTCTCCCTGACCTATATTGAAAACTACAGTGTCAACCTCTAATCATGCCTGACTCAATTTATTGAATGGGCTCATCCTGTGAACGCAGGTACTCAACAGTATTGGGAATTTTTTCTTGAAATGGTTTTTCTCTTACTGAACAATTCGCTAGATCACAGTTCTTACAATAGACCCGACGGCAAGGGTCAATGTGAAAGTTCATCTCACCACCAAATTTATAGTTATTGATGACCGCCTTTTCAAACTGTTGCATAACCTCATGGACGGTGCTTACCTCCCAAAACTCAGGAAGCACCACATGGGCATCAATATGGTGATACCAGCCGGATCGAATGACTCGAACATGATGAATCTGTATAATCCCACGAAACTCCACGGAGTCAAAAATTGTGGATAGATCCTCTAGTACACCCATATCTTCTTCGTCCATAAGGCCACCTATGGATTCCCTGACAAGCTTGACTCCCTCATAAGCCAAATAGCATCCCACCAAAAAGGCCAGAGCCGAATCCAACCAAGTCAGCCCCGTAAACATGACAAGCGCAAGCCCCAAAATAATAATAACTGACGACCAAAAATCAGTGATTACATGCTTTCCACTTGCTCGCAGAGCCGTCGAGCCATTTTTTTTACCCTGACGAATAAGAAATAGACCCAAAAGCAAATTCACAATTCCCGCTGCACAGACAATAACCAAGCCCAAAGAAAGCTCTGTTAATTCATGGCCAGAAAACAGCTTCTTAATGGCATCCACAACAATCAAAACCGCTGCAAAAGTGATCAGCCCTCCTTCAAATGCCGAAGAAAAATACTCTACCTTGCCGTGCCCATAAGGGTGGTCTTCATCAAGAGGTTTTGATGCGTAGTAAACAACGAACAAAGCCAGCCCCGCCGCCACAACATTGACAATACTTTCCATGGCATCTGAGAAAATCGCTTGGGAGTTTGTAATGTTGTGGGCCCAAAACTTGGCCAGCATTAAAACAACTCCCACAATGAGCGACACTAAGGCCGCCCACTTTCTACTTTTTTGCTCCGACTGGCTCAGCTCAGCCCCTTCAATCACTCACCGCCTCCTTTATACCGATCTGGACCACTTTTTATGCAACCAGGCCAGAGCCTCTGTTCTTCTAGCTCCTATGTCTGAATGTGTTCCATCAAATTCCGAATAGCTCAAAGACACGCCAAGCTTTTTCAATTGCTCCTTGATTTGACGGGCTCCATACTGAAGGTGAAACTGATCTCTGGTTCCCACGTCCAGATAAATTCCGCAAACCTTTTTTAAATTTTCCTTGCGATCCGAAAGAAAATAAACTGGGTCTTTCTCTTTCCACTTCTTCCAAACATTATTGTCTCGTAGGCCCGTACTCTGGTGAATTGGAAACTTCAGGCCGTCCTTATTCGTTGCTGGCGAGTAGCAAAGGGTCATGGCAATGGCATTAAGAACCGTAAACGCTTCTTTCTTAGAGAGAAAAGAGCCTTCTTTAAGCTTTTCAAGTACAGCTCCCACCCCTCCCACTTTTTCAATAATGGGAATGGCCTTATAAATTTCTGGCAATAAACTGGCCTCAAAAAAACAATCCGGAGCAATAGCCACAGCCCAGGGAAATATCTGAGGAAACTGACTGCTTAAGTGTAAAGCCCCATACCCCCCACTACTTCCTCCAAACACACACCATTTGCCGATCTTCCTATCTACAGCAAAGGAGGTTTCGACAGCTGGCACCAATTCTTTAATAATGTAGTCCTGATAATTGCCCGTTCCAGAACTATTGACAAACTGAGAGCCTCCCCAACAAGTCCAAGCATCTACAAATACATAAACCGCCCTTGGGGCAGCCCCCTTATGAATAGCTGCATCCAAAATCTGTACAAAATTATTTTCAAACCCTTTATCAGAAAAATATTTTGTCCCATTCCCGGCATAACCCGCCAATACAAAAATGACTGGCCACCCCTGTTTAGGAGCCTCAGCTCTAGGAAAGACAATAGGGTTTCTACGTACATGAGTGTCTTTTAAAGGATTTTTTCTTAAAACCTCTGATTCAATAATAAGTGTTTTACACTCCACTGCACGCCAATCAAAGATATCCAGAGAGTTCTTAAGTTGTAAGTTCATTGCCGTCTCTCTCTAATAGTGCCCCCAGCTCCCTCTTCAACACAACTATCGACGTAAGAGCTCTGGATTTGGGGTATATTCCTCATCACTACAAACTTGTAGGCTCTCCACACGGTTACGTCCATTCTCTTTAGCCCTATAGAGCTGTTGATCGGCCTGCCTGACAAGAGATCTAGCATCCACGCGAACCTCTGATGGAGCGGCTATGGCAAATCCAATACTTGATGTCAGATCTATAGAGTGAGAATCGTTTTCAAAGTGAGTTGCCTCAATTTTTGCCCGAAGCCTTTCGGCAAAGGCTTTGGCTCCTTCTATCTCAATTTCTGTTAGCACAACCAAAAACTCATCTCCACCATATCGAGCGGCAAAGTCGACTTTCCGAATATTATCACGAATGATTTTTCCCACTTCGGCCAAAACAAAACTGCCAAACAAGTGATCATTTTCATCATTCACTCGCTTAAAATGGTCCATGTCCATCATCAAAACACAGACCTGACGGCCATAGCGCTGGGCTCTTTCCAACTCAAAATCGAGTTTTTTATAAAGAGAGCGCATATTGAACAGGCCTGTGAGATCATCAATATCCACCAACTCCTTGAGTTTGGCATTGGCTTTTTGAAGGTGGTCATTAAGGTCCTTGATTCTCAGTTGGCTCCGAACTCTGGCGAGCAGTTCAAGAACATCGAATGGCTTTTTCACATAGTCATCAGCTCCTGTATCCAGCCCACGAATTACATCTTCTGTATTGGACTTTCCAGAAACAAATAAACAAGAAACATACTCATCGCGCTCTCTCAATAACTTCAATGTATCAATCCCATTTAACCCGGGCATACTGACGTCTAGCAATACCAAGTGGGGCCGCCAGGACTTCAACGCATCTATGGCCGCAGACCCAGAGTCGGCGGTTTCCACCTGATAACCCTCATATTCTAAAGCTTTCTTTACCAGCTTGAGAGATTCAGGGTCATCATCCACTACCAGAATTTTTCTGTCTTTGTTTTCTTCCCTTGTGGTCATTCTTACATGATACTCTCTTCAAATATCGCTGTAGATGATTTTTTCCGGCTCTAGTGTTTTGACCAGTAGTTTTTTGGATTGTGAGGTTTTTTTGAATAAGGGTATTCTCCTGGCAATTTTAGCCTACTTTCTCTGGGGCATTTCTCCCATTTACTGGAAACTATTCCAGACCATTCCTGTGGATGAAGTATTAGCCCACCGCTGCATCTGGACTTTTGTTTTTATGGTCTTACTCATGGCCCTTCGTCGCGACACTGGTTGGCTAAAAATCGCCATCCATCAACCCCACACATTGATTTTTCCAGCACTGGCAGCCTCTCTACTGGGGGTCAACTGGTACACGTACACTTGGGCAGTGACCAATAACCAAGTTGTTGAAGCCAGCCTTGGCTACTTTATCAACCCATTGATCAGCCTACTCTTGGGGATGATTTTTTTAAAAGAACAACTCCGACGCCTTCAACAAGCATCTTTTATGATGGCCGGAGTCGGCGTGGGGGTCATTACCTGGTCTGTAGGCACATTGCCCTGGATCTCTCTTATACTGGCACTCAGCTTTGGCTTTTATGGCCTCATCAAAAAGAAGATCGCTTTTCAACCGGCCCAAGGCATGAGCCTTGAGACGGGACTATTTTTAATACCAGCTCTGGTGTTTCTTGCCACAAAAAATACCGGACCTGCGATCACAACTGTACCATTAATGCTAGGTGAGTTTGACCTCATCAATATTACAACTGGCATCGCTACTGGCCTACCTTTGGTTCTGTTTGCTGGAGCTGCCCAGCGCCTCAAACTGATCTCCATTGGAATCTTTCAATATATTGCTCCCACCCTCCAATTTCTATTGGGCGTATTTTTGTACAATGAAAGTTTTACCCAACTCAAGATGCTGGGGTTTGTATTTATATGGTTGGGCCTGAGCATCTTCACCATTGAAAGCCTGATCCGAAAACGCTAGACTCTCCCTTATGGCTTATTCACATAAAGAAATCGACCAAAAATGGCAGAAAAAATGGGACGAAGCTCAGTGCTTCAGGGCTCAAGACAATGATTCAAGACCCAAATATTATGCTCTGGATATGTTTCCCTACCCCTCTGGAGCCGGTCTGCACGTGGGGCACCTGGCGTCTTACACTCCCACAGATATCATCGCACGCTACAAGCGCACCCGTGGTTTCAACGTTCTTCACCCCATGGGTTACGACGCATTTGGCCTGCCTGCCGAACAGTACGCCATAAAAACCGGAATCCACCCGGCGGAAACCACAAAAAAAACCACAGCGACATTTCGCCGTCAGCTCAACTCTCTCGGATGCAGTTTTGACTGGAGCCGAGAGATCTCCACCTGTGACCCCAATTTTTATAAATGGACCCAGTTCATTTTTTTGAAGTTATATGAACGTGGATTGGCTTACCAAAAAGAGGTGGCTGTTAACTGGTGCCCAGCCTTGAAAACCGTACTCGCCAACGAGGAAGTGGTGGACGGCAAAAGTGAGCGCGGAGGGCACCCGGTTGAGCGCCGACCCATGAAACAATGGATGTTAAAGATCACTGACTATGCCGAAAGGCTCCTGGAAGGTTTGGATCACATTGACTGGCCCGAGCGAGCCAAAGAGGGCCAACGCAACTGGATTGGAAAATCTGAAGGGGCTGAAGTAACTTTTAAACTAAAGAACACAGAGCATTCCATCAATGTATTTACTACTCGACCAGATACATTGTTTGGAGCCACTTTTATGGTGTTAGCTCCTGAGCACAGATTAGTCACAGAACTGACTTCTGACGAACAAAAAGCCGCCGTCGAAGATTACCAAAAAAAAACCGCCGCCAAAAGTGAGCTGGACAGAAAGGCCAACCAGGAAAAAACGGGGGTGTTCACAGGAGGGTATGCCATTCACCCTGTTAATGGTACTGAAGTTCCCATATGGATCTCCGATTATGTCCTGATGGACTATGGCACAGGAGCCATTATGGCTGTTCCCGGCCATGATGAGCGGGACTTTGAGTTTGCCACTCAATTTGAACTACCTATTGTTCGAGTGATCGAAAGCACAGAAGACCTTCCCTACACTGGAGAGGGTCCTCACTGCAACTCGAACTTTCTTGACGGACTCAACAAGGACAACGCCATTCGCAAAATGATTGATTGGCTGGAGTCAAAAAACCTGGGAGCAGGTAAAATTCAATACAAGCTTAGAGATTGGCTTTTCAGCAGACAGCGCTACTGGGGCGAGCCATTTCCAATTATTCATTATCCAGAGGGAACAGAAGGGGTTTCTCCAGAAGAACTTCCCGTCATGCTCCCTGAAGTGGCTAACTACGAACCCTCTGAAGAGGGTGAGCCTCCTCTTGCCCGCGTGGAGAACTTTGTTAATTACGCAGGAAAAAATGGCCGTAAAGGACGCAGAGACACAGACACTATGCCTGGATCCGCTGGATCTTCTTGGTATTTTCTAAGGTACTGTGACCCCCACAACCTGGAATCCGCCTTTGACTTTGAGAAGCAAAAACACTGGATGCCCGTGGATCTTTATGTGGGTGGACCCGAGCATACTGTAGGACACTTACTCTATGCCCGCTTCTGGCAGAAGGTTCTCTTTGATGCGGGCCTTGTCTCGCACGATGAACCTTTTCAAAAACTCGCTCATCAAGGAGATATTCTTGGCCCTGATGGACAAAGAATGTCTAAGTCCCGCGGCAACGTGATCAACCCAGATGAGGTGATTGAAGAGTTTGGTGCCGACGCCGCCCGTATGTATATTTGCTTTATGGGCCCATTTGAAAAAAGCAAGCCCTGGGACTCTAAAGGGCTCGCAGGCACCCGCCGCTTTCTGGACCGAGTTTGGAGACTTGTCGCTGATGAAAATGGTCAGGATGCTACAGAAAACATCTCTTCTGAGGAGCTTCCTGAAGAACTGTTGAAAACCTATCACAAAACCATCAAGAAGGTTGGCGAGGACATCGAAACCCTGAGCTTCAACACTGCTATCAGCCAAATGATGATTCTCGTTAATGACCTCCAGAAATCAGAAAAACGACCAAAGTTTATTTTAAAAACACTGGCACAACTCATGGCGCCCTTTGGCCCTCATATTGCGGAAGAAGTCTGGGACATGCTCGGCGGAGAAGGGCTTGTGAGCGTCGCCCCCTGGCCCAAGTTTGATCCCAAGTGGGTGGTTGACGAGTCCGTTACAATGGGAGTCCAGGTGAATGGTAAAATGCGCGGCAAAATCAATATTGCCGTAGATGCTGACGAAGCTCAGGCTGTAGCGCTGGCAAGGGCTGTTAGCGCCGTTCAGAATGCCATGAACGATAAGGGTATTGTCAAAGTCATCTACAAACCGGGAAGAATCCTCAACCTGATTGTAAAGTAGGGCCGACTGTGTCATAAGGGTAGGATTTTTAAAAGTACAGGAGACACTTTCTGGATGGAGCACTCATGAGCAGCCACTCTTCGGACAATTGGACCCCACAAAAAAGTGCTGAACTTTATGGTCTTGACTATTGGGGCAGCAACTATTTCAACGTCAATGATGAGGGCCATGTCACCCTCACCCCCAATGGCCTAGATGGACCCAGTGTGGATCTACTGAAAGTTACGGAAGACCTAAAACAAAGGGGAATCCGACTTCCCATTCTTTTAAGGTTTCCTGATATCGTCAAGTCCCGAATCGAACTATTAAATGACTGCTTCAAACAAGCCATAGAGAGCACCAACTACCAAGGGGCCTTTCAAGGGGTTTATCCCATCAAAGTCAATCAACAAAAACACTTGGTAGAGGAAATTGTTCAATACGGAATGCCTTACAATTTTGGACTTGAGTGCGGAAGCAAACCAGAACTATTAATCACCCTGGCCCTCATGGATAATCCCCATTCATTGATTATTTGTAATGGCTTTAAAGACAAAGAGTATATTGAGATGGCTTTGATTTCTCAGAAGATGGGAAAAAACACTATCATTGTGGTGGATCGTTGGAGCGAACTATCCATGATTTTAGAGGCTGGAAAAGAGCTAAATATTCGTCCTCGTATTGGAATCCGGGCCAAGCTCAACAGTCAAGCCGAGGGCAAATGGTCAGAAACCTCTGGGACAAAATCCAAGTTTGGACTCACTCCGTCTGAAATTGTCTACTTTATCGAAGTCCTTAAGGGCGAGAATATGCTGGATTGCCTGCAACTTTTGCACTTTCATATAGGTTCACAAATTCCCAGTATTCTTTCTATTAAGTCGGCCATTCGCGAAGGAGCTCGGTTCTTTACTGAACTTTACCACATGGGCGCCCGTCTCAAATATATGGACGTAGGTGGCGGACTGGGGGTGGATTATGACGGCTCAGGAAAATCAGACAGCTCCCGAAACTACGATGAACAAGAATATGCCAATGATGTCGTATGGTCCATTCAACAGGTTTGCGATGAAAAGCAGGTTCCACACCCCACTATTGTTACAGAATCTGGCCGTTCTTTAGTGGCTCACACATCTATGTTGATTTTTGATGTTGTGGGGCGCAATGAAGTTCGCCAACCTGAAATTAGCTTACCCAACGTTAAAAATGAATCCCCTCTTGTGAAAGAGATGTACGAAATATTCAATGGAGTGAACTCTGAAAACCTCAATGAGTCTTACAATGACTTGATGGAAAAAAAACGCGACACACGGCAGCTGTTTGCCTATGGAGTTTTATCTCTAGAGCAAAGAGCCAAGGCCGAAGACCTCTACTGGGCGACAGCCACAAAAATTGTCGACCTGGCTAAAGGTGACGATGAGTACGAAGACATCTACCACTCTCTTGAGTCCGAACTCTGCGACACCTTCTTTTGTAATTTCTCAGTATTTCAAAGCCTTCCTGATAGCTGGGCCTTGAATCAAGTTTTTCCTGTAATGCCCATTCATAGGCTTAAAAGTGAACCTAAGCGCCGAGCTGTCCTTGCCGACCTGACCTGTGACAGTGATGGTAATATTAATGCCTTTGTAGATAGCGTTGAGGGAACAGCGAGCCCCTTCTTGCCTGTTCACAAGCATGAGCCACTGGAGCCTTACTATCTAGCAGTATTTATGACAGGGGCGTATCAAGAAATTCTTGGAGATATGCATAATCTATTTGGCGACACCGATGCTGTCCATATCTCAGTGACTGAAAAAGGTTACAAAGTCGATCGTCTGGTCGAAGGCGATGATATTAAAGATGTTCTGGAATATGTAGATTTTCACGAAAATGAAATGCTTGAACGCGTCCGCAAAGCCACTGAAGCTGGCATTGAAAATGAAACTCTCACCCCCAGTGATATTCGTCAGATTATGCGCCATTATGAAGAGGGACTGAACCGCTACACCTACCTGACCGAGTAATTTTATACCGATCCAGTTTATAGGATTGTGATAAACCATTTGTAAGCCTCAGTGATTTTCAATATTATTTCACTGATACTAATGAACATCACCAACCTGAGGCTCTCAAATGGACATGATCATTATTGGACTGGCACTGTTATTTTTTCTAGGCCATGCGCTGAACTGGTTTTTTATTAAAACAAAAATCCCTGACCTGTTACTCTTGGTCATCCTTGGTTACGTGTTGGGCCCAGCCTTGGGCGTGATAGAAGCGTCTGATCTAGGAAAAGTAGGAGAAATTCTCTCAACCACAGCTCTGATTGTGATCCTCTATGAGGGCGGTATTCACTTAAGTGCTAAGGACCTTCTCACCTCTAGCCTTCCCGCCTTGAAACTGTCTCTGGTTGGATTTGGCCTTATAGCTCTTACCGGAGCCCTTGTGGCTTACCTGGTAGGCTTACAAAGCCCTGTTATTTCAGCATTGCTTGGGATTGGCATTGGCTCCACGTCTTCTGCCATTGTCATTCCTATGGTCAAGCCACTCAGTATTAAAGGAGAATCGAAAACAATTTTATCTCTGGAGTCGGCCTTTACCGATGTCCTTGCCATTGTGATTTTTCTGGGGCTCGTAGAGTCCGCAGCCTCAGGCAATTACGATACAGGAAAACTGCTCCTCGGTATTGGATCAAAACCCCTGATCTCTTTGGCCGTTGGAGTTGCTTCAGGCCTTATATGGGCATTTATAAAAAAGAAATTTGGACCTCTCATCTCCATGGCCTTTGCCGGTGAGGCTTGGGCCCTGCTCACTTACGGAGTCATTGAGTTTTTCAACTGGAACGGAGCTATTGGCGTCCTTGCCTTGGGTTTTTCACTGGCCAACCTAGATCTATTACCAAAGTTCGTGCGCACTCACATTAGTGCTATACCAGTGTCTTATAATGATCTTTCACTACTCAGTGAAATTACTTTTTTGCTGCGTACATTTTTCTTTATTTACCTAGGAATTCTGATTCAGTTTTCAAATGTCCAAGTGGTTTTAATGGCCGTCTTTTTGACCGTTCTGATATTTGTCACTCGCTACCTTGCCATACGGCTACTGTTTTCAAAAGAAAAATACCCAAGGCTGGATGCCATGGTCGCGGTGGCCATGGGCCCTCGAGGGCTTGCCTGCGCAGTTTTAGCGACAGTTCCTTTGCAAAAAGGCGTGGAGGGGGGTGAGTGGCTACAAAGTGTCGTCTTTGCCTTAATTCCCATGACCATTTTTATGACCGCTGTATTTGTGAGTTTAGCAGAAAATGATAGCTTGAGATCTAAAATGTCCAAACTATTTATGATGTATCCAGAGGCTAGCACCCAACCAACTGTGAAGCCTGCACCCACCTCTGTGGCAAAATCGATTGATTTTAAAGACGACGTATAAATTTACGTCCCTGGCGAGGCTTTATTTTACCTTCATCGCAGGTACCAGGCCTTCACGATCAATGAAGTGACCATTAATCATAACAGAATGGATATCACGTGTGCTTTTAATATCTTCGATGGGATTGGAGTTCAATACCACAAGGTCTGCAAAAAAACCCGGCTGCAACTGACCTCTGTTGTGTTTTAAAAACTCATGGTTGCTAGAGGTCGCGGTTCTCAGAATTTCCATTGTCGTTAAAAGTCTTTCTGGAGGCTTCACAACATTGTTGGAGAGAGCCATTAATTCAAGCTCCCTATGCAAAGAGAAACCAAAGAAAGTTCCTTCCCACATGGTATCCGTTCCAGACAACACCTTGACTCCTGAATGAATCATACGCTGAAACACACGTTGACGGTATCCTCGTCTGTTATGCTCCTGTCCCCAGGAAATCCATGGGTTTCCGGCATAAAACTGAAAATCAAAGTAGTGGTTGATCAAGTCTTCTGGTACCACCTGTTTCAATAAGGGATCATTAAAGAAATGCTTCTGGCCATTCAGCACACCTGTTTCGACTTCCTTAAAACAGACATCCGCTGTACAAGTGCAGGTTTTATCCCCCTCTTCACAAGAGTTTACGGCTTCCTTCGTAAAAGAAGTATCAAAAATACTGTCCTTGATCATAGAGTTTTCCATATAAACAACCATCGTTGGGATCACAAAGACATTTTGGGCCTTGATTTTTTCTAAAATTCCTTCTGGCATACTATAAAAGGGATCATTTGACTGCTCAAACGGAAGATGGGTGACAGCCCTAGCCCCGGCATCCACACACTCTTCCACATCTCTCCAAACACCCACATGGCAAACCACTGGCAAATCTGGTTGTAACTCTTTAACTGTTGCCACAAACTCTGTTAAAAGCTCGTAGGACATCCCAACAATTACTTTTTGCCCAGGACGGTGAGGGTTATGATCGTAACTGACTTTAATGACATTCGGTTGATAAGTCTCAATATGAGTTTTTAAAAGGGCCCGAAGAGACATCAAGCGCAACTGTTGGTCCGGCTGGTCCACAATAGTTTCTCTATCAATAGGAATACTGGTGTCATTGCGATCACCCACAAGCCAACTTATATCCCCATGATGACTGCCCTCTACGTGAAATAACCCTCCCGACATAAAGATCCGGCTCTGGGCATGAGCAGCCATATCACCAGGAGCCGCCTGTTGCTGAGAATCTCTCAAAGCTTTGGTATCCATGTTAAAGGATGTTAGATCTAAGTGAGAGGTCACTCCGCTATAAGCCATCCTATAATTCATGGCTTCAACCCCAGGGAAATCAATATGTTTTACTGGTCCACCATCTTTTGAAAACAACGGACTATTGGGAAGATCCAGATTCACACCATAGTTGTGAACATGCATGTCATGCAGACCAGGCATCACATACTTCCCTTTGAGGTCGTACACTTTTGCAGAAGGAAATGTCTCATGGACATCCTTTTCAGAAAGAGGAAGGGCCTCCATAACACCTTCAATACGATCACCCACAATCACGACATGACCCACAATTCCATTCAGAAGTTTACCAGTGAACGATTCGTTGTGATCGTAACTAGGACGAACAAGGTGAGTATTTATAAGAACCGTCACCGGCTCTTCAATATTTTGTACACTTTCCGGCTCCAGAATATTGAAGCTTCCAGCAGCCATCGCGCTAAAATGCAAAAATAAAATCAATGGCAGTAGATATCGCATAGGGCCCCCTTAGCCTTCCTTTAGCTGATAAAGCCTACACACATTACGTACTGCCAACAAAATAAATCAGAGGTTTGAAGAATTTACGTGACTGATTTTCTTGGATCAAAGGCATCACGAACGCCCTCTCCAATTAAATTAAGAACGGTCAACGTTATAATCATTGCAAGACCAGGGTACACAGCCAGCCACCAGGCAATGGTGAAGTAGTTATTGGCCTGCTGAAACAGTTCTCCCCAGCTGGGTGTTGGAGCTGGAAGCCCTAGACCGAGGTAATCCAATGAAGCCAGTGAATAAATGGAGGCTGCAATTGTAAATGGAGAAAAGGTAATAATGGGACCCAGAGCATTAGGAAGAATATGCCTAAAAATAATCCGCCCCCAACTCACCCCTTGGGCCCGAGCCGCTTCAACAAACTCTCTTTTTCTGAGCTTTAAAAACTCTGCCCGTATGTAAATAGAAATCATCATCCAACCAAAAACCACACTGAACCCTACCAAAAGAGGCATAGAGGCACCAAAAATGGACACCAATGTGATGATCACCAGAAGAGCTGGCATAGATTCAAAGATCTCCACCAACCTCTGCCCAATAAGGTCCACCCATCCACCGACAAACCCCATGATGGACCCAATAACAACCCCAGTAAAATAAGAAAAAAACCACACCAAAACTCCAAAACCAATACTGTAACGAAAACCATAAATAAGTCGTGAAGCCACATCTCGGCCCCTATCATCTGTGCCAAACAAATTGACTCTGGTGGGTGCCGAAGGATAGGTATCTACCTCCATATTTGACTCGTAGGGATCCCATTCAATCAATGGCCAGATGGCCCACGACATATCCATTTCACGATAGTTTGTCCTTGCCTCACCCGTAATTCCAAATGTGGAAGGGTGGTAGTATTTAAGAGCCGGAAAATAAATGGACCCCTGATAGCCCATAACAATAGGCTTGTTATTGGCCCAAAGCTCTGCCGTTACGGACAGTATTAATAAAAACAGAAGAATCCACAGAGAAATCACAGACCGCTTCATAGCCTTGAAGCGACGGTAGCGCTTGAGAGTCAGGTCATTTTTTATAAAAGTCTCAACCATTGAGCATCAGCCCCATCAGGAAAAATCAATTCTTGGGTCAATCACTAAATAGAGCAAGTCACTGATCAACCGCCCCACTAAGGCTAGCACGGCTTGAAAAAAAATTAACCCCATCAAAACATTGTAATCACGATCCAAAGCCGCCCGGTAGCCCAAAAGGCCCATCCCATCCAAATTGAATATCTGTTCAATAATGATAGATCCGGCGAAAAATACCATCAAAAAGCTGCTGAGTCCTGTAACGATCGGAATCAAGGCGTTTCGCAAGGCGTGTTTATAAACCACTGTCTTTTCCTCAAGCCCCTTAGCTCTCGCCGTACGAACATAATCCAAACGAATTTCATCCAGCAGCGAGTTTTTCATGAGAAATGTCAAAACGGTGAAGCTACCAATCATATAACACAGCAAAGGCAGTATGAAGTGATGAATGCGATCTAAAACCTGATCCAACAAACCCATTTCAAAATAGTTATCAGAGTATAAGTCTGACAATGGAAAAAGATCTAGGTAGGCTCCTCCGGCCAAAAACATACGCAGTAAAATTCCGAGAATCAAAGGAGGTATAGAGTAAAGTACCATCAACGCAAAGCTGGAAGACACATCAAATTTAGTTCCATCTTTGACAGCCTTAAACACTCCCAGAGGAATGCACACCAGGTAGGTCATTATCAGCGAGATCACCCCAAACTGGAGGGATACAGGAAAGCGACCAGCAATCACTGTCGTCACTGGCTCCTCATAAGAAAAGCTCTCTCCAAAATCAAAGGTAATAATATTTTTCAACCAGATGCCATAACGAATATGAATGGGCTTATCAAAACCATATTGTTTCTTCAGCGCTTCAACCACCTCTTCAGAAACGCCCATGTCATTGCCACCAGCAGCACCAGAAAATCGCAACTGAACAATTTTCTGCTCTATAGGTCCACCGGGAGCCAGGTTGATAATCACAAATGACACTAACGTGATGCCAAGCAAAGTTGGAACCATCATAAGCAGTCTTTTCATCAAATATCTGACCATAATTACAGATCTCGCCTCTCAACCAGGCTTACTTTGTAGCCCACCAGTACTCTTGACCAAGATCAAACTTATACGTGGGCTTTACCTGCCCCACCCCCGGAGCCAGTCCGTAGTGAGCATACTTATCATTGAACATAAATATATAGGGAACATCGGCGGCGATCAGTTTATAAACCTTTTTAAAGAGTTTAGCCCGTTGATTGTGATCCAAAACGTCCCGCCCCTGATCAATCAACTTATCCACTTCTGGATTACTGTAAGAAATAAAGTTCGAACCCCCTTTTCTCGCAGACGCTGAATGCCAGATCTGTTTGGGATCTAAGTGAACACTTCCGCCATTCCAGCCCATAGCCACAGTTTCAAATTTTTTGTCATCCACACTTTTCAAGAAAGTGTTCCACTCTACATATTGAATATTCATTTGGATCCCAGCTTTTTTTAAGTCTTCTTTGTACAGGGTGAAGTATTTCTCCACATCTTTGCTGGGCAAAAGCAACGTAAAGACAAACTCCGTTTTTTTGCCATTAATCAGTTTGTCACGGGTGCCATTTTTATCAGAATCTCTCCAGCCCGCCTTGTCCAAAAGTTTTTTGGCCGTCTCGGGCTCAAACATCAAGGGGCGCACGGTCTGGTCCGCATAAAGACTAAAACGATACCAAGGCCCCGTAGCCAAATGCGATTTTCCATAGCGGAATTTCTCATTGATCAACTCTCGGTTCAGAAGGTGGGCCAGAGCCTTACGAACATTTTTGTCTTTAAACTTTTCATCGAGCAAGTTGAAACCAACAAAGCCATACCCCTTAGGGGCACGGTTTTCAATTTCCACTTTTTTGATAGTTTTGCCCCAAGGTGGGTTGTTTGTCTTTTTGTGATAGGCCTCTTTACCCAGCTCCAAAAAGTCCAAACGCCCTTTTTCCATCATCTGAAGGCGCAGATTTTCTTCTTTTAAAAAACGAATGATACGTTTGTTAAAATTGTATTTCCCCGCCATATGAGGAACTTGCCAACCCCACCAGTCCTTATTGCGCAGCAACTCAATACTTTTGGCCTTATTGTATTTGCCCATTTTATAAGGACCTGAGCAAATAATTTTTTTACTCATTTTCTTTTTGGGGTTTCCATAGGCCTTCTGAGGAACAATAGGAAGAAACCCTTTACTTACAAATACCTCAAAGTTTTTAAAGTACTTCTTTTTAATGTTCACTTGAACGGTGTGAGAATCAATCACCTCAACACTTTCAAAGTTTTCAAAATAAGGCATCCGGTGTGACGCCTTATAAGCTGGGTTGCGAATAACATCAAAAGAGAACTTCACATCTTTGGCCGTCAGCGGAGAGCCATCATGAAACTTCACGCCCTTACGCAGTTTAAATGTGTAAGACATGGCATTCTTTCCAACAGTGAAGCTCTCTGCCAAAGCGGGCATCCACTCATAGGTCTCTACATTTAAAGTCATCAAGGAGTCGCAGGTGTAATCCTGAATCTGTGACGCATAATCATCTGTGGAGCTGATAGGGTTCAGGTTCTCCGGCTCTGCCGTAAAAGAGT
This sequence comes from Bdellovibrionia bacterium, assembly GCA_030432925.1. Lineage (GTDB taxonomy): Bacteria > Bdellovibrionota > Bdellovibrionia > Bdellovibrionales > UBA1609 > JABSOQ01. The sequence continues at coordinate 17,967 of JAUILT010000018.1, read as the reverse complement.
AGGCAAATGTTCCCCGAACAGGTGCTTTTTTGTTTCCCAGCGTTTTAAACTCTTTGGCTTTAACAGCTGTTGACAGGGTCAAAAAAAGTGAAACAAAAAGTATCACCGCCACCTCTCTTACCCATCTCTGAAACCTATTCATTGTTTCCTCCTCTGCTGAATCGTCACTGCCGACCTAACAAGATGAACTGAGATGGCCTCATTTTCAAGGAATCATTCTTATTTTAAAAAATTGTTTCGCTTGCAATACACCAAAAAGTCTTACTAAAATTATTGATACGTGGCACACAAAGACAACAAAGGGACAAGCCATTCTGACCATGGACTTTTTGGCATCCCAACAACATTAGAAAACTCCGCCTTGGCGTTGATTCCCATCCCTTGGGAAGTGACCACCTCTTATGGTTCAGGGGCTTCGGAGGGGCCTGAAGCCATTTTACAAGCCAGCCCACAATTGGATCTCTTTGACTTACGCTTTGGTGAGGCCTGGAGGAAGGGGCTTCACTGGATGGAGGCCTCCAAAGAACTGATCTCTTTGAATTCACGGCTCAAGCCCATGGCACAGGAGGTGATCCGCCAGTGGGAAGAGCAAAGAAAACTCAACGCTCTTAACAAACAACACCTAGAAGAAGTGAACCAAGGCTGCAAGAAAATGGTGTGGCATGTTCACAACCAGTCCAAAGAATTGCTACAAGCAGGAAAGACCGTGGCCGTCGTGGGCGGAGATCACTCCAGCCCCGAAGGTTTAATTCAAGCCCTCTCTGATAAATACGACGGCGACTTTGGCATTTTACATGTTGATGCCCATTGCGATCTACGCATGAATTATCAAGGCTTTGAGCACTCTCACGCCTCTATCATGCACAACGTATTGAATTACCACACCCCCCCTCAAAAACTAGTTCAGGTTGGTATTCGGGACTTTTGTAAACAAGAGTATGAGTACAGCCAATCTGATAAGCGGATCTGCACCTTTTGGGACAGAGAGTGTAAAAGCCAAATGTCTCTTGGTAAACCATGGGCTCTGATCTGCTCTTCAATTGTGTCCGAGCTTCCCCATAAAGTTTATGTTTCATTTGATATTGACGGCCTGTCTCCAGAGTGCTGCCCCAATACAGGCACTCCCGTCCCTGGTGGCCTCAGCTTTGATGAAGCTTTGTTGCTTCTTGAAACTCTGGGAAAGTCCAACAAAAAGATTATCGGATTTGACCTCAATGAAGTGGCTCCCGCTCGAGACAGATCTAACGAGTGGGATGGAAATGTTGGCAGCAGGATTTTGTATCAACTATGTGGCTGGACGACTCTTAACTTGAAGACCACCTAAGATCACTTGAGTGAACTCGGGCCGAAAAGCTCTGCCTCGGCAGCCTCTTGCTCCTCCAAAGTTTTTTGAATTTTTTGAGGGCTGGTGACTTTCCCCTGGCCCACTCCCGGACAAAAGCGAACCACATCTCTACGCCAGGCTCTAGTGTTCATGTTTTCTGGCCAAAAGGGCCAGGTCCGACACTGTACAGGTCTCCCATTATAAACTTCACATTGATTTTTAGGGTTAAGAAACAAACATTCCGGGCCGTCAGGGTTGGCCTTCAAGTGCCAAATACCACCTGTTTTTTCACAGTATTTCCTCGTGAAAGCCGAGGGGGTCATTTTTAATACTTCTGCCATTTTCTTTCGATCATCCTGGGTCATATAGACAAACCCATACTCGCCCCGAGAAACACAGCACTTTCCAGAGCCCTGACACTGAAACTTTAATCCTTGAGAAAAGAATTTGTTTTGGCTTTTACCCATAGCCAAATCGGTATAACTTATTTTTTTCAAAAAAGACATGTCAATATTTCATCCTTGGAATCAAGTTTCCTAAAAACTTCTGCTCACGTGATAGTATACCGATCCTGTTTGAATTTTTTAGTTTTTGAAACTGATTTACAGTCACCTCAATCCCAAAAATTCAAACCGGATCGGTACACTCTCTACAGCCCAAGGAGTAGAAGCATGAAAAAAATGATACTGGCTCTATCTCTAACTCTCTCAATGACAGCCCTTGGAAGTCGTGAGCTTATTATTCCTGGCTACACACCCAGTGGCAATGCTCAGTTGGATACAGCACTCTACCGACTTCACCAACTCTATCATGCCCCCAATTGCACCTCTGTGAATGATTCCTACGAATATATTGCTCCACTACTCACAGAGGCTCTAGAACAAGACCCCACGCTCGTTGAATACCTGATGACTCTGCACTTGAGTTTACCCATCTCTGAGTTACACCTGAAGGACCTCTACGAGTATCAGCTGGCAAAAGTCATAGCTTATGAAAGGCTCATTGAACAAAGAGAGCGTCGTGAGATTGAGTTTTCTCAGGCCGAACAACTTGAGTTTGCCATGAACGATGCCATCTTTCGCAGAGTTATTCCCGGCGAGCCTATTCCCAGAGATATTCTTCAGTTTTCTTGGGAAAAGAAGGACAATGGCCACGTGAAGCGTGAGGTGCGCTGGGTGTCCAATGAGTTGGGCATGTATAAGGGCGAAGAAACCTGGCTAAAGAGAAAGCTGGCCTTTGCTCCATGGGAAATAACTCAAAATAAAAAAGGCCAGTACCTCATTAAAATTGTGGACGTTGAGTTTAACGAAACGCTGAATCTTGTGCTTGAAAAAAAGGTTGTAGAGGAGGGAAGGCCTGCCCAGTGGTCACTGACTGACAAGGAGCAGGGCTTAGCCTTTCACGACTACTTCACCGGTTTTTGTGACAGCCCCTCAAACTGAATTGTTTTTTATCTGGCGTAACGCTTTCCAACACTTTCTCTGATTTCAGCACCTTCAATAGAGAGTCGTGTCCAAGGAATGGCCAAGAGTCGCTCGGCTTCAATCGGCTCCTCTGTTTCCTCACAAAGACCATAAACACCATTTTCAATGCGAGACAAAGCCATTTCAATTTCTACCAACTGCTTTCTCAGCCGTTCATGCATAGACAAAAACTCGCTTTCTGCAAGGGCCCTCATCGTTTGATCGCCCTCGTCTCCGCCTTTGCTATCATCAGAATTGTACAAGTCCTGCCTAGACTCTCTAACTCTATTCAGTAAATCCGCCTTTGCCTCAAGAAGCTTTGATTTGCATTGCTCTACGAGACTTTGTGCAATTTCAGATGTCATGTTCCCTCCCCCCTGTTTGGCACTGAATTTTTTTCTTCAAGTGCCAATTTGGAACTGAACTATTTACACACGAGTTCTTTTCCAAAAGCAAGTATAAAATCTTAAACAATCTTAAATCACCTAACCCTCTGACTTAAGGCTTGATATCTTAATCACACTCCTCCTGAAAGAAAGTTGCAGGAGATAATCTTAAATGAAGCCTAACAGAATTCCCACAAAAAATAGTGCAGCGCCCCAAGATGAGCCGCTGGCCTCGACCCTTAAAACCCAATGGTTTGCACTTTAAAGGCCTGCCATACCAGGTTCTCGTGAACCCAAAGGGGGCCTCCCTTACCCGAGGGAGCCTGAACCCTTAACCATGCCTCATTGGAATCCAGCTTTTTAAAGGCAAAATATCTATTGGCGATGGGGTACCGCGCCAAAGGGGCTCTATGACTAGGACCACTGCGAATGTTGGCTTCGCTCACTTTTACAATTAAACACTGAATTCTACGAGTCACCAGGCGGGAGTAAACCCAATGAGTCACTCCATCCACATCTTTGACTTTGTACCAACTTCCCCTTTTTTCCACCTCCAGCAAAGGGGTGTACTTGCCAACAGATAAAGTGATAGTACTTTTCGTACTGGGACGACTTCTTAAGTGGGCTCGACTGGCAGAGACACATAAGGCTTGAGCGCTTCCACTGGTGAGTAGTAACACATTGGTAAGTATAGAAAATAAAAGTGGACCCATGACTGGAGAAAGTCTATCTCAAAACGGATCCCGTCGCGAGGGTTTTCAGACAAGCTTTGTAAAGGCCTATGGAATTTTTAATTGCACTTGGATACCTCATATTTGGCTTTGCCATCCTTATTGTCGGAGGAGAGACTCTCGTTCGGGCAGCTGTTAGCCTAGCTCTCCGGTGGAAAATCTCACCGGCAGTGATTGGACTGACAATCATTGCTGCCGGAACCTCTGCGCCAGAGCTGGTCACCAGCATCACAGCAGCCCTTAAGGGGGCGCCTGATATTGCCTTTGGAAACGTGGTGGGCTCCAATATTTTTAATATTCTAGCTATTCTTGGCTTTGCCTCAATTCTCAGGGCCAATAAGGTGGAAAAATCCACTTTAAAGGTGGATTTGCCTTTTTTACTGATCGCCTGCATAGCTCTGATTCTTGCCGCCTACAATGGAGTGATCTCCCGCTGGGAGGGGGGGGCTTTGCTCACTGGCCTTGTGGGCTTTTTAGTTTTTTCCTTCTGGATGGCTCAAAGAAAAGGCCTCTCACCCCTCGATGGAGAGGTGGACGACAGCCAGGTATTAAAAAACATCTGGTGGGATGCGGGCCACCTCATTGTGGGCCTAGGAGCTCTTCTGGGAGGTGCCCAACTGGCACTTCAGGGCGGTATTCAGATCGGGGAGCTGTTTGGAATGTCTGAGAGAATCATTGGAATTACTATTATCTCAATAGGCACCGGTCTGCCGGAGCTCGCCACATCAGCGGTTGCCGCCTACCGAGGCCGCAACGATATCGCCGTCTCCAACGTGATTGGTTCTAATATTATGAATACCCTTGCAATCATTGGAACCACCTCATTAGTCCACCCTATGACGGCCTCAGAAAAAATCGTCACCAGTGACTGTGCCTGGATGGTGGCATCTACTTTTATTATTTTTCCTATTCTGTACTTGGGACGAGGCTCTATTCAAAGGCCCATGGGTGTTTTTCTACTATTTACCTATATCTCTTATCTGGGGTTTTTGATTTCAACGCCATAAAGGAACCTTTTTTGACACCACTTTTGATAAATATTCATGAGTATTCAACAACTGTTGACCTGCCGCGCCAAGCCTTATAGAACCCTGCAAAGTTTTTTATGGAAGTGCTGTGAGACGTCTTGGTTTGATTTTTATTTTATTTATATATTTTGCCGCTGTGGAGGCTCATGGCAGCCCGGACACATTTTCTCTAGAGGCTCAAATTGAAGTTCAGGGAGTTCTTGCAGAAGTCACCCTGACCAACCCGTTCGATCTAACAATTTCTTGCTCGGGCACTATCTATGGTGACACCTATTTTGATGAGCAGCCCTACCTACCTTTGAGAGATGTCTTATTGGCTCCTGAAGAGGCGCGCACCTTCTATGTCAGAAGCCGATACGGAGACCCCCTCGAAGTCGCTTGGGCCATTATTTTTTGTCATGAGGCGGAGACCCATCTGCAGAATTGAGTCTTTCCGAAGACACATCAACAACATCGCGAACTCCTCCTGACGAACGTGTCCAGCCAGAGGTTTGAGTATAAACACGAAAACCTCCCCCCGCAGACTCCTCTTGAAAGTTGTGGAACTTGTAATGTCCCTGACCAATGGCCCTTTTGAAGTGAGCTTTCACTACTTTTAAAAATAACCAACGAGTCGCTGGGATCACCAGACAAAACCCGATAACATCGGTGACGATCCCTGGAGTCACTAAAAGCAACCCGCCGATAAATACCATCAACCCATGCAATAGACTGTCTGCAGGCACTCCCCCGCGAGCCAGTTCTGATTGCACTTTCATCATAATCACCCGACCTTGAGAGCGTGCCAAAATAGCTCCGACAACCCCAGTGAAAAAAACCAACCCCACGGTATTCCAGGCCCCTATCACGGCGCCCACCTGGATCAACAAATAAAGCTCAAACATGGGAACCACTGTGAATAAAAATATCAATGGAAAAAGCATCCAACCTCCTATTTCTCGGCGAGTTCTAAAAGCACCGGACAATGATCAGAGCCCATGACTTGCCCCATCACCTCGGCTCTTTTGACCCTCCCCTTCAAGTCCTCACTCACACAAATATGATCAATCCGCCAGCCCCTATTGGTCGCCCGTGCCCTATCGCGATAGGACCACCAAGAAAACACCTCTTTGTCATTCGGGTGTAAATATCGAAAAGTTTCAACAAAACCCTGATCAAGAAACTCACCGAACCATTGACGCTCTTCAGGTAAAAAGCCACTGGTATCATTTAAAGCCACTGGATTGTGTACATCTATTTCTTGTGGAGCTACATTTTAATCACCTAGCACAATGATGCTCCGGCCTTTTTCTCGGTCGTGCCGTAAATGCTGTGAAAACCTCTGTAAAAACTCCTGCTTGAAATCATGCCGCTCTTGACCGGAAGCTCCATTCGGAAAATAAACATTATAAATTAAAAGACCCTTCACTTGAGTCACTGTAAATCGACCCTCATAGTCAAACTTTCGGATTCCAATGCCATAGCAAAAATTCTCTGCACCTGTTTTTAAAAAAGTGGCCGTCCCTGAGTAGCCTTTTCGGTGACTGATAGAAAAATACGAATGACGTCCGAGAGGGTGTATCAACTCCTCGGTCAGCTGATCTGGGTGGGCTTTTGTTTCTTGAATACAAAAAACATCCGGATCCTCTGCCTCCAAAAATGACAAAAAACCCTTTTGCGCACATGCTCTGATACCATTGACATTCCAAGAGATGATTTTCATCTCATCTAGATAACATGCTTTGCCCTTGCTGGAAGCTTTAATATGTGGGAGAAAAAGAGGGCCCTGTACAGACAGTTTTAATACGGCGCTGCAAAAGGAGACGAAATGATGCCCATGATTGGTCAACCAGCCCCACAATTTACTGCCACAGCTGTTGTTGATGGTGGGGACTTCAAGGAAGTCCATCTGAACGATTATAAGGGAAAATGGCTGGTTATGTTCTTCTACCCTTTGGATTTTACCTTTGTCTGCCCAACAGAGTTGACTCAATTTAAAGACAGCCTCGGTGCCTTTGCCGAAGAGGGTGCCGATATTGTGGGCGTGAGTGTGGACTCTATCCACTCCCACAAAAGGTGGCTTAAAGATGACCTGGGTGACCTGGGCTACCCACTGATTGGCGACATGACAAAAAGAATTTCCCGCGACTATGGTGTTTTAATGGAAGAGTCTGGAATTGCCACACGCGGAACCTTTATTATAGATCCTGAAGGTACTATTCAATACATGGGCATTCACAACTTAAACGTAGGCCGTGATGCTGGAGAGATTCTTCGAGTCTTGAGCGGACTCAAGTCAGGTGAACTGTGTGCCGCCGGATGGAAAAAAGGCGACGAACACCTGAAGCCCTAAAGCGTGTAGGCAAATTTATCCACGAGTAGCCCCGGCACTCTGGCTCCACCGATATGTCGACATCCATAGGACATGGTTTCTGGTTGCACTTCGCTGAAGTCTGTAATTTCAAGTAAGTTATCCCCAAATACATTATAAATCGTTTCATCAAAACGAAGATCCTTGATCGGGCCTTTGATTTCACCATTTTCCACCCAGAAACAGGCAAAACGAGTCATACCAGTCATACGCCCTTTAGGACGATCACTATAGTTTAAGTAATGCAAATTAGAGACATACAGTCCCGTTCCCAAGCTGGAGAGAATATCTGCTTTTGCAAGCCCTCCTGTATGAAACTTCAAAGACCGTAGCCCTTCGCTGCCACCAGCCGCGGTGCTTTTTAGGTCGCCGTACTCCTTGGCCGTTTTAGAATTGACTATGAGGTTTTTTAACTCACCCTTTTCAACCACAGTCAGGGTATCAACAGCTACCTCTCCCTGATGATTGAACTTGGGGCTGAACCCTTGAGTAAAGTCCTCGGTGATTGTCACTTTATCTGAAAACTTTCTCTTTCCCTCAATAAGGTCCTTCAACGGGCTCCACCCCTGCTTATAAGCGCTGCCACTCCACCCACCCCAATTTAAGGTGTCCAAAATTTCTGCGACTGCCGCAGGAGCTAGATAAGTTCTGTACTCACCTCTTTTGACATCCTGAACCGGAAGCCTCATCTGCGAAAGCTGGTGATTGGAGTCATTGACGTTCGCCTCCCAATCCTTTTGGTTCCAAGTGGTGCCTGCATAGCAAGATTTCACGGCCTTTTGTTTTTCAGAGTAAATAGAGTAATCCAAATAAAAGCTCTCTGTGGAAAACCAGTGCTTTTGCCCTTTGTTATTCTGATTGGCACGAATGACCCAACCATCCGTATAAAGGCCCGCCAAGTCTATACCCTGAATGGGCTTAAATATCTGGTCAATCACCTCTTCATTATTAGATCTTTCCAATAAAATATCCTGATCTGAGCTGGCATTATTTTCCGGGTCGACGATAAAGGGTGTTTCCGGCAAAATCTCTGCCTCTTTTCTCGCACTCTCAATCAGTAACTGCAAACGTTTGAAGTCCTCCCCCTCATCCCAAGTCAGTGTCATAGATTTTTTAAGCTCTCTGCTATTACTGACAAACTGTATTTCTACTTCGCTCTGATCCACGTTGGTGGATTGACGGATTTTAGAGTGGTTAAGTCGGGCATAAAGTGTTTTTTCAGAAACCAAGGAAACGGTCATGGACTCCTCTCCACTCAAATGAGAAAAGGCTCTTTCACAAAGTGTGTTGAACAGTTTTTTTCTGGCTCGAATCACTTCTTTAGATGAACTCACTTGGCACCTCCAAACACTTCAACATCAGAAAATAAGCAGTATGGAGTGGCATGTCCCACGCGAATCGTCTGGTTGGGCTCAGCCTTTCCACAAAAGTAACTTCCCCATACTTCAAAAGTCTCATTGTTGCCCACTCCTTTCAGGCTGTTCCAAAAAGGTGTACACATCCCCCGGTAATTGGGATTCTTCACAGTTTTAGTGATTTCACCATTTTCAATCAACTGAGCATACTCACAACCAAATTGAAATTTATTTCTGTAGTCATCAATAGACCAGGATTTATTCGTATCCATTAAAATGCCCCTCTCCACAGAAGAGATCATCTCTTTTAAAGAAGAGGTTCCTGGCTCAATGTTCAAGTTGGCCATTCTATCCAATGGCGGGCGGTTCCATGATGTCGCCCTGGCACAGGCCACTCCATCAATCTTCGCTCGCGACTGACTCTCAAGGCTGCCCAACCCACGAAGTAACTGACCATCTTTGATGATATATTGCTTGTCAGCCCTCGCCCCTGTGTCATCGTACATATAAGAAGCCATTTCAAACGGAAGGGTTGGATCAAAAGTCACATTTAACAATGAAGATCCATACTGTAATTTTCCAAAGTCCTCCAGGTTAACAAAACTCCATCCCGCATAATTCCTTTCATCCCCTAAGATGCGATCAATTTCCAGTGGATGACCGATAGACTCGTGAATCTGCAAATATAACTGGCTCGGAGCCAAGATGACGTCCATGGTCTCAGATGGACAGTTTTCAGCACTCAAAAGCTCCAGAACCTGTTCACCTATTTGAGTCCCTTGCTTTAAGAGCTTTTCGCGGTTGAAAAACTCGGCGCCCGCCTGCCCAACGTCCATTCCATTACTTCTTGTCTGAACATCGCCACCCCTTTGTGCTGTCACCGATAGGTTGCTCAAATTCTGCGTAAAGTTTTGTTCAAAATCTGATCCGCTGGAGCTAACATAACGCATTTTTGTTTGGGAATGCATGATGTAAGCATGACGGCTCATCACCTCATCTGAGGTTTTCATAGCCTTGGTGGCATCCACCAAATTCTGAACCAGTTGTTCAATACCCGCTGTGTCTAAGTCGTTAGCTTTAGGAGTGGAGTAACTGCCCGTGGCTTTGGGGCGCTGTTCTTCGGTGAAGTTGGTCAGCTTCCAAGACTTTGCTATTTCAGCCAGCCCCATAGCCTTCTGATAGGCCCGCTTCAAACCCAACTCTGAGGTGTCTGGTGTTGCTGCATAGCTAAACTGTCCGTCAACAAGTACTTCTACCATGGCTCCGGAGTTGATTTCCTGATGGGAGGGCTCCAACCTTTCGTCTCGGACAAAGAGCGTCCGACTGTCTTCTTCAACAAAGCGAATTCCCGTCCAATCCGCTTTGGAGTTCAGGGATTCCAATGATTTTCTGGCATTAACTTTCATATATAACTTCTCCGCAAAAGTTCTAGATCATTGTCTACCTGAGGACCTGACTTAGGTCAAAGAATGTTCCACGAGCTTCTCAACCAATTATAGGTACTGTCCGATAAGGTTTAGAACTGATTTCCAGGTGAATGAATCATCGGAAAGGTCTAAGAATGGGACAACAAAGAGCGCGTCGCCCTGACCCATCAGGAGCACGAACTCGCGAGAATCAGTACTCTCGCTTTGATACGTTGAATGGGTCACACCCCTGGCAGTCAAAGATGCCTGAAAACTGCCTTCTTTACCCCGTAAGAGAACTCTCTGGTGGGAAAGTTGCCTGGTTTAACTTTGACCTGGCTCGTGAAATGGGGCTCCTTCCCCAAAATCATCCCTCCAAAATGACCAAAAAACTCAGCCAAAAATTGCTAAAGACATTTTGCCTCCGAATCATCAATGAGTTTGATCAAGAAAACAATATTATCTACCCTCCTAAAACCATCAAACATAAAAAATATATGGCCACCAGATACCTTCAACTGCAACACGCAGACAAAACCGGAAAAACCTCTGGAGATGGTCGATGTGTGTGGAATGGGACAGTTTGCCACAAAGGCATTACGTGGGACGTCAGCAGTCGAGGCACTGGAGTCACAACATTGGCTCCGGGAGCCGTACAAGCAGGAACCTATCTGGAGTCCGGCAACACTGACTTTGGGTATGGTTGTGGACTTGCTGAAATTGATGAACTTTACGGATCAGCGATCATGTCTGAGATCATGCATCACAACTCCATCCGCACGGAGCGAATGTTAGCTATTATTGACATCGGCAACAAATGTGCTATCGGAGTTCGAGCTGAAAAAAACCTTTTTCGTCCCGCTCACCTTTTTATGTATTTAAAGCAAGAAGACCATCAATCTCTTAAAAAAGCCACGGACTTTTTAATAGATCGCCAACACAGTAATGGCGAATGGGAGTTCAGTGTTCGTTACAAAAGTCGTTACCGCATGATGTTGAATGAAATTTGCGAAAGCTTTGCCCAATTTGCCGCTCAACTTGAGAGGGAATACATTTTTGCCTGGCTGGACTGGGATGGTGACAATGTTTTGGCCACAGCTGGAATCATTGACTATGGGAGCGTACGTCAGTTTGGACTCCGACATGATCAATATCGCTATGATGACGATGATCGCTTCTCCACAAATCTCAATGAGCAAAAGACCAAAGCAAAGCTAACTGTTCAAGTTTTTGCCCAGCTGGTAGATTTTTTGAAAACCCGAGAGAAAAAACCCCTAGCTAGCTTTAAAGGGGATCCTATTCTTAACAAGTTTGAAAAGTATTATGCCTATTATATGAAAGATCATCTACTCTACCAGGTCGGGTTCACTAAAAAACAACGAGAGTTTTTACTCGATCGGCATGAGCACGACGTCGAAGCCTTCTGCTCCAACTTCACTCACCTTGAAAAGTTAAAAACTAAAAATAAGCTGGCCAAAGTTGCCGATGGCGTTAATCGCCCGGCTATTTTGAACATGAGAAGCTTTTTAAGAGAGTACCCAAGACACCTATGGGAGAATAAAGACAAAAACGTCCCTCTACTCAAAGAACGTGAGGTGTTTCGCTGGATCATCAGTCAAGAAGCTCCCTCTCGAGATGCACACATGGGTCAACGCTTGAAAGAGCGAATACATGAACTACAAAAACAGTACGTACAGCTCATCAACAACTGGCACTCTCTAGAGGATGTTACAAGTATTACAAAGAACCTGATGAAACGCTCTCAAGTGATCAATCGAGAAGATCGGGTCACCGGCAATGCCTTAATTAATATTGTCAATGAAATCATGAAAAGTAGAGAGAGGGGCATCTCTGACAAAGATCTTCAGAAGTTAATGGATGATTTTATTCACTCGCAATTCATGCGTCCCGAGCTGATTGATCCAGATGAGTATAAAAAATTACATCATTCTCTGAAGCAAAAAAAGTTAGGACGGGTGTTTCTTACGCTCGTAGATGGCTACAAGGAGGACATCTAACTCTCCTACTCATTGTTTGTATCAGTCTCATTTAAGAGCTGCAGGCCCCCTTGATAATGTTGGAGTGTCTGCTTGTCGTATAAAGACTCTACAGCTTGGGTAATTTCTTCCGTGAGATCTTGAGAGTAACCAGCAATCTTAGCAAGCTCTACAATTTCAAGTCCCACCAGCCAGTTTTTATCGGAAGAGTTACTCCACCTGTCAATCAACTGCTGGATAATATCAGAAGTCAGTTGCTGATTTTCTCTGGCTTTTCGAATCTCATCAAATATTTCAAAACGACTCCTGTCAGACTCACTGAAAATACGCAGAGGTACTTTAGCTGCGACAAAATCTTCAGTATTTTCAAACTGAGTGCGATCTGCAGCCCCTCCAAAAACGGATGACACCTTTGTTCCAAGAGCCATATCAAAAAGTCCCCAGTCAGGAGCAAATAGAGTGTCGTCACCTTTTTGAACCGTACAGGCACTGAACTGAATAATAAGAGGGGTGCCATTGAACTCGGTGATACTCTCGACCTTTCCGTGTACAAGAATTCCACTGTCAAATGTTAAGCGGACGGTTTCTCCTTGAGACACTCCCAAGCTTTTCAAGTTCAATGTTTTTATATCTCCATTCCAACCATTGAAAGAGCCCAGCGGACTGGAGTAACCATGTGAGTGATACTCTGGACCATGCCCTGGCAGTTGTCGGCCACCGGCTGAAAGCTGTGTCGGCCCACTCATTTTAAAAAAGACAGGCTGACCATTCTCACTCAAGTCATACCTTTCTAGAACTCCCGAAACCTGAAGCCCTGTCTCTAATTCCACTGAGTTGATAGTCCTTGCTGACTTTGCCTTTTCTAATCCATAGGAGCCACCTTTTCTAAAGGCTAACATGTCAGCCAAGTCGTCTAAAACTGAATGAAGGTGTTCAAAGTCAGGTGTCACAAATAATTGAGGTTGAGGCTCTGTAATATCATACCCTGTATTAACGCAATCTACTGTAAGCGGAATTTTTTTGACTGTGTCGCTCAAACACTCTCGAGACTCTCCCACTGAAGAGAGCAAACCCGCACCAAAAATCTTTGGCGCTTCCAATGAGCCAATAAGGCCATATTCTGCTGTCCACCAATTCATTCTAGATAACCATCCAGCCTCAGAAACTTCTGTTATCGCTGCACTGACCTCACTCAGCCGCTGCTCGGCACTTGCAATTTCCTCTGGCGTACTGTCGGGATTTTCTTTGACGTCACTGAGTACACGAATCGCCTCATATTGGTCCATGTCTTCTTTTGATATTATGGCTTTTCTAGCAATTTCAGCATACTTTTTTAGGTAAGTAGCAAACTCAGAGTGAATCAGAATCGGGGCATGCCCTGCCGCCTCATGAACAATATCAGGAGCCGGAGTGTAGAGAATATGATCTATGGAGCGCATATCAGAGGCAATCGGCAGAACTCCCAGTGACTGAAACTCCATAAATGCCGCTGGAGGTATAAAACCACTTACAGGAACGGCTCCCCAGCCAAATACAGCCAGCTTTTGGTTAATATCTTCAATCCGAGGGATGCGACCGGTGGTAATTCCCGTCTTCTCAAGTCCTTCTAAGTAACAGTCATGAGCATGTTGAGATAAAAAGCTTTTCAACTGCAGCATAATATAACGCCAGACAGCTTGGTCTTCTGAGGTGTACTTTTCATAAGTTTGCTCCACCACATATTTTCTGAGATGAGCCGGTAAGTTTTCAATAATTGTGTACATAGACCCCTCTTCCTTTTTACAGGTAACTGTCTCCACCGATAAGGTAGCTTCTAAGATAATCCTCAATTCCAGATTCCAAACTCCACTGAGGAGTTGAGAGACCTGCCTTTAACCACTTGCCCATATCTGCCTCTGTCAGGTACTGGTATTGATTTTTAAGAGTCTCCGGCATTTCAATCCACTCTATGTCCATCTCTCTATCATTGGCGTGAAAAGCGGAATGAACCAGATCCTTCCAAGTACGCGCCCTCCCAAACCCCATATTATAGATGCCACTGGGAGCCTTAGGGGCATTGGCCAATTCCAACATCCATCGGGTGATATCTTTGACATAAATAAAATCTCTCTTCTGTTCGCCATCATTGTACTCAGGATGATATGACTTAAATAACTTCACCCGCCCCTTTTCCTCAATTTGCTTTTGGGCCTTGTAAGGAACACTTAACATACTGCCTTTATGGTACTCATTGGGGCCATACACATTGAAAAAACGAAGGCCATACCATTTGTTTAAAGTCTCCTTTTGCTTTTCCGCCCAGATATCAAAATTGGCTTTTGACCAGCCGTAAGCATGCATAGGTGTGTATGAGGTTGTTTTGACCTTATCATCAAAGCCATGACTGCCATCCCCATAAACAGAGGCACTACTGGCATAAATAAATATTGCATTATTATCACGACACCACTCAAAAAGTTGTTGAGTGTACTCTGTATTATTCACTCGCAGAAACTCTTCGTCTGTCACCGTTGTAGAGGAGCTTGCACCCATATGATAGATCACAGAAACTTTTTCCTTTGTACTCCGCAAGAAGTCCAAGAGCTCATCTCTATGTAAAAACTTTTTATAGTCTCTGCCTCCAAGAGGGCCTGGTCGCTCTTGAGGGGTGATGATATCGCAAACAATACTCTCTTTTACCCCAGCCTGATTCAGCTCCCAGACCATGGCGCTTCCAATAAATCCATTGGCACCCGTCACAACGATCATAAAAAACTCCTTTCGCTGGCGTGCCCAATGAAATACCACCATAATTGCCTATTAGGAGCAGAAAATGCGCCGCGCAATGCTTGTGCGATGACCTTACTTTTTTTTGAATAAGCCGCCTATCACTTGCCCTAAATCTGCATGAAGCAGATCTTTTGCTGTGAAGGACGTTGAAGATGTTTCTTTATTTCGGGTTAGAGCCACCAATTCCCTACGAGCATCCAGAAAGTCCACATCGTAGTTAAGAGACTTGTCAAAGCACGCACTGGCACCAATAAGATCACCTTGAGCTTTTTTGAGTAGCCCTGCAACAAACTGGTAAAGTGCCACACGACGATCTTCATGAGGAATCGTATTCATGCGCTCAGCAACATCCATCAAAGCTTTTTTGTCCATGCTTGGAAAAGCTTTCAACTGAGCCCAAGAGTAATAAAGCATAACATTCATACCGGGAAATAGCTCATAAGCTTCTTTAGATAGCTTGTAAGAGTCCATATACCGACCTTTTCTGAGAAACTCGATAGCTTTATCGGCAATCTCCTCAGCTTGAATCTGTTGATGAACCTCTTTCTGCTTGATGGATGTCTCCCATTTCTCACGCTTTTCAGAGTGAGTCAAAGTGTCGTGGGCCTCGCTAACAAGAGAAAATACTTTATTGGCCGTCTTTCGCACATCATCACTGACATTCGGAGGCAGTTTATCTGGGTGGTTATTACGGGCAAACTCCTTATAAATCTTTTCCACCTCAATTTTTTTACACTCTGAAGTTGCACCAAAGTATATAAAAATCTCGATGGGGTTCTTATCCTTAATACCTCTCAGCATGTGTTCAAATCGACCTTTAAGGTCATCCTTTTGGCTTCCTCGCTGTACTGTATCGAAAATGATCACTCTCTTTAGAGCCAAAAGATGCAGCGCCCTTAATAAGTCTTTTTTATTAAACCTTTCTGACTCTATTAATTCATTAATAGTCGCTCTCTCGTGGGCTAACGCTGTCACACCCGTCGCTGTCTTAATAAGTTCATAGCTTTTCATGCTGTCAGAGTCAGAGTACTGTGGCCCTTCCATAATAGGGTACTCACCCCACCCATCATAGAACTCAATTAGGTATTTCAAAGTGATTTTGTCCTTAATCGCTGTTTGAAAGTGTGGAACTAGCATATCCAAGTCAACACCTGGAATATCTTCTTTGATTCTCTCCTGCGCAAAGTTAAATTGAATCACCTCACCGGTAATCAAACGATTGAGGTCTTGCAAAATCTGCTGGTTCTTTACCATAAGCACAACATGAGGGCTAATAAGTCCCTCTTGAAGAAGGTGTTTAAGAATGTCTCCTCGACTTATCTTTTCTCCTAAGTCTTGAATATCCTCTGGGGTAATTAATTGCTTCTGAAGAAGAGTTAAGGTGACCGTAGAGATTGTTTCAGGGCTATCTAATCCAGTGATCTTTCCCTTGACTAAAGAAATTCCGTAAATTTCACCCGCTTTGTTCACCATATTTAAATGCCCTCCAACTTTGGCATCCATCAATACACTGAGCACAAAAGGCAAGTCGAACCCACTAATCTCTTCAAGCGCTTCTATTGCTTTTCTTCTCTCTCTTGAAGAATCAAAAGACTTCGACATCAAGGTATGAAGTGGAATTACTGTCTCAGTACATAGATGAGAAAGGTGTTCATCAAGAACACCTTTCAATTCCTCAAGGTCCAGAGGTTTAAAAAGAAATTCAACAGCTTTAGTTTTTCTTGTCGCGTCGGAGGCAAATGACCTATCTTTAAAAATTCCACTAATAAGAATAATAGGGTTTTGAGCAAACCGTCCTTCACGTAACTTTAACGAAAGATCAACGCCATTCATTTTAGGCAACATACAGTCAATAACTGCAGCATGGACTGTTTTGATTCTCATTAAAGACATCGCCTCATCTTTATTCGCAACAGCCAGTGCCGTGTAACCAAATTTTTTTATGGCTTCGCTCAATACCTTCCGAACCGAGGCATCGTCATCAATGACAAGTATGTTAATGTCCTTTTTTTTCATCGATATATTATCGGTATTTCTGAGATTTTCATTGAGAACCTATCCCAAAGTCGCGTTACAAGACACGATTTGAATTCATTTTTTTGAATAATATTTTAGGAATTATGCTTAGCCCAAGCCTCTTTAAGACGCTTGGTCAACGTCTCAATATTAAAAGGCTTGACAATATAACCGCTGACACCAGCCATAGCCGCTTCAATGACAGCTCCCTTTTCGCTCTCTGTAGTCACCAATATAAAGGGTAATGTCTGGTAAGAGTCGTTGGAGCGCACCTGTTTTAAAAAATCCAATCCACTGGGGCCAGGCATATTAAGGTCTGAAAGAACCAACTGAACAGGCTTATCTGACTCTGCAGCTGAGTTGAGTTTATTGAACGCTTCCACAGCATCTTCTGCGGCTGTTATTTTGGTAAAACCCATACGATTAAGGCTGTCCACAACAAGCCGCCTGATATTAAGGGAGTCATCAACAACAAGAATGTGAGTCTCTTTTGGAAACATATCTCCCCTTAGGCGGATACTGCATAGATATTTTTACCTGATTCGTCCGGAATCTCAATGGTAATTTTCGTTCCCTCATTGATTTTGGACTCTACAAAAATAGACCCCTTTAACTTATTCACCTCAGTTTTAATCGCGTCCATACCAACACCTCGTCCAGAAAACTCGGAAACTTCACTACGGCTAGTAAATCCTGGAGAAAAAATTTGCTGCAGGACCTCACCATCCTCCATACCATCAGTACTGATCTGACTTTCTTGGAGTTTACTGCGAATTTTCTCAGGATCGATACCTCGACCATCATCCTGAATTACTATCTGAATTTTCTGACTTCCGTTGTTATACACTTGAGTCGCATAGACCTCAATAGTTCCAGCTTCCGGCTTATTTTTTGCTATACGATCCTCTGGAGACTCCAAACCATGATCCACAGCATTTCTAAAAGCATGTACAAGACTGGAAATAAAATCCTTGTAACGGTCTGGAAAAACTCGAATACCATTTGTATGAAATTTCACTGGCGCCAATAGTTTTTCCTGCTTTTTAGCAACCTCTTTGGCCACATCATCTAAATGACCTAAAACCTCTCTAAGGTCTTTTTTCTGAAAATCACTCTGAAACTGAGCTCGAACATCATCAGAC
>JAUILT010000017.1 GCA_030432925.1 Bdellovibrionia bacterium | reverse complement strand
TTCAACTTTATTTTTGAAAAACCGGCGAGGTCAGAAAAATACAGCAGATTTATCACTTTATTCTCCTCAAGTGTACTATATTCGATTTGGCCTCTGGCGGGTTGAGTTTTCGTATGACTGTTATCTACAAAAATCTTGTGTAATTACACAAGATTTGTTATTATCGGGTACGTGAAATGACGAGAGTATCAAACTCATCTGACCATCAACAATCGGCTCATAAAGAAGATCACTATTGATCCGCACTATGAAAAAAAGCACGCCGATTCCATGGATGATGAAACAATCCTTGCGCTGGTAAAACAACTTGATGGACGAATTGTCGAAGTTGAAAAGCCTATGGGCACTTTTAGCTATTTCTCAACAGATAAAATGGTACTGAACAATAAGCTCTATAAGCTTGTTTGGCTACTTGAAGACAATACCATCTATGTAGGAATTGTGAATTGTTATAGGAGGTGAAACATGGCTTTCCCAAATAAAAAAGAACTTGATAAAATTCGCAAGGAATCTGAGGCTTGGGAAGGTTCACTGATTCCTGGCCCTGATGCTCCCCCTATCGAAAAGTTTCGGTATCAAATCTGTCAAGCCTTACTAAAATACAAGATGGATAAGAACTTAAAAAATGTCGAAATGGCAAATGAATTGAATGTACCAGAGGCTGATTTAAGCCGAATCTTTCGTTTTCGAATTGATGGTATAAGCACTGACAGACTACTGGGCCTCCTCGAAAAAGTGAATCTTCAGCACGAAATTGATCTCCGGGTGTCTTAGCCCCAAAATGGTCGCGAATGCTCAAGAGAATATTCAAGGCCCTCAAAGGGAATCAGGATTTCAATACTATGCAGAGCATTTTTTCGATTTAGACATTTGCTTAAAATCTCACAGCACATTCAATATGGATGAATTTTAGAGTGAGCCCTTCATCAATCAAGTACGCTCGTTAGCATCATTTAATGTGACGGTTATTCTCGTTCACACCTTTCGACTGTAGGTGGTAGTAAGTGTGGGGCTTGGCCATACTTCTCTGAGAGCCTTTTATTGAGCCATACATACTTTCCAGTATTCAATCTCAATTTGCTACGGTGATACTTTAAACACTCTCTTTATTTAATCACTTATAGCTAAGGGCTTATAAAAACAAATACATACACCCCTCTCTGTCACCTTATTGATAAGTACGTCGACACCTTCTCCTTGGTTTTAACCTGCCTTTTTTGAGTACAAAGGTACGGTTCTTGCTCAATATATTTAGTGAGGTGAGAGAAAGGTGAGTAAAGATGGGACTTTGGGGGCGGTACTTTTTAATAATTAGTAGTCTTTTCTTTTTGGGATGTAGTGGGGTTGAATCATATCAAAACCGTTCTTCCAGTACCTATAGCCAGAGTGATTCACTATCGGGAGAACCTGATAGCGACTCTGCCAATCAAGCTGAAGATGGCTCGAATCCAGACAATGGAAACTCTATCGCTGAAAACGAAGAGCCTTCACGGGTTGAACCCACTCCTATTGCTAGCGAATTTAGTTGCCTCTCTGATGAGATGCTCAACTTGGCTCTCTCTCAAGGTCTGATTTGGTTTGACCAAGATTTGAGTGGCGGAGCCCATAGCTGGACCTTTCATTATGCCGAAGTGGCCCTAGCTGTACATGCTGCCTGTGGTGATACTCGGGCCGATGCTCGATTGCTTCAGCACATTCGCAATGTTTTAAAGCCAGGCAATGGAACAACAGCTCAAGGTGGTTACGCGGATCAACACCAGGTAGGAATTCTCACGGCATTTTCACTGATCAGTAAAATTCCTCGTCTTTGGAATCAATTAAGTTCTGCAGAAAAAAATAAAATCGACCTCATGTTTGAGGCTGCTCTTGTGTCAAATGCCTTTGTCACCTCAAATGAGAACCCCTTTGTCAAAGCGGGTGGACAGCAGTACAGCATGGATGGTGGCACCAACTTTAATCGAAATTGGAACCCCAATTTTCGGGCTGGTAATATGGGAAGTGTCATTATTGCCACCAGTCATTTTGGAGTGACTGAGGCCAAGGCTCGCTTAAAAGGACACAATCATGCCAGTTTTATTTCTCGCTTAAAAAATGTAGGATTAACAAATCTTGTTAAGACCTATGAGTCTTCCAATAATCCCAGTAATACTCAAATTGAAACTACACTCCACAAAGAATTTTCCTATTTTACTGTAAATGATTTAGACCCACTTGCCCTATTCAATCACTTAGCTAGTTACACCTACGGGAAAGATGTCTTTTGTGGTCTCAATGATAACGATGGAATTACTAAAGATGGAGTCACCGGTGGTCGTATGGCTAAAAATTGCAGTTTGCTACCCAATAAAGGAAAAGTGGGCATGCTCCATGAATTAAACTCTGCTGATGCTGGCGGTCCTCGCAGTTCAGCCAGCTATGCCTTTGAGGGCTTGCGCCCTGTCAACACCGTGCAGGTGGCCTTAATAGCCAATGGTTACTGGCAAGATAATGCTATGACTCAAGCTCTCGTTAACCGTATGAAGGTCGGTATCGAAGACCTGTATTTTAAAATTGATCCCGCACGGGGGGGCGGCTATTACGCTTACGCCAAGGGAAAGGCCTACTCTAACCCCTATACGCTTCAAGAGAAATACGGACATGAACTGGTCTACGAGGTGATTAGTATCATAGGCATGGAACCCTAATCTAGTGTCGTAACCAAAGAAATTTAATAATTAATTACGTTTTTCCATTATAAAAAAGGATCTCTAAAAAACTAAGAACTCCTAGCCTGAATTAGCTTTAAACACTTGAATAATGGCCAGGCTTTCGCGTCTGTCCTGTGTATTTCTGATGGCTCAATTTTTCTGAGTCTCGGCGACCAAGTCGAGGCTTCAATCAAGGGCTTTTTTAAAAAACAACTTTCACGGAGAGAAGTAAAGCTACTCCTCCAAGGGCATTTGTCGAAGCCAATCTAAAAACTTTTCACTGACAGAGAAATCGATGAGCTCATTTGTTTCTTCTGGGTTTAAAAAAAAAGCCAAAACAGTTCCGTGTTGTAAGCTTCGCAAAAAATTAGCCTGAAATCGATTTTTCAAATTTCTACGATTGGTTAGGCCATGTCGGACATAATAATTTTCTTTAGAGCGTATGAGTTCGCCAAATCGGCAATCAGAAAAAAAGTACTTTAAATAAAAGCTGATAATTTCGGGAGTTTCTGTAAGAAGCTCTCTCGAGCGCAAAAACACTGCGGTGGCCCCTTCATTTTTCAAAAGCTCCATTCGCTCTTCTGACAAACAAAGAAAATCGTCTAGTGCGGTGTTTAAAGATTGATAAAGGATTTCATTCTTGTCTGGACCAAAGTTTTTATAAGCCCACGCTCTAGAAACATCAGCTTCTTTGGCCACAAGTGAGACTGTCCACTTTAGGTGGCCTTTTAACATTTCTTCCCTAAGGACTATATTTGAGAAAATGTTGAGCTTGGAAACTTTATTCATAAAATACCTATTTCACTCAGGATCTTTAAAAGACTCGCTTCTGACAAGCCTGGTTCGTGACACTTTTCCCGAGAAAGTGTCACGAATGCAAATTGTGTGACTAACAGAGTCCCTCTACTTTATCTAAACCGGACATTAAAGTTCAACTGCATTTTTACAAGGAGAATGTTATTAATAATTTAGATAGTACTAAATTTACACCACTTGAAAGATGGCGGGAAGTCAGGGAAAATTTGGAAAGTCGTTATTTGTTTCAATTGGTTTGGCTAAAAGTCTTCCTAACCTTAATCTTATCGAAAGGGTTAAAAATGTTTAAAGTATATTTGCTTGCCGTAGTTTCGTTCATTGTATCGCCTTTTTTCGCATATGGTGATTACTGGTCCACTCAGAGGCCTTGTACAAGTCGTGATGGTACCAGGTATGGTGTTGTCATCGGTTGGCACGATTTAATCATTGTTAATCAAAATAATATCGTGGAAAAAGAGGAAATTATTGATTCGAGTACTGGCCGCTGGGGGGATACCTCCTATTGGGGAGAAAGTTACTATGTAAGAAAAAGTGTTCACTCCCAAAATACATTTGAAAAAATTATTTCGTTTGACAAAAATGGCTACCCCCTTATACGGGAGAAGATTTGCTACTTGAATAGCGAGCGTCATACAAACTCATGGTTTGTTTTGAGCGAGATGTACCCTAAAGAAGATGAAAACTCTAAAAAAGCTGCAATTAGAAGGACTTTGGAACGTGCGAAAAGTTTTTGTGCTGAACACTCCATGAAAATGACTATTCTAAAGAGTCCAGGTCCTGCACCTTACAGAGTAAGAGGTCCGGGGTATTCCGACAGATGGAGATCAAATCATCAGATAAATGGCTGGTTCTCCTGTACGTCAGTCAGAGCATTTGAGACTAAATAAGCTTACTTTTGTGGGAAAGCCTGTAGATACAGTATTCATTTTTTACAATAGTTAGGGAGTCGAGATGAAACTATTGAACTTTATGATTTTCTTTTTTGCGGTGTTTTGTCAACACTCTCATTCAGGTGGATCAGAGGCTTCATTGAGCTTTTCTGGAGTAGTGACTAACAAAACCATGTATTCCACGGACTCTCTAAAAGTTGTCGTGTACAGCGCAATGTGTGAGCCTGATCATTGGTATCGGTTTAATTGCTCCGTCAGAAAAAAGGTAGTGAGGGTTGATAAAAATGGAAGGTTTAAAGTAAGAGCCATTTCTAGGGTTAAATACATTGGGATTTTGGTAGAATTACCCAATGGAGGAAGATACCTTGGTCTTGATTCAAGACTTCCTCAGTTTCATCGTAAGTCAAAAGACATCACAATATTTCGGACTAAGCCAGCTGAAGCTCGTTTGAGGCTGAGCAGTGGAGTCAATTATACTTCATGGATTAAGGATATATTTGGAATAACAGTGTCTGTCTATCGGGGCACGCTGACAGATTTTCTTGATAACGAAATTATCTATGACTTAGATGTTTCTCCGCAGGGAGTCGTTCAGTTGCCAGGTTTTACTGGCGCTTACCCATCCCTGGGGAACAATCATTCAGACACTTACTATCGGTTAGTAGTAACAAGTTCAGGCTGGGGCACTGGGGGCTATGGGGTGTATAGTTTTTATGACCAATCTGTGAGAGGAAAGCTGGACACAGACAGTCTTAGTCTATTTCAATTTGCTGATCTCAATGACATTGATTTTAACAATTCACCTACAGGAAAATTTCAAGGAGCTTTGATTTTACATGACCTTGGTAGAATTATAAAAAATGCCATTTCCACTCATAGATTCCACATTGAAGGTGTCTGCAATCATGAAAATAAGTATTTAGGTCAACTGAAAACACACGTTGAGAAGTCCTATACGGATAGTGGAATAGAAATAGAAGTGGAAAACACCCCTGTTGAGGGCCATTGTCACAAGGGGTATGCAACAATAAAAAGAAGATTTAAATTGCATAAGTACCTTGAAGATTATGATTTTGTTTATGCTGAACTAGAATTAAAATTTGAAAATATATCGAACGTAAGTATGGCCGGTAATATCGATTACATCGGAAATTTACAGCCTCGCACCCGTGTGGGGCACGCAAGTTCAAAAAGACTGGATTGAGAAAAGAATCTGTGTAGAAACTATAGTGATACGGCTCTTGATCAAGGGATGGCTAGGCATGAGAATGTTACGCCACACGATCTCTAGCAGCGAGAGGTTCGAAATGACTGTCCCCTTGGACATTCTAATTCGAATAAAATTTAGTTATCTACAACGAGTCCGTGCTCATCCACATGATCCAAATGAACATGATGATAATGTCCATCGTGGATAAAATCAAAATGCTGCCCATGTGCAAAATGACTTCTCATCAGTACTTTAAGGCAAAGATCGCCTTTATTATACTGGCTTTTACCCCGTCCTAAGATTCTAATCGCCTAAAAAATGGGCAACCCTATAGGTTGCCTCTAGAGACCTTCCTTTGACCCTCAGCTAAGGCAAATTTAATCAGGGCTCTTAAGGCTAAAAAAACAATGATCTCAAGTGAGACCCAGTGAAAATAAAGAAACGGGAAAAGCGATGACTACTTCAGTAACTTACGAAAATCCTTCAGTTAATTAAAACGCCTTTCCCACATCGGGGAGTTCTGGCATTTTTAAGTTATCCTATCGAAATCATTAAATATTTTTTCTACCGCAAGTCGCGATAAGGTAGACATATTTCTCCCATGATCATGGCAATATTATCTCTATACTAACCTATAAATAGTGTTTTTCAATATTTTTCCCATGATCGAGTGAATTCTGGTCTTTCTCACTAAATAGTCTCCTATTTAAGTACTAAATTCGTATGATCATATGAATTTAGCCCAGATAAAAGAGGTACGGACTTACTTTTGCGACTCATCGGGTACACCCAGCTTCATATGTATTGTGAGATTTAAACCCAATAATACGGGCCCAGTTTTTACACAACAAAGCACTGAAATCGTGAAAATTGGCCCATTCTCTGAATAATGGCCTCCGCATTTCGATCCAAAACAAAGTTTAAGTCACGAAATGTCATTCTCTAAAACTTACTCAGGAAAGCTCAGTCAATTATTCAAGGTTTTGGCCTAATATCGTGAAAGCATAAGTAAAATGATATTTTACCGTCACTGGCCATTGGTTTATTGAGCGCCAAGCTCCTAACCTAGCCATAGGTTTTGACCGCAGCCTACGCGGTCACCTTGACCGCGTCAAGAGTTTACAAGGTCATTTGCCTCTGGGAATATCAAACGAGTGGGGGTGATAAAATATGATTGAAAAGATCAGAGACTTTTTGTGCCAGGAATACCAAAGACGAAGTACGAGGAACCCTCGCTATTCTAAGCGGGCCTATGCTACAGATCTGGGAGTTTCAAGGTCGACCCTTCTTGATTTTTTAAGCGGAAGACGGGGTTTGTCACAGACATCTATAGATTCGATTAAGAAGAGGCTGAACATAACCGAAGTGGAGATTCAGCAGCTATCTGATTTTAACTCAAGGCACCTCTTAACCGAAGATCAGCTCCGCCAACTCAGTGATCCCACTTACTTTTCAGTACTGGCCCTTAGTGAAATAGAAAACTGCTCCTCTAATCCGAATTGGATCAGTAAGGTATTGGAGGTAGATGTAAAGACTGTCGAGAAAATCTTAAAAGTCCTCTCTGATGAGAATCTGATAGACTTGGACGGAGATACCCTTCAACGGAAATCCTCTTCAGTATCAACATCCAGTGGTTATCCTTCGAGAATTATTAAAGATCTACATGCCAGCAATCTAAGCCGTGCTAAAAAGAGCCTATATAATACGCCCATTGACGAAAGAGAGTTTTCATCAATCACGGCTGCAATTGATGAGAATCAATTTGAATTAATAAAGAAATATTCAGAAGACTTTAGAGATAAGGTTTCAAAACTCATAGATAAAAAGAAAAAACCCAATCGAATTTATACGGTATCAATACAAATTTTCCCCCAATCAAAGAAAATACAGGAGGTGTAGCGTGGTTGTTAGGGCTTTATTAATTTTTCTAGGACTCATTTTTTCCCCTTTGGCTTTTCCTGGTGGTGAATATATCGGCAACGGTGGAGACGTTTTGGAATGTAAAGAAAATGGTCGAGTCACGAGCATTGAATTACTCGACTTTTACGAGGCACGATTCATGGGGAGGCCTTATACAATAGATTTGGGAGAGGAAAGCCTATCTGTTATTGAGAAAGTTGAAATTTTTCTCGAGAGGATTGACCGAGTAGATCCCGAACGAGGAGAGCGATACCGAAATTTTTGGTCTGTCTTTTTTGATGAAGCTCAAATTGAACCAATGGACTTGATTGATATTCCCGACAGTGGTCACATTGGTGTTCCATATGGCTGCGGGAT
This sequence comes from Bdellovibrionia bacterium, assembly GCA_030432925.1. Classification (GTDB taxonomy): domain Bacteria; phylum Bdellovibrionota; class Bdellovibrionia; order Bdellovibrionales; family UBA1609; genus JABSOQ01. Next base: position 32,397 of record JAUILT010000017.1, on the reverse strand, counting down.
AAAACAAGCCGCTATTCACAGAGAACCAATTCGAAGAACAGATAAAAGGTATTTTATTGATCAGAGTTTTTGGGATCTTTTGGATAATACTAATAAGGCCGGTCTGATCATTCATGAAATCGTATATAGAGAGGCCTATAATCTAGGGCACAGAAACTCTCTTACGGTGAGAGATTTTGTCAGTTGGGTGACATCCAGAGAATTTTCTTTTGTGACATCATTTGTCTTTCAAGAGTACATCTACAAAAATGATCTCACCTTTCAAAGCTTGCATCAAGGTATTGATATCAGAGACTTACACATAACTCGTAGACATCCAAATGGAATGCCTGAGGAAGCAGAAGTCCTTCCTGGAAGAGATGTTTTCTTTTACTATAAGGGTAAGAAGTTAGAAATCGATGCTGACCGTAATTATGATATTGGCTTTCACGATAATGGTCATGTCAGTTATGCTCAGCTAAAATTTGGCGAGTCAATCACAGTTGTCTATAGCGGACAGTCTCTGAAAGTAGATGGCTTTGTTATATTTTATAAAGATGGAAATCTCTTGAACGGAGACCTTGTTGATCCTCTTGAAGTTTCCTTGCAAGGTCAAAGTGTAACATTGAAACAAGATATCTCTTTCGGGCCCAATATGGCGTATATTATCGGCGCAGATGTTTTAGAGGCACCTGATAACATGAATTTTAGAGTCGTTCACCAGCCTGAGGCAATGGCTTTAGAAACGAGTTCTTTAAGGTTTAATGAATATGAAGATGTCATAAGGGGGAACTTACTTGCCCCCACAAACATGTATTTTGGAGGTCATACAATTAGGGGAGTTGATTACTTCAACGCTGCTTGGGATTGGGGAAAGACTTTCTACTTCTCAACGAAGGAAGACAGCACTATCGGCGTTAATGGGCAGTTGATAAACTTTCAGAGCGGAAGACTAGAGTTTCATACAGAGACTGCAACTCTTAAAGAAGGTACAGTCGAGTCAGGGACTATTTTGAACATTCGTGGAAAACAAGTGATTATTGAAAGGGTTCCTGAATACGATATTTACGGACTTGTTCATTTTCATAAAAATGGTATCCCCGCTGGTTTTCAGCTTTCACGAGACACTGAACTCTATGTCCGTGGAGACAATGGTGCCCATTTTTTCAGAAGACTCAGCCGGGTAGGAATTGATTCCAACGGCTTTGTCGTTCATGGACAGCTAGTGAGTCCCACGAATCTCAACTATGGCGATATTACGGTAAACGCCGTATCAGAGTTTAATGTGAACAGTGGCTCGTTTGAGACAGAAGTGGATGGCGTCTATCAGCTGGAAACTGGAGTCTCGGTAAAGACTAAAAAGGGAGATTTACAATTTAGTGAGGGAAAGCTTTTAAGCTTTGATGCTCATGAGGCCGTTCCAATGGAGTTTCAAGGTCAAGAGATACAAGTTATGCAAGCTCGAAGGTTCACATTTGATCAATTCCTGAGATTCAAGAGTTCAGAAAATTTGGTGCTGTTAGCTTCAGATGGGTTCTATTATAGGTACCCGGCAGGAGTTACAGTGAGGATTTACTCGGGAGAGTTGGTTGAGCCTGGATCAACTGAGTGGCGAGTGCCTAGGGGCGGCTAAGACTGGGGTTCTCGAATGAGTGAACCAGTATTTTGCAGTTCCCTAGGCGGTCACTAACTTGGACTGCGCCCCTAAAACTAGACTTTCCATCCCCATAACTTCTGAACTGGGCGACTAGCGGGTTTCATATTCAAGACTTCACTCTCAAACTCTTCAGGGGTTTTATACCCTAGACTTGAGTGGAGTCTCTTCTTGCTATAAATTTCATCAATAAACTGTGGCAAGTTATTTTTTATATCTGCCATCGTTTTATACTTCTTAAAATAAACCTCCTCTTTTTTGAGTGTCTTAAAAAATGATTCAATATAAGCATTATCCTGCGGCGTTGCTAATCTCGATTGAGAGACCTCAAAACCGTATTCTAAGAGACGACTAATATATTTTTCACACGTATACTGGACTCCTCGATCAGAGTGATGGAGGCACCCTTTTGGTGGCCCACAAGCTTCGATTGCAATATCTAGGGCCATTAAGCAAAACTTATGACTGAGATCTCTCGAAAGAGACCAGCCAATGATTTTTCGGGTGTAAACATCAATGATAGCATTTAAATAAACATACTCATTCATAAGTCTGATATATGTTAGATCAGTGGCCCAAACTTGGTTGGGACCATTTATCTGATAACCTCTTATGAGATTAGGGTAATAAAGCTTTACTGGAGTATGAGTTCCTCTGGGCTTCATGAGCTTTCTAATACATGAATGAAGAGAGTACTCTTTCATAACCCTCCTAATGCGCTTAGAATTAACTCTTTTGCCCCTTTTAAGCAAATCTTCTCTTATTCTGCGATAACCATATCCAGGTAAATCTACATGTATCTTCTCAATCTCATCTCTTAGCTCAAGGTCACTCTCTATACGCTCATCCTTATCTTCTGTTTTATAATAGAATGTCGACTTTACGACTCCCATTATTCGGCATCCGTTTGCGATTGTTCCAAACTCTTTGATGTGATCACGGATGAATCTTCTTTTTTCGTCTGTTGAGAGAGTTCCAATGCTTTTTTTAAAAGAACGTTTTCAAGATAGAGGTTTGCAATTTCATGCTTCAAATTCTTGATTTCAGCTTCATGTCGATAGTCTTCAATTTTTTCTTGATGCTTGGTTCGGGTTGCCTTTTTATGGGCCTTCTTATCTAGTGACTTATACTTCTTAATATACGAGGTAATAGCTCCATGGGAGACATTGAATATCATCGAAGTCACTCCAAATGCTCTGAGGAAATGGCCACTTCTCTTTGATGTCGGCCTCGATAGACTCGAGCTCTCCATTGGAATTAAAACTGAGAGTGTACTTAGAGTGTCGGTAGTTTTTATAGTAACGATTAAGCAGTCTCTTGCTGCTGATTTTAATTTGGGAATCAGTCACGGTGTAAACACCGTTTTCATGGCTTCGGTCCATTCGACACCGTCCAGCTCACTGTATATACTTCGTCGAACCCGCTCAGCATTCTTTAAAAAAAATTAAGAGTTCAGGGGAGGTTTTTTTCACATTGAAGTTTGTGATCAAAAAGCGTACCAAAATTTTGTCCTGTTCGACGAGAACAACGGATCCATTTGTTATTCTCCAATTTTTTACAATAGTAATTACCACTGGCAAACTTCGGACTTAAGTCATGGTGAGGAATGCTGTATTTGCGCTTTCCCTCAGCTTCATCCAGCCAAACAGTGAGTACTTCGTCACTTCCCACAATGGCATTTCCTGCAGCACTTGCTGGCCCTTCTACAATCAATAGACTTATAACTAACAGTATAACTTTCATACTTTCGCTCCTAAACAAAAATCCACTCTCTGTCTATAAAGAAGACTACCCCATGATATCAAAACCGTCTACCTAATGTAATACGTATAGCATTGAGTTGTGTTTCCAATAGCAAAGATCCTGTCGTGAACTGAAGTCCGTTAGAGCTGAGGTTAAGGCCTGAGTAAAATTGCTCCCCATTGTAGCCCATAGACACGGAAGCAGAGAATTTTCGAGAACCCTTGATAGAACTTTCTTCCTGCCCATTGAGTTTGTACTTTCTATTCTGAATACCAACCCCAAATAAAGCCAGAGGAGTAAAGAAGAAATTATTGTAAACGAATGTATGTCCATATCCTCCCAGCAAACTAAGAGTGTTAAACCCCCCTCTTTCCAGACTGCCATCTGGACCAAAGTCATTTTGAACGCTTGCAGGAACTATCGCTGATCGTGCTGTGAAGGTTGTATGATCCAAATCTGCACGAATCAGCCAAGAGCCTCCACTACTTGTCTGCTGATGAGTGAAATTTGTCACTGCTGAAACTGAGAATTCACGAGATGTAACTATATGTAGCAAAGATAAGCCACCATTACGAAACTTTAAGTCAGGTCTTTGTACTCGAGGATCACCAGGCCCCACACTCGAATTCACATAGTTTGAGTTTTCAATATAAAACCCACTGTATCGAGTGTAGTAGGCAGCCAGTCGCCATTGTTTACGACTGCCAAAAAATGTAGATAATCGAATGTCATCATAAGAGGTATCTCCCTTATTGACCCGCTCACTCCGAGTCTGATCATGCTGAAACAGATAAGAGGCTGAAAGTCCAAAGGCCGATCCTGCCAAGCCTACTGTCTCACGCAGGTTTGGCTTGTACCTGATCTCCTTGTCAGAGTTCTCATCAGGTTTAATCAAAAAATCAAAGCCCGGTTGCTCAACGACAAAAGCCAATGCGAAACCCTCAGAATGATCAGTGTAGTTTTCGGCACTAGAGGGGGACACCATAAAAGTAAAAAATAAAATCAAAACCCGCTGAAATAGAGACACATCAAAATAGTATATGAAAACTATGAATATAGGAAAAAAAGATTTATTGGTCGAAACACTAGTAGTCGCAAGGCCCCACCCTAAAACCTCTTGCTTGGCAAGAATCATGAAAGCTTGCTGGCAATCGACTTTCATCAGACCACTGACCATTAGCGTCACACCGTGTCCTCACACAATTTACCTGGGGCAAATCTGTGCGACACCTTTTGGATCCCTTCGGGTTATTTTTACACACCCATGCACACTGATTAAGATCCCCTTTGGGAGAGTGACAAATAAAGTTGGGCCTAGTGCTAGCAATATTTCTTGCAACTGGATCACCGACCTCTGTCAATTGACTGAGCTGTGCCACCTCTTCGGCAGATAAACTATAAACCGGTGTCATATATCCTCTTGCCACAAAATCACTGATTTCTTCATCAGAAAATACTTCTGACTCGTTACTCGCCACTATAAAAGAGGCTTGCTGGCCAGCCTTAATACCCACACGGTCTTCATATTCATTGCCACCAAACTTCACTTCTCCTTCTAGAGTAGAAACTTTGGTGATCCACCGATCCTTGTTTGTATACTCCACAACAAAGTCAGTTCCTCGCACTCCAGCCACAGCTGATTTTGTTTTCACTCGAAAGTAACTGGTATCATTTCCTTCATACTTCTGTCTCACTTTAGAGCGCACTCTCCCTTTAATCAGATTCAGAAGAGCTCTTTTGTCTTTACCCATACTGTATTCCTGTACGATAATCTCCGAATTGGGCTTGATATTGGCAATATTGCCATCATCAAAAACAATTTTCACATGTCCCCTCAAAAGGGTTCGAATCTGATCTTTCTCGTGGACTCGAGTTCCTTTGATGATTTTCATCTTATCGCCAGAAGGCAATTTTAACCAGGCTTTGCCCATAACGGTATGAATAACACCCACATCTTTACCACGCATTTCTGATTGGAACTCAGCCATTCTCCTGTCCATCATCTTTTTTGAAACAGGCGTTTTTTCGGCCCCCTTTTGCGATGCTACCTTACGAGTCATTGGCTCTTTCCCAAAGGCTTTAACAGATTTACACTGAGCCGGCTTGGGCTCCATAGGAATACAAGTGGGTCGAGCACAGCTTTTAATTCGTGATTGGTTTGGTCCGCATTTTTCTGAATAAAACGTTACCCCTTGCTCTTCAAAACAAGGGTCACACTCCAGCTTGGGGCACTCGCAGGAGGCTCCCTCTGCCTGACCATAATGCACAAGAACCATACTAAGAATAAACAAGAGTAACAGCCAGAACCTAAAGTCCTTATTGGATAAATCCCAACGTTGAGCTTTCTCTTTGATTTTTAGTCTTCTATGAAAGTGACTCACACTAAAACCTCATGGTGCCCGTATACGTCCATGTACAGTTTTTTGGATAGGCTCTTATATAAGATCGACATATCTCACTGAAAACTTAAAGAAATTGAGTGAACATCAAGAGGTTCATTTAAGAATAGGATAAAGATGAGACCGCTTCTAGCTTGGTGTAGCTTTCTTAATTTGAGACTCCCACACTTTAGCATATCTGAGAAATAAGGAGTAAGCCGCACTCACAGCAATTATAAAGCCTGCACGACCATCCATGAAGCCTCGTTTCAAAAAGTAACACTCAATAAACTTCCCCCAGGGGCGAAAAATCAAATGCAGCCAGGTCACCTTACCACAACAGCTCTCATTCAATAGTTTTTTAGCTCCCAATGTGGAGTAGCGATCGTTAGTTATCACCTGCTGAGATAAGCTGGTAAAAACGTAATGATGAATAGCATTTTTCAGTCGAACGATATTTTTGGCTTGAATGGACTCGTGCAACTCTCCACCACCCCATCGAGCCATGTTTTTATTGTACAAACGTTTTTGGTAATCTGGATACCAACCCCCGTGACGGATCCATCTCCCAAGATGCCATGCAAGACGAGGCATTTCAAAAGCATCTGCAGCTACTTCTGATTGAAGAAGATCCCTGATCTCACTTTGTAACTCTGGGCTCAAAGCCTCATCAGCATCTAAGTTTAAAACCCATTGATGTTTGGCAGCGTCTGTGACTTTTTGTTTTTGTTTTTCAAATCCCAACCACTCTTGCTGAATAACCCGAGCTCCCAATTTTTCCGCCAAAGCTACAGTTCCATCGACACTTCCAGAGTCCATAACTAAAACTTCGTCAGCAAACGGTACCGATCGGATACATCTTTCTAGATTTTGCTCCTCATCTTTTGTAATGATCACCAAAGATAACGGCTGCAAAATAATGTCTCCCAAGACTGACGTTTTTATACCGATCCGGCTTTTTTGAATTTTCCGGATCGGGTATAACTAACTCTAGAGTTACTACTCGTTAACATCCTTAAAATCAGCATCAATAACGTCTTCATCTGAGTTTTTGGAGTCCTCTTCACTTGGTTTTTCAGCTCCTCCTGCATCAGCACTCTCACTCTGTTTGTTATAGAGGGTTGCACTCACAGCATGAGACGCTTGAGTCAGTGTATCAAATTGCTCTTTCAACTGGTCCACTGAAACGGTTTCATTTTCTAAAGTCGCCTTTGCCTGAGTTACAGCTTCTGTCAGCTTATTTTTGTCACTGTCCTGAATCGAGTCAGCATGATCTTTCATCAGCTTTTCTGACTGATAGATAAGATTGTCCAAATTGTTTCTATGAGTGATGCGCTCCTTTTTCTTTTTATCATCATCCGCATGAGCTTCGGCATCCTTGACCATCTTATCAATCTCGTCTTCACTTAACCCTGATTTAGCAGTAATCTTAATAGCCTGTTCCTTACCTGACCCTAAATCTTTTGCTGATACATTTAAAATCCCATTGGCATCAATATCAAAGGTCACTTCAACTTGAGGCACACCTCTGGGTGCAGGGGGAATTCCCACCAACTCAAAGCGCCCCAGAGCTTTGTTATCTGTAGACATCTCCCGTTCACCTTGCAGCACGTGCACGTCCACACTGGTTTGATTGTCCGCTGCTGTAGAAAAAATCTGAGATTTTCTTGTAGGAATAGTTGTGTTTCTGTCAATCAGCTTGGTCATCACTCCCCCTAAGGTTTCAATACCCAAGGACAAGGGGGTCACATCCAAGAGAAGAACATCCTTGACATCACCACCAAGAACTCCTCCTTGGACAGCGGCTCCCAGTGCCACGACTTCATCGGGGTTCACGGTACGGTTAGGATCTTTCCCAAAAAACTCTTTCACCGCAGCTTGAATAGCTGGAATTCGAGTGGATCCACCCACCAAAACCACCTCATTGATTTCTGAAGCACTCAGCCCCGCATCATCCAAAGCCTTTTTGCAAGGCTCCATAGAGCGTCTAACAAGGTCATCAGTGAGTTGATCGAACTTAGAACGTGTTAGCTTCATATTTAAGTGCTTGGGACCACTAGAGTCTGCTGTGATAAAAGGAAGGTTGATCTCTGTTTCCTGGGCACTACTGAGTTCAATTTTTGCTTTTTCCGCGGCCTCTTTTAAGCGCTGCAGAGCCATTTTATCAGACGCAAGATCAATGCCTTGGTCTTTCTTAAACTCACCCACCAACCATTCAAGAATTGTTGTATCAAAATTGTCACCGCCGAGGTGAGTATCACCGTTGGTGGCTTTTACCTCAACCACATTGTCACCCACTTCAAGGATAGAGATATCAAACGTTCCACCACCAAAGTCATAAATGGCAATTTTCTGATCTGTTTTTTTATCCAACCCATAAGCCAATGCAGCTGCTGTGGGCTCATTAATAATTCGCTTCACTTCAAGCCCGGCAATCTTTCCAGCATCTTTTGTTGCCTGCCTCTGGGCATCGTTAAAGTAAGCAGGAACAGTAATCACTGCTTCTGTCACTTCCTGCCCTAAATAATCCTCAGCCACCTTTTTTAGCTTTGAGAGAACCGCTGCAGAGATTTCTTCTGGAGCTACTTTTTCTGTATCAATGATAAATTGACAGTCAGTGTCTCCTTTGGCCTCCACTCTATAGGGGATATACTTCAATTCACTTTTCACTTCATCATAGCGTCGGCCAATAAATCGTTTTGCAGAAAAAATAGTTTTCTCAGGGTTGGTCACAGCCTGCCTCTTAGCCACCTGACCCACTAATTTCTCACCGTCTTTGGTGTATGCCACCACAGACGGAGTTGTTCTTGCTCCCTCTTCGTTGACCAGCACTTTAGGCTCCCCGCCCTCCATAACTGCAACAACAGAGTTTGTTGTTCCTAAGTCAATTCCTATGATTTTTCCCATGTTGTACTCCTCTTTCATTCATCATCATTCCAACCGAATCGGTATAACAATTTCAATGTGCAGCCTTTAGCGGACCTGTCAAGGTCTTGCATCTAGCCAAATAGGCCTTTTTTTGAAGCCACGTTTTCCTTTTTCTCCCCTGCAATCTCACGCAGAAGTTTTTCCTCCATTTTACTTAATTTTTTGGGAATCTGAATCCGGATTTCAAAATGTAGATCTCCGACTTTACGCCCAGTTCTCAATGAAGGCACCCCTTCTCCAGGTAAAGTGATTACATCTCCCGGGTTGGTTCCCTTTGGAATTACCAGAAGACTCATACCGCGAAGTGTTTTTACTTCCAGTTCTGCTCCCAAAAGGGCCTGGAGATAGCTCACATCTTTGGCGCCATAAAGATGGATGTCTTTTCTTACGAACTGATCATGAGGCCGAATACGAACTTCTACATAAAGATCCCCAGCAGGTCCCCCCAGTTTTCCGGCCTCACCCTCTCCCGTCAGTCGTAACTGAGTGCCATCGCCCACACCCGCTGGAACATTGACTCGCAAGTTTTTCTGAGACGGCACCCGTCCACTGCCTTTACAGTCTGAGCATTTGCTTTTGATCACTTGACCAGACCCCTGACAGGCTCCACAAGGTGTTGCTAAAGAAAAAAATCCTTGTTGACGAACCACCTGACCACTGCCTCCACATGATCCGCAAATTTCAGGACTGGTGCCTGGCTCAGCACCACTCCCCGAACAAGTCTCACAACTTTTATCCAATTCGAAAGAAATCTCTTTTTTGGTGCCGTCAATCACATCTTCAAGATCTACTTCAAGATAGTAACGAAGATCCATACCTCTTTGAGGCCCCTCGCGGCGGCGGCGACCTCGTCCCCCCCCTCCAAATAGATCTCCGAAAATATCACCAAATGAAGAAAAAATATCATCTACATTATGGAACCCTCCAGTAAAACCACCCGATCCATCCACCCCTTGGTGACCAAACTGATCGTAGCGCTGACGCTTACTCTGATCCGAAAGAACCTCATAAGCCCGAGCGGCCTCCTTAAACTTGTCTTCCGCCGACGCATCTCCAGGGTTCTTATCTGGATGGTATCTCATGGCCATCTTACGATAGGCTTTTTTAATCTCATCAGCGCTGGCATTACGATCCACGCCCAAAACCTCATAATAATCTGACTGCATGCATTATACCTTTGCTACGACTGGCGTGTACTAAGAATGAGAACACGCCCCCAATATGAGGCGAAGAGATGTGTCGTCAAGGTGGCACCTTCTACTTTTATAGGGTTATAGGGAATTTTCTGGGGGCTTTTTAGGATGTGATCTTTTCATGGGCCTTTTACAAGGGCCTCTCTAATTTTACGAATACGCTCGTCCACCTGTCTGGTCAGCTCACCTTTCGTGTATTTTCTAAACTCCATTAAAGTTCGGATAGCTAGCTCTCCTTGCCCAGAAGCTGTAAAAGCCCGAGCGGCCAGAGAGTGCACCCATGCAGGAGCTCCATTTTTAGCTGCCATTTTAAGCAATTCGGCAGCCCGAGCCAAATCTTGCCGATCGTACATAAAATGATAAGCAGCATTATAGGGCAGCCTCCAGTCATCCGGAAACTGCCGAATGCCTTTATTGAAAAGTTTTGAAGCCCCTTCATAATCATTGAGAATCACGCTGAGAGAGGTTCCTCCAGTCATGTAAACTGTCTTAAATCTTGGAGCTAATTCCGTAGTAGCATCCAACATCTGAGATAACCAACCATTACGACATGTTTTAAGCCCTTTATTCAAAGAGGTGATATTTTTCATCAAATAAGCAAGCTCTTCATTAAGCAAGCTCTTATGCGCCTTGACCTCTTTGGCCAGAATTTCATCCTCTCCCTTAACCATTTCGCCCTGTGGATTCTCACAAAAATCAAAATCTTGAATAGCTCGAATCCACAAACTGTCGGCCATGGCTTCAGAGTAACCAAAATGCAAATACTTGATATATTGAGGCGGAGGAATATAAACCGTCCGAGATTTCTCCCTATTACTGATGAGTCTGTTATAGGAAAGCTGAATCACTGTCAGTGAAATTGCTAAAGCGAAAAGAAGCCTAAACATGGCTTATATTTTCCAACGATCGACACAAAAAAAGCAACCCCTTTAACAGGGGTTGCTTTCAATCACAGTAAAGTATTCAAATACCTTTACGTATTAGTCATCCAAGTCGTTAGCTCCAGTAATTCTAAGCTGCTTATTTTCATTGATAGTCCAGTTATCTAGCGTTGCATCACCATCCACGTCACCATTGGCCGCAGCAATAAAGGCCGTCGCAGTAGGAGCAGCAAAATTGGTCGTATCCCCTCCACTGACATCAGTACAAGTACCTGCACCTGGGCAATAAGCTGATGTACTCTGATAGTCGGTAGCTGGGTTAGGACCTGTGTAGTTAGCAGCCACTGCAGGACCAGAGCCACTAAACCCGGCGTTGTAGCGAAGGTCTCCCTCAGGAGCAAACCCTATTTTTCCAAAATCGCCAGAGAAAGATGTCCACTCAGCAGCCCAAGCTTTTTCTGCCGTAAAAATACCTGTCAGTAATGACTTGGCTTCTGACTGCCTGGATTTTGCCTGATACTTCTGGAAGTTAGGTACAGCAATCGCTGCAAGAATTCCGATAATCGCAACAACGATCATCAACTCGATAAGTGAAAAACCTTTTTCATTTTTCATTTTTAATCCCCCTATTACGTTCTGTAGTCGTTTAGGTAAAAAGTGTTCAAAAAGTTCCATGTTTATTTTCCTTGAATTCCCAATGAATTCAAGGAATTTGATGAAAACCCACTCACCCGTCCCAGATCCGTACTAAAGGTCTACGGTCCTCATGTACAGAAGAGACGGTACACGCAGCATTCCATACTTTAGTCCTATCGGAAGGTTATTTTAAAAACCTAAGCTAAAATACTTAAAAATTATAGAAACCACCTTGCTTTACGCATGAAAAATACCAGGTTAAGATGAGTGGCTAAGGATCGGTTCTAAAATGAGACTTTTTTTAAACAAGAATAAAAGCCATTGGCTGGCGCCTGTTGGGGCTGATATCTCCGAGGAAGCCACTCAAGAGCAAACACTGACTCGCTTCAAACCAAAGCTAAAAAAACCTTCCATGTACAAAGTGATCCTTTTAAATGATGATTTCACTCCTATGGACTTTGTCATTTTGATACTGAAACGCTTCTTCCGAAAACCCGAAGAAGAAGCCAGTCAAATCATGTTACAGGTGCATCACCAGGGAGCAGGAGTTGCTGGCATTTATAGCCATGAAATTGCAGAAACCAAGGTTTATTTGGTCAACGAGTTTGCACGCTCTCATCAACACCCTCTGAAGTGCATCATGGAAGAGGACACAAACAAAGAGGATTAGACACTCAATATGCTGGATCCAAAGCTAGAAAACTCACTCAATCAGGCTGTAGAATCTGCACAAAATAACGGTCATGAGTTTGTCAGCCTAGAACATATACTTCTGGCATTAGCTCAAAAAAATGAAGAAGCCCGTGAGGTCCTTAGAGCCTGCGGTGCCGATCTCCAAGCGCTGATTGATGCTCTAGAACAACACATTCGCGAAACCTGTCCCGTCATCCCCCAAGAAGACCTTCAAAAAACAGCTCACTGGAAACCGGAACTGACCCTTGCCTTTCATCGACTGCTGCAAAGATCTGCTATACAAGTGCAAAGTGCAGGGCGTAAAAAAGTATCTAGTGGACATATCTTGGTCGCCCTTTATCATGAAGAGGATTCCTTTGCCCGCTATATTCTCGAACAACTGGGCGTCTCTCAATTTGACGTCATTAACTATATCAGCCATGGCATTCAAAAATATGAGACCTCTCCACCCAACGAAGAACTGGACATTGATGGACACCCTAAAGATAGCTCCAAATCTAAAGGGTCTGCACTCAAAAGCTTTTGTGTAAACCTCAATGAGAAAGTCCAAAAGGGTCTCACAGACCCTTTGATTGGCCGAGAGAATGTCCTTGAAAGGGCTCTTCAAGTACTTTCACGAAGAACAAAAAACAACCCCCTATTTGTAGGAGAAGCTGGTGTAGGAAAAACAGCTCTAGCAGATGGTTTAGCACAAAGAATTGTCTCCGGAGACGTGCCCGAAAATCTAAAAAAAGCCACCATCTACTCTCTGGATATGGGAGCTCTACTTGCAGGAACTAAATACCGAGGGGACTTTGAAGAAAGAGTAAAAGCAGTTTTAACAGAATTAGAAACCAAAGACCACCCTATTTTATTTGTTGATGAGATTCATACTCTCATTGGAGCAGGAGGAACTTCTGGTGGCGCCATGGATGCTTCCAATCTATTAAAACCTTCTTTGGCTGATGGAAGTCTAAGCTGCATGGGCTCCACTACTTATAAAGAGTTTCGCAATCACTTTGAAAAAGACAGGGCTCTTGCCCGACGCTTTCAAAAGATTGATGTTCATGAGCCGAGCATTGAAGAAAGCGTAAAAATTCTCGAAGGATTAAAAGACCGCTATGAAGAGCACCACAACGTTAAGTATTCTAAAGCCACTCTTCGAGCGGCCGTGGAACTGTCAGCAAAACATATGGCCTCGCGCTACCTGCCTGATAAGGCCATTGATGTTATGGATGAGGTAGGAGCTGCGATTCGTATACAATATGGCAAAGACAACAAAGCCAAGCCCATCTCCATCAAAGATATTGAAAAAGTGGTGGCCAGTATGGCTCAAGTTCCCACAAAATCTGTATCCAACTCTGACCGGGTTCAGCTACAAAACCTAGAGCTCAACTTGAAAACAAAGATTTTTGGCCAAGACAAAGCCGTAGAAAAACTGGTTCACTCTATTAAGTTAGCCCGGACTGGACTTGGCAGAGACAATAAACCCATTGGTAGCTATTTATTTGCAGGCCCCACAGGGGTAGGGAAAACAGAAGTCTCCAAGCAGCTAGCAGCACTGCTCAATATTTCATTTCTCAGATATGATATGAGCGAGTATATAGAAAAACACTCCGTCTCACGACTTGTAGGGGCCCCTCCTGGATACGTCGGCTATGAAGAGGGAGGGCTACTTACAGATGCCGTCAATAAAAACCCCTACTCTGTGGTTCTAATGGATGAGATTGAAAAAGCCCATCCGGATTTAATCAACATTTTACTCCAGGTCATGGACAACGGGAAACTCACAGACTCCAACGGTAAGGTGTCTGACTTTACAAATATTATTTTAATTATGACCAGTAATGCCGGAGCCCATGAGGCTGCCAAAGGTGGCATGGGTATCCACCCTGATGAAGGGTCCGCACAAAGCATGGAGGCCATAAAACGACAATTTCGACCAGAGTTTCTCAACCGACTGGACGCTGTCGTCGAATTTAAAAACCTGCCAAAACCCATACTACTCAAAGTGGTCGAAAAATTTGTCGAAGAGCTCAAAAGTCAATTGGCTGAAAAAAAGATAGATCTCCAAGTCACTAAATCTGTCATAGAGCAGCTTTTTGATATTGGCCACCAACCCCAGTACGGCGCACGCCCATTGGCCCGCATTGTGGACCAAGAAATCAAAACACCACTTGTGGACGAAATCTTATTTGGAAAACTGACAAAAGGTGGGCAGGTTAAGGTTTCCACAGAAAAAAATAAAATTCAGTTTCATGTGCATTCTTCAGAAGAAATGAAAGAACAAAAAAAGATTGGTGCCAAAAAGAAACCAGCTCTGACAGGAAAGCACTAGTATTACGTATACCAATCCAGTTTGAATTTTCCATTTTTTAAAACTGATTTACAGCCATCTCAGCACTCCTTTATCTGCTGCCCTGTCCAATGAAAGCACATCTGACGATGCTTATATTGACAAAATCCCATTCAAACCCAAAATTAGGGAAAACCTTTAAGGAGGTATCTGTTCATGGCCATTGCCAAACGAATTTTCTTCTTTGCCGTTGTGAATATTCTGGTGGTGTTAACGCTATCTATTTCTGTTAGCATCATTTCCCACTTTTTGGGCATTGAGCTCTCCGGAATGGGAGGGTTGCTGATTCTGTACTCCGTATTAGGTATGGGTGGTGCCTTTGTATCTTTATTCATCTCCAAATGGATGGCCAAAAGAGCCTTTGGCCTACAGATGCTGGAGGCACGCAGCCAAAACCCCCAAGAAAGAACTCTTGTAGAAATGGTTCATCGTATGGCCAAACAGGCTGGACTAAAAACTATGCCAGAAGTGGGCATTTATAACTCACAGGAGGTCAACGCTTTTGCCACAGGTCCCAGTAAGAATAATTCTCTGGTGGCTGTTTCCTCCGGGCTGTTGAACCATATGGATGCCGATGCCGTAGAGGGTGTGATTGGCCATGAGGTGGCTCACATTGCTAATGGTGATATGGTTACATTGACTTTAATTCAAGGGATTGTAAACACTGTAGTGCTTTTAGTATCACGTATTCTAGCCACTCTCGTTGCGAATGCTCTTAGCGGTGATCGAGAGGGTGGGGGGAGTTACTGGATGCAATTTGGCCTTTACATGGCTTTTCAGATGATTCTTGGAATTTTGGGAACAGTGGTCGTAAATTTTTTCAGTCGCTGGAGAGAGTACCGAGCTGATGCTGGCGGTGCCAGATATGCTGGCCGTGAAAAAATGATCTCTGCCCTACGGGCGCTATCACGCAACCACGAAATGTATAACGAAAAAGACCAGGCCTTCGCCAGCATGAAAATCAATGGCAAAACTGGAACACTCGCAGCCCTATTCTCCACTCACCCTCCGTTGGAACAACGAATACATCGGTTGGAGAAGTCCTATCGTTAAATCATCGCCCCAAAAGCTTATTTTTCTTTTTTTACTCGGCCTCAACCTTGTTGTTTCTCAAGTTCATGGTTATGAACACAAGGTTCACTCTGATCAACAGCTGGCAGACCGTTGCGAATACTGTCTGATCACCTCTCAAGTCCAATCCATCGAGAATCCTCAAGCTTTGGTTGATACTATAACTCCCTCTTTTACCGACTGGGTGGGTTTTACAACAATACTCTTTGCTACAAAGGGTCATCTTCACCAATCCTTTGCTCGAGGCCCTCCTATATAACTCTTAGAGCCTTTCTCCAAAGACTTATTTTGTTACGGGTTTTTTCAAAGAGACTCTTGGTAACCCTGTTTTCTTTTTATATTTTATTGAATTTTTTTATTTTTAGGAGGTGAACATGCACCATCTTATTTGTGCTTTTGCTTTACTTTGTACTTTTCCCGTTGCATTTGCTCAACAAAAACCACTCAACCCCGACATCAGTTTGAATGGACTCATTCACTATCAGTTAGGATCTCAAGGAAATACTCCAAATTCTGAGTTCAAAAATGGTTGGAGCCTGAAGGAGGCAGAGTTGCGTATAACGTCTAATTTAGACGCCTACTTTCGAGGTGATGTGACTCTAGCTTTTGAAAAAGCCGAGGAAACACTTCATGGAGGTGAGGAGGAATACCATATTGAACCTGAAGAGATTTTTGTAGAAACTCTTCAGGTTCCCGGTGTGACCTTTCGAGTGGGAAAATATCTATTACCTTTTGGAAAGCACAATGAACTCCATACTCATGCTTTCTACTTTATTGACGCTCCTCTTTCTCAATCCGCCTTATTTCATGAACATGGTTTAAGTGAAACTGGCTTAGGTGCCTACTACCTGGCTCCTACTCCGTGGTTTATGGAAGTCTCAGCGCATGCCAACGAAGCTTCTAATGAACATGTATTTGGAACAGGAACCAACGATGATCTTATGGGGCTGTACCATCTCAAAAACCTTTGGGATATTAATGATGCCTCCACCTTCGAGTGGACCTTCAGTTATGGACATGGTCGTGATCAAGACTATCAGTTCAACCACATTTACAATAGTTCACTGACGTATAAATGGCGACCCGTGGAAAAATCCAAAAATACCTCTTTCTCGTGGACGTTGGATGCATCTGCTGCGCAAAATAGTTACGGTGAATCAGGAATTCAACAGGGCCCTATCAATGCCTTTTCTACTTGGATGATCTATCAATTTGACACAAACTGGTGGGCACAGTTTCGATACGGCCAACAAAACTTTAAAACAGACTCTCTGGGTGCCACTGAAAAAAACTCTATTCTTGTTGGTTATATTCCTACGGAATACTCGGCCATCCGATTGCAATATGATCTCATTGACGATCCTGCGGAGGCAGAAAATGAGCAAAGGGGCACCTTGCAGTTTAACTTTAGTATGGGGGCACATCCAGCTCATGCGTACTAGATACCTAATCCTCACAGTTTTACTTGTATTCAGTGGTCTGACACAAGCTCGACCACTGATTGTCACAACCACCACAACACTTGCAGATTTAATACAAAATTCTGTAGGATCGGATTTTGAAGTTTATTCCATCACTAAAGGCCCTCAGGACCCTCATTACGTAGAAGCCAAACCTTCGTTTATGGTAAAGGTGCGAAAAGCCAAAGCTATCGTCAGCGTCGGGTTAGACTTGGAAGTTGGATGGCTGCCTTTGGTTTTGAGGGGAGCACGCAACCCTAATTTACTTCCGGGCAAATCCGGATACATTGATGCCAGCCAATTTATTCACCCCATTGAGGCTGTCTCTGGAAAAGTAGACCGGTCACAGGGAGATATCCATGGGTTAGGTAACCCTCACTATCTCCTTAACCCGGACAAAGCCCAAAAAGTACTAGAGGGTCTCTCTATCAAATTCCAACACCTTTTTCCTGAAAAAGCCGAAGCCATAAAAAAATCCACGGCAGCCTACCTGAAAACTTTAAGAACTCGTCAGATCACTTGGGAAAAACGACTAAAACCAGGAGGACAATTTATAAGTTATCATAAAACTCTGAATGACTTTTTTTTATCTTTTGGTTTGAACTTTGTTGGTGCCATTGAGTCAAAACCTGGAATTCCTCCCTCAGCCCGACATATTCTACAATTAATTAAAACTATCGAGCAACAAAAGGTTTCTTGTATT
This sequence comes from Bdellovibrionia bacterium, assembly GCA_030432925.1. Lineage (GTDB taxonomy): Bacteria > Bdellovibrionota > Bdellovibrionia > Bdellovibrionales > UBA1609 > JABSOQ01. Next base: position 14,743 of record JAUILT010000017.1, on the reverse strand, counting down.
GTTGTTGAGAGTTTTTTCGAAACCAATGCTGCCATTCGGCTTCAAAAAAGCACTCAAGTGGGAATTTCCGTCGTCCCAACAGAAGTCAAGGCCACTCCCAGCGCCATTAATTACTTGGAGTTAATAGAGACTCTTGTCAATGGCATCAAAAACTGTTCGACAGGCGAGGTGTATCGTGGCTGATGCGATATTTTTTTTGGCAGCTCCATTAGTGATGGCTTTTGTTTTAGCAGGAATTCACTGCTACTTTGGCCTACATGTTCTACAAAGAGGTGTCATCTTTATTGACCTTTCCTTGGCTCAAGTAGCTGCACTAGGAACTGTGGTCGCCTTTCTCAGTGGAAAAGAACACGATAGCCTGTCTTCCTACCTCACCTCCCTCAGTTTTACTCTGGTCGCAGCACTTTTTCTTTCTTGGATAAACCATTATAATAAAAAGATCTCTCAAGAGGCTGTTATTGGAATTCTCTATGCTCTGGCCTCAGCTTCTGTAATTATACTTCTAGATTTTTTAAGCCATGGGGCCGAACACCTCAAAAGTGCGTTGGTCGGTCAATTACTTTGGGTGACTTGGCCCATGGTTATCAAGACCACACTTATTTACATGATCGTTGGTATTCTCCTGTGGTTTTTTCGAAAACCCTTACTGGAAGCCAGTTTTAAAGAAACCAAACACTGGACTTGGGACTTCTTGTTCTATTCGCTGTTTGCCATAGTGATTACCAGCTCTGTTCATGTAGCAGGTGTATTATTGGTGTTCTCTTTATTAATTGTTCCGGCACTGGTGAGTTCTCTTTTTGAATACAAGTTTTCTCGACGATTGCTTTTTTCTTGGATATTTTCTATGACACTTTGTTGTCTTGGAATTTTAAGTTCCTATTTGCTAGACTGGCCAGCAGGGGCCTCATTAGTTATTGTGTTTAGCACCATAGGTTTGACTTCTGTAGCTTTAAAAAAAATATAAAAAAGACAAAAACTGGACGCTAAAATACTGTCGACCTACAAGGGCCTAGGTAATCATAGGCATCTATGAAATCTCCAACTTCATCCTTAAGAAGGCTGTCGTGCTCCATATGTTGTTCCACAGCTTCCACACTCAGGCAGCCCTCTTCGGCCGGTATATCTAAGTGGCCGGGTATATGACAAATCAGATATTTGTTAGTCGTTGATGGGCACAAGTAAAGGTCACGAACATTGGGATCATTAAGATCACTTAAAGGTCGCAACTGATCTATTTCTACTTCATTCAATCGAGCGCCAATCACCTCTAAGTCATACTCAGAGATTTTCTCAAAGGAGTCTTCGTTTTTATCACCAATTTTGAAGACATCACTCTCCTGCTCCTGGGTTACAAGCGAACTTTCAAAGGTACCCACTTCACTGCAGTTGGTAAAAAACATTCCTATAAAGCCCGTAAGCAGTAATAAAATAATTGTTGAGATCAGGCGAGTGAAGTTCATAAAGGATCTATCGGCAAAAAGTGCCTCAAACTGAAATAAATTTTCCAATCCGTTCTCCCTGAAGGCCTTTACTCAATGTAAATCACCCCCGCCGTCATATTCATTCCACACAGCAACCGAATTTCTTTAGGCTCTGAATAACTTCCTAAATCTATTCGGGTTTTCTTGTTAAGGGGTAGTTTTACCAAATTTCCCGTTTTAGGATGTTGGATCTCTGTCATACAAGTTTTGTCAGTGATTCGGGTGACATCTAATATGATATTTTCTCCTTTTTTGAAGTGCAAAGGTTTTTCAGATGTAAACCCTTTTTTATCAACCTTAACGACAACAACCGCCCCATAACTAGGCTTCTTACTTTTTTCTTGTGTGTTCTCCTTAGCCAGAGACATAAAGCTTAAAGTTAAAATAATCATAAATAGATATTTTTTCATACAACCTCCACTATTAAAGTTTATCTAACTTTGATTTTTTCCACACGGCATAAATAGCAGGATATACCAACAGCTCCAATAAAAAGGATGTAAATATTCCACCCACCATAGGAGCTGCCATTCGCTTCATCACGTCAGCTCCTGTGGAGTCCTGTGAAACCAGTAAAATGGGGAACAATGCAAAAAATGTTGTCAATACTGTCATAACCTTAGGGCGAACTCGTTGCACAGCACCGGCCAAAATAACCTGTCGAATTTCATCAAAGCTTTTAATGCCTACAGATTTCTTCTTTTTTTCGTATTCCAAATCAAGGTATAACAACATATAAATCGCCATTTCTGCATCTATTCCAAGAAGTGCAATAAGTCCGACCCACACAGCAATACTCATATTGTAATCTAATATAAAAAGCAGCCAAATAGCCCCCACTGCAGAAAAAGGAATAGATAAAAGAACAATAGAGGTTTTGATTCCCGAACCTGTATTCAGATAAATAAGAAGAATAATTAATACTAAAGTGATCGGAAGAAGAACTTTCATTCTGTCTCTTACTCTTTTAATGCTCTCAAATTGACCACTCCAGTGAATGGATGTACCCGCAGGCATATCTATTGACTGAGAAAGTCTTTGTTTAGCTCGCTCCACATACCCTCCGACATCACTGCCCTCAATGTCCACATAAACGTATGAGGTCAATAGCCCATTCTCATTTCTGATGACCCCAGGACCACTTGCCACAGAAATATGAGCCACTTCAGAGAGAGGAATTGGATACCCTTTTGGAGAGTCCAAGAGTATTTTTTCAATCTCCACAGAGTCCTCTCTAAAAGCTCTGGCATATCGAAGATGAATATCATACCTTTCTCTGCCCTGTATCGAAGAGGTTAGATTCTTCCCACCCAATGCCAAGCTCACATCACTATGGGCCTTCATGATGCTGATCCCATGACGAGCTAGCTTCTCTCTTTCAAATAGGATATCAAAGAAAAATCCTCCGGTAACTCTTTCAGCAAACACACTGCGTGTACCTTCAATATTTTGAATTTCTTTTTCTATCTGAATTCCGACTTTTTCTATCTGCATTAGGTCTCCACCAGATATTTTAATGCCCACTGGAGTACGAATTCCTGTAGTCAACATATCAATTCGACCTTTTATAGGCTGAGTCCATGCGTTCGTAAGACCTGGAAAGTTCATGGCTTCATTCATTTCTTGAACTAAAGTTTTCCAGTCCCTCCCCTCCCTCCACTGACTGGAGTCTTTCAGTTGAATCACAGTTTCCATCATGGTCAAAGGAGCCGAGTCTGTCGCAGTATCCGCTCTCCCGGCTTTACCATGTACAGATTTTACTTCAGGAAAACTTTTAAGTATTTCGCCTTGTCTTTGTAAAAGTTGGCTGGCTTCGCCAATGGATAGTCCTGGCATCGTTGTTGGCATATAGAGAACTGTTCCCTCATTGAGAGGGGGCATAAACTCCTTTCCTAAAAGAAAATAAATAGGTGTCGTTGCCAACACCACCAAAACAGCACAAACAATCACTGCCACCCGTTTTTCAACAACATAATTGACAACTGGAGTATACGTTTTAAACAAAAATTGGCTGATAGGGTGATCCTCTTCAGACCTGTAAATGCCAGAGAACATGCGCTTCAGAAAACTCATATTTTTCTGTTGTATCTCTTGTTTTTTCTGAGAGAAAAATAAGGCTATCAAGGCAGGAACTAAGGTTACCGACAGCACTGCTGCTAGAATCATTACTAAAGTCTTAGTGTAGGCCAGAGGTTTAAAAAGCCGACCTTCTTGATCTTCTAGGGCAAAAATAGGTAAAAACGAAATAGCGATCACTAGAAGCGAATAAAAGCTTGAGGTTCCCACCTCTCCAATAGCTTCTATCACCACATCAAGGCGGTTTCTCCCATCGGGGTGTCTTAACCAATGTTCCATTTTTTTATGGCAGTTTTCAACCACGACAATTGCAGCATCCACCATAGCTCCAATGGATATGGCAATTCCTCCCAACGACATGATATTAGCTGAAATATTAAACAGCCTCATAATAATAAAGCTTATTATTACTGCCGAAGGCAAAACAATAATGGGTATTATAGCACTCGGAAAATGTAATAGAAATACAAGGATCACTATTCCCACAGCCAACATTTCTATAGAAAGTTCTTTGACCAGAGTTTGAACTGAATGAACTATCAGCTCACTGCGATCATAGGTTTCAACAACTTTTGCACCAACTGGCAAAGAATGACTGAGTTCACTCAACTTTCGTTTTACGTTTTGGATCACATCATAGGCATTTTCTCCATAGCGCATAATCACAATTCCGCCAACAGTGTCTCCCTTACCGTCTAAATCACCAACACCTCTCCTCATTGCTGGCCCTTCTACAACTTGAGCCACATTTTTAATAGAAATAGGAACTCCAGACTCTGAAGATGAAATCACAATATTTTCAATTTGCTCTATATTTTTTGCATAGCCCTTGAGCCGAACCATGTACTCAGTTCCAGATGACTCTATTACCTTTGCCCCAGTTTCGTTATTCCCCTCTCTAATTGCCTTGGCCACACTTTGAAGAGGGATACCATAAGCTCTTAATCTTTCTGGATGAACCAACACCTGAAACTGCTTTTGATAGCCACCGAAACTTGCAACTTCAGCAACACCGTCTATTGACTGCAGTTGATACCTCAAAAACCAATCCTGAAAAGATCGCAATTCATCAAGAGTATTGTTTCCACTTTCATCTACTAGCGCATACTGATAAATCCAACCGACACCTGTAGCATCTGGACCTAACTCTATCTGCACCTCCTCAGGAACAACACTTCGAATTTTTGAAAGATACTCTATAACTCTTGACCGAGCCCAATAAAGATCTGTTCCATCTTCAAAAATAACGTAAACAAAGGAGGCTCCAAAGGTAGAGATACCTCGGATATCCTTGACCTTAGGAGCCCCTAACAAACTTGTCACAATAGGATACGTTACCTGGTCTTCAATGATATCAGGGCTTACATTCCATTGAGAGTATACGATCACCTGAGTGTCTGAAAGATCGGGGATTGCATCAATGTTGATATTGAACATGGATTGCACGCCCATACCAACAAAAACTGCTAAAATTATCAGAGTGAGATATCTATTTTTTGCACATATGGAAATCACATTTTTTAACATTGATGCCTCAGTGACTATGCTCAGAGTGACTCTCTTGCTTTGAAGAGAATTTGTATTTTTCAAAAACAGATTTCAATCGAGATTCTGAATCCAACAAGAAGTGAGACTTAGAAACAACCTGATCTCCATTTGATACTCCTGCATACAAAATAGCAAAATCTCTAGTTTGATCAGAAGACGTTACTTTCACAGGGCGATACTCCCCTTCTGCAACTTTTTTAAATACAAAAGTATCCTTTCCATTGTTCAAAATTGATGATTTACTCACGCTCAGATGATTGCCAAGAGGAATAACAATATCCACACTGACAAAGGCCTGTGGAGGAAGCACAATATTTTCATCAGTAATACTGATACGAACTTTTGCTGTTCTGGACTTGGGGTCTATCAGTTGGTCCACTGCAATCACTTCACCCTCAAGGTGAGGTCTATTTCCAAAGTTTCCTCGAACTACAGACTTTTGACCTTTTCTTACTTTTCCTAATTCTGATTCAAAAACCTCTGCATACACCAATCTTTGCCGCCCTTCCCCTAAAATTAAGCCTCTTGAAGCAGATCCAGTTTTATGAAGCTTTTTAATTTCAGAATCTGAGAGCCCCAATACCTTTAACCGAGTTTTTGCTGAATGAACCATTTCACGTGTGCTTTTTTTTACCTCCTCCAAAGGTGAGTTCTGAACACGACCCAACTGTTTTAAAGCCTCAATATACTCTGTCTGTGCCGTAAATAGCTCTGGATCAAACGCCATACGCCCGGGAGCAGAAATAATTTCAACCAAATCCCTTTTTATCACTTTTTCAGTTCGAATCCCAATAAGCTGTTTTTTATATTCACTCAACCTCACCTGCTCTCGACCCTCTGGCTTGTCATTTTTTGCATTCTCAACAATGCCCCCTTCTTCTTCCTGTATAGGAACCAAATTCATTCCGCAAATAGAGCATACCTGTCCCGGTTGGTTTGAGATAATTTGAGGGTGCATGGGGCAGGCATATTTTACCTTTTCTTCTTGAACCATCGATGAATGAAAAGGATCTTTCTTTTGAGAAAAATCACAAGAAATAGTTAAAAATAAACTCAAAAATAGAATAATAAAAATAGAAACGTTCATGACTGAATTTCTCCATCAATAAAGTAAAGATTGGAAATAGAAACTCCAAAAATAGTTTCATATTGAACAATCAATCTTACGTACTTAGCAAGCTCTTCAAAGAATTCTGTTTTTACACGAATCAATGACCTTTCTGCATCTAATAAGTCTAAAAAACTTAACGCCCCTGCAGAATAAGATTTTTTTGTCGTACTAAATACCCCTTCTGCCTGGGGCAGCATAGTTGTCTGATAAATGACCAATGATTGTTTCATTAATTGAATCTTTTTTTCCAGAGATATTTTTAAAGCTTTTAACTCCAATGCTTTTTGGCTCAAACGATTTTTCTCTGCCTGGTATCTTGCTCTTTTACTGGAGACTTTAGATACGTCACTCCAAAACCACAGAGGTATACTGGCATTTATAGAAAAAATAGAAGAATTCTCTGGAAGTCCTGAGTATCTTTCTTGATATTGTATTTGAAAATCAGGACCCATATCACTGAGAGAGCTATTCTTTTCTAATCGAGCAACCTCCAGTTGAAATTCCTGAATAGAAATATACGGAGATTTTATAAAATCTCCGTTTCTCATTTTGATTAGCTCAGGAACACTCAACTGTATCGACTCCAACATATTCATATCAAATTTAGAGTCTCCAAAAAGAGTTCGTAATCGACCTGCAATATCTGCATGCTTATTTTGAATCTTTAAAAGTTCCAGCTCCAAACGGGTGATTTCAAAATGAGCTTTCATAGAGTCACTCTGTGAAGATTTTCTGGCTGCATATCTTTTTTCTGCAATTCGAGCAGCATCTTTGACAAGTCCCAAGTTATTCTTAGTCAATCTTTGAATCTGCTGGTTAGCATAATATTCATAAAGAGAACTGGTCACCTCAGATCTAATAGAAAGGGTTTTAATTCCTTGCTTGATTTTAAAAATGTGAGACGTAGCTGACTTTACCTTCCCCTTATAATAGTACTTTGATGGAAATTTCACATTCTGGGAGAGCGTCCAGTATTTGGTTTCACTTCCTCTATTTAGTTGAGAGACTCCCACCCGAGGAGACTCTAACATAGAGGCTGACACAGACTCTTTTTTTGCCGCCACAGTTTCAAATTCACTGGCTCTCAATGAAAAGTTATTTTGAATGGCCAAGTCCACAAATTCTTTTAGTGATTTTTGCTGGGCCTTTGCTCCAAAAGCAAAAGTAAAAATAAATACTTTTATAAATAGAAATCTACCTTGCTGAAAAAACATGGAACACTCCTCTTCTCTCACTATTACGAGTAGTACACCTTATCCAATTTGAATTTTCTGGTTTTTTGAAAAGAGGATTTATTAAATAAGAAATTTTTGTTGAATCAGAAGAAGACACTCCTGAAATGGCGGTGAAGACTCTTTTCCACCTCCCACCTCAAATCTGTTTACATAAGCATGCAAAATCTGATGACTCTCTCTACCTACCATAAAAGAACCTTTGCCAAGGCTCTCTGAGGCCACCTTCTTCAGAGCTTGAGAAGAGCGTTCCAATAGGTCCGTCTGACAAGATTTAGAACAAGAATGAGGCTCTTTTTCTGGAGCCCCCTCCTGCTTTTTTTCAGAAGAATGACAGTCAGGCATTCTTGAAGATTTGCTTTTCTCTGCAGAGTGGCTTGTGGTTTGAGTCAAACAGGAAGCCTTACAAACCAACGCCCATGACTGCGCCGTTATAAATAGGAATAAAATAACAGTACCAAAAAGCAATCTGTACATTCTTTATTAATACCGATAGTGCTCTGGCTTGAAAGGCCCTTTTTTATTGAGCCCCAAGTAGTTGGCTTGCTGATCACTCAGCTCAGTTAGAATCACACCGATTTTTTTCAAATGCAATTGAGCTACTTTTTCATCCAACTCTTTAGGTAGCCTGTAGACATTGATGTCCTGGTACTTACCTCTGTTCATCCAAAGATCCAATTGAGCCATCACTTGGTTGGTAAAAGAAGCACTCATTACAAAGCTTGGATGACCCGTGGCACAGCCCAAGTTTACCAATCGACCCTTGGCCAGAACGATGACTTCACGACCATCATCAAAACGATGGACATCTACCTGTGGTTTGATCTCACGCATCTCAGAGTTTTTATTTAACCAAGCCATATCGATCTCATTGTCAAAGTGACCGATGTTACAAACAATAGCTCCACTCTTCATTTTGCTGAAATGAGACTCATTGATAATATCCAAACATCCTGTCGCAGTCACAAAGATGTCTGCCTGAGGAGCGGCCTGCTCCATAGTCACCACCTCAAAGCCTTCCATAGCCGCTTGAAGGGCGCAGATAGGATCAATCTCCGTAACCAGTACACGGCAACCATAGGCTCTCAAAGATTGAGCAGACCCTTTTCCAACGTCCCCATAACCAGCCACAACAGCCACTTTGCCAGCCAACATAACATCGGTGGCTCGCTTAATTCCATCGGCTAGAGACTCACGACACCCATACAAATTGTCAAACTTGGACTTGGTAACAGAATCATTCACATTGATAGCTGGCACTTTTAGTTTCCCGGCTTTGTGCAAGCGCTCTAGGTTGTGAACACCTGTCGTGGTCTCTTCAGAGAGTCCTACGATATTTTCCATAATTTTAGCATAGCGCTCTTCGTGCATCATATTGGTCAAGTCACCACCATCATCCAGAATCAAATCATAGGTGCCGGACTCCCACCCTTCAATGGTCTGCTCAATACACCAGTTAAACTCCTCTTCCGTCTCGCCTTTCCATGCAAATACGGGAACACCTGCCGCAGCTACAGCCACAGCAGCATGATCCTGAGTAGAGTAGATGTTACAAGATGACCAGCGAATCTTGGCCCCCAAAGCTGTCAGGGTTTCAATCAGCACAGCTGTTTGGATAGTCATGTGCAAGCACCCAGCAATACGGACGCCTTTTAATGGCTGAGAAGGACCATACTCTTCACGAAGAGCCATAAGACCAGGCATTTCTGTCTCAGCGATTTTGATTTCCTCACGTCCCCATCTTGCAAGCTCTTCAAATTTCTTGGGGTTTTCCATAGCTTCTTTACAAACTTTGTAATCTGGAGTTTTTTGAGCCGTCACTGGCGCAGTCGCCGGAGTGTACATGTCTACCACCTCTTTCACTGATCTCTCCTTTTGGTTTTCAAATTTTTTCAATCGGTCCGGGTGAGTATTTCATAGCCAGAATCGGTAATCAACACCGTATGTTCGAATTGAGCTGAGAGCGTGCCATCTCCCGTCTCATAATACTTAATACTGGAACCTGGAATGGATAACTCCTTGATAGGAGCCTCTGTCTCATTGATCATGGGCTCCACAGTCAGACAGGTAAAGGGCTTCAAAGGCTCACCCTTGCCTTTCTTACCATAGCTGGGCACAAAAGGGTCTCCGTGAAAAATAGCACCAATCCCATGACCGCCAATCTCTTTGACTGGGTAATAGCCTTTGCGAGTCACAAATTTATTAATAGCAAAGCCAATATCCCCAACAGTGCCATTGGGTAAAATAGCTTCAATCCCTTTGTGCATGGCTTCAAAGGCACAGTCAGAAAGCTTTGTGACAGCGTTCGCCACATTTCCCACAAAAAACATGGATGAGGTGTCTCCATGAAACCCCTCTTTGATACAAGTCACGTCAATATTGATGGCATCGCCGTCTTTTAGCACAGTACCATCAGGCACTCCATGGCAAATACAATTGTTGACTGAGGTACAGATAGACTTGGGAAACCCATGATATCCTAATGGAGCCGGTGTAGCCTCTCGACTCATGATCCAATCATAAGCGATCTGATCCAACTCTTCTGTGGTGGTTCCAGCTTTAACAAAGCCGCCCACATATTGAAGACACTCGGCGGCCATCCGTCCAGCAGCCTCCATTTTTCGAATTTCATTGGACTTCAGAGGTGTCATAGGACAGCAATATACCCTTTGAATTCCAGCAAATGCAACTGACAGATGCTCCCAATTCCATAAAAAAACCCACTCTTTAAAAAAAGGGTGGGCTCTTTGCACACAAAATAATGAAGAAAGCTTATTTCAGGTGCTTGCTCACAATTTTGGTCATTTCGAACATGGAAACCTGACTTTTACCGAAGACAGGCTTCAGCTTGGCATCAGCGTTGATGTTTCGTCTGTTCTTAGAGTCCTGAAGGTTATTCTTTTTGATGTAAGCCCAAAGCTTTTTAACAACCTGAGTTCTTGGAACTGGAGAGCTTCCAATCACTGCAGCAAGGGCTGCACTTGGAGTCAAAGGCTTCATGAAAGCAGCATTAGGCTTTCTTTTTGTTTTTTTCTTAGCTTTCTTCTTAGTCGTTTTTTTAGCGGCTTTTTTAGTTGCCTTTTTCTTTGTTGTTTTTTTCTTGGCAGCTTTTTTAGTGGCCTTCTTTTTAGTGGCTTTTTTCTTAGCTACTTTTTTCTTTGTGGCTTTTTTAGTTGTTTTCTTCTTAGCTGCTTTTTTTGTTGTTTTTTTCTTGGCAGCTTTCTTCTTAGTTGCCTTCTTCTTTTTCTTGGCCATTCTTTTCCTCCAAAAAGGTGTGTTTAAAACTCTTCTCCTAGAGAGTTACAGGCTTATGATACTTAGCTCCTGAATTTTGTCCAAAGAAAAATTACAAAAATATGAATTTTCTTCCTCCTGGTACCCATTCACATACGAGGTGTGCAGAGTTTTATCTACACACCCCGCGCTCATCTTCAACCCCTCAGTGCACCCCCTCCACACACCCCTTTCCAATTCTTATAGGCTTTGGATATTTTTTCCTAAACCCTTGTCTGTAAAGGCTTTTCGTCAATTTCATGACCCCTGTAAGGGCCTCTCTCTTTGTCGTGTTTATAAAGAAGAAAATGCCTATAAGTTCAAGCTTTACCCAACATTGTTCCGATATAAAAGACATGGAAAAAGCTCCGTCATTCTACGAAATTTTTATGTCGCACCTAAGTCAAAAGCCTCCTTTTTCAGAGGAAAAACCTTCTTTTTTTGACTCCACTCTGTACGAGCCCCCAGTCATTCGTCACAAAGTTTTGAATTTCAAAAAACCTTATGGAGTTCATCAATACCAATCTCAACGGCCCTGGAACTCCCAAACCTCTCCACCACCTATTCACGACAAAAAAACCACACTTCAAAAAGCCCCTTCCTTTTTTGAAGAGCCAAAGATAACTATGAAACACCTCAATTCTCCTGAATTGTTAGCCGCAGCCTCTATTGTTTCAGGGTACATGGGAGAAGATGGCTTTCTCCCCAGAACCGAGTCAGAGTTAAAAAAAGCCTATAGATCCATGCTTCTCAAAGAGCATCCAGATCACGGCGGAGATCCCAAGTACTTTACCCAGACCATGGACGCTTTTCGAAGGGTTTTAAGTGTAGCTAGAGCTCTGTCTGAGAGCTAATGAGTGAGCTTTCTATACTGAATCCGCTTGGGCTGAATCTCGTCTACACCTTTTCTCTTTTTGTAGTCCTCTTCGTACTCAGAGTAGTTCCCCGGAAAAAACTCCACATGAGAATCTCCCTCAAAAGCTAAAATATGGGTACAGATTCTGTCTAAAAACCAGCGATCATGAGAAATCACAGCCGCGCAGCCACCAAACTCCAAAAGAGCTTCTTCAAGTGCTCTCATAGTGTTCACATCCAGATCATTGGTCGGTTCATCAAGAAGCAAAAAATTAGCACCAGTCTTTAATAACTTGGCTAGGTACACCCGGTTGCGCTCTCCACCAGAAAGGGTGTCCATTTTCTTTTGCTGAGAGCCCCCGGTAAAATTGAACCAAGAAACATAGGCTCTAGAAGCTACCTCACGGTTGCCCAACGAAATCATATCCTCTTTTCCAGCAATTTCCTCAAACACAGTTTTATTGGGATCCAGTTGATCCCGGCTCTGGTCTACATAGGCCATTTTCACGGTATCACCAATTTTGAAAGCTCCTGAGTCCGGCGACTCCTGCCCCGCAATCATACGAAACAATGTGGTCTTGCCGGCACCATTAGGTCCGATGATTCCAATAATAGAGCCTCTGGGAAAACTGAAGCTTAAGTTATCGTAAAGCAGTTTATCACCATAGGCCTTGGAAATGCCTTCGGCTTCCACAACAACATTTCCCAATCGCGGCCCTGGAGGAATATAAATCTGCATATCTTGAAGCTTTTCATGGCCCGGATCTTTTAGCAGGTTTTCATAATTGGAAATCCTGGCCTTGGACTTGGCCTGTCGACCCCTAGGAGACATTTTCACCCACTCTAACTCTCTCTCCAAAGTCTTCATGCGCTTTTGGTCTGACTTGGCTTCCTGAGCCAGTCGTTTGTCCTTTTGATCTAGCCAAGAGGAGTAATTGCCCTTCCAAGGAATCCCCTCTCCCCGGTCCAGCTCTAAAATCCATCCGGCCACATTATCAAGGAAGTAACGATCATGAGTCACAGCAATCACGGTACCAGGAAACTTGGCCAAATAGTGTTCCAGCCAAGCCACAGATTCTGCATCCAAGTGGTTGGTGGGCTCATCCAATAGCAAAATATCAGGGTGGCTCAATAGCAATCGAGTCAGGGCCACACGACGCCTTTCTCCTCCAGAGAGGTTGGTCACGGGAGAATCTCCGGGAGGACACCGAAGAGCATCCATAGCCTGATCTAACTTTTGATCAATCTCCCAGCCATCCGCAGCTTCAATCTTCTCCTGAATGGCCCCCTGTTTTTCAATGAGCTTTTCCATCTCTTCCGGAGCGATGCTTTCATCACACATTTGTGTGCTGATGTCATTAAACTGGGTGAGCCAGTCATTAAGAGCACCAAGGCCTTGCATAATATTCTCTTTAACGGTCTTATCTTCATCCAGCTCGGGCTCCTGCTTCAGATATCCCAGCTTGAAATCCTTGGCAGGAAAAGACTCTCCTAAAAAATCCTGATCCTCGCCTGCCATAATTTTAAGCAAAGAAGATTTTCCCGCACCATTGAGTCCCAAAACACCAATCTTGGCCCCATAAAAATAAGATAGATAAATATCCTTCAATACGTACTTATTTGGGGGATAAACTTTACTCACACCCTTCATTGTGTAAATAATCTCTTCAGCCACGGGCCCGCCTCCGGTTCATTTTAAAGGTTGATTGATATCCAACGTGGGGCTTATTGTCAAAAGCCGAACGGATCTGATCACAGGGGGAGCAAAAGAAAGTTATGAAAAAGAACTCACCCTCAAAAAAAATCACCCACCTGTGCGAGAAACTGGCCACAGACCTTAAGGTTTGGGAGAAAATCCCCACTCAGGAGGTCAAAGATAACAAAAAGGAGCGAGAGCAGCTCTACAGCGAAATCAAACAAAAAATAAAGGCGCTCTCCAACTAGGGGCCTCAAAAGTTACTGATTTTCCTCTCTTTGACTTCCTCCATAACAATGAGGGGAGTCAGGAGCCGCAGCCTCTCCTGAGGCTTCCCACTCATCAGGAGTCAAAAGCCTCAGGCTCAAGGCATGTACAGGGCCTTCCAGTTCTATAGAAAGGGTCTGATAAACCTGACGCTGCCGAGCTACACGTGATTGTCCACTAAAGGACTCTGACACCATAAGAACTTTAAAATGGGTTTCAGAATTTTCAGGAACATTATGAGAATGGCTTTCGTTAAGAACCTCTAGGTGGACGGGGCGAAAGCCATTATTGAGTTTCTTGGCTATGGTGATTTCTATAAGTCCTGCCATAGCCTGATTTCTACCTTGTGTACTTCTCCAAAGCAAAGGGATTCAAATAATTGTGTAAATGGGTGCGCAAAAAACTTTTAAAGCGATCTAGCTGCCTGTGAGCTTTACTCAAGCTTTTCAACCCTAGCTTGGCTTCACCAATAGAAATAATCTGGCAGTCTGAGCGACGCCCCACCATCAAATCCAGCTCACCAGCCATTCTATCATGGTAAAAAACAGATCCGTACACATAGTAGTCCTCGGGAACTTGATGAGTCATATCCCGAATGGCCAGAATCTCCAAGATCTCTCCTTCGCTTTCAAAATCAAAATCCATCTGCTCATAATGATCAGCCACAATTTTAAAGTCTCTGAGCATCTGCTGGTTATTTTTTAAGCGGCGTTCAATCTCCTCACGATGGGCCCCATTCACCAATGCTTTTGCTAGGTTCCATAGCTTACGAGCATCATCCCTACGCACTGGATATTCGTGGGTAAAACCCCTGTTATTGGCACCCTCTGGACCATAGAAGAAAGTCTCCAAATCATAAGTGGAAAAATGGCTCAGGTTCACCTCTCGACACTTTTCGGGGATTGTCTGATCGTCCCTTAGACTGCGAAAGTAGTGCCCACCATAACTATTTTTGCCTCCGCCCAATGCAGTGACAGAAAAAAGTGAGACCAGAATAACAATGATAAACTTGAAAAAAATGTGATGTCTTAGCTGTTGATTCATTGAAGTGAACAAACTTTTCCTCCCTGATGGACCCTCATGTCAGGGTCTCTCCCTTGGACCCCTCTGACAAGCAACCTACCCAACACAATTTTGAGTTTCAATCAAATTGTGAAATTTTGACAAAAATATTACAAAGAGCATATGGTTCAGGCAGCAACCA
>JAUILT010000016.1 GCA_030432925.1 Bdellovibrionia bacterium | reverse complement strand
CCATCATGCCGCCACCATAGGGGTAGCCGCCCATCATCATACCGCCCATGGGCATTCCCATCATGCCGCCACCATAGGGGTAGCCGCCCATCATCATGCCACCCATGGGCATTCCACCCATCATGGCACCAATGGCTCCACCCACCATCATACCGCCCATAGGCATTCCCATCATGCCGCCACCATAGGGGTAGCCGCCCATCATCATGCCACCCATGGGCATTCCACCCATCATGGCACCAATGGCTCCACCCATCATCATACCGCCCATGGGCATTCCCATCATGCCGCCACCATAGGGCCCGGCCATACCCCAGGGTCCCATACCAGGCATGTACATTCCACCACCGATCATCGGACCAAACAGACCTTGAGGGTAGCCAAAAGCTCCTCCCATTTGCGGATACATTCCAGCAAATGGACCGTAGGCTCCCGCCATTCCGTAAGGCCCCATACCATAACCGCCGCCATACATGCCGCCCGCACAGCCAAAGCCCCCCTGCCCCGTAAGCCCCGATGTCAACCCATAAAGGCCAGCCATCATAAAAGGGTATCCAAAACTGGCCACTCCCATCGGAGGCGTGGGCCATCCGGCTCTGGCGTTCATATCAATGGCGTTTTGCCCCAATTTATAAGCTCCCAAGGCTCCCAACAGGGTCAAACCAACATTGCCCACGGTTTCTAAGGTGGTGGGTTTTTGTGAGTAATGAATGTCGTAACAACTTCCATCTGGACAGCCGGCCTCCAAGTCTTCAATACCCTGTTCCACGTCACGGTCAAACTCGGCTTCTGCTCTTCTAATACGACCCCTTAGCTTTGCAATATAGGCTTTATTATTATCAATGAACTTCTTCGCCTCATACCAGTCTTCAAGCCCGGTCTCGCACTCCACTCGCTCTTCTGAGTGATCATATGGATCTTTAGTAAATCGAGAGTGAACCACTTTTGTCTCAGTTGCCGAACAGATCACAACCGACACTCGCCCATCGGACTCACCGTAAGGACTATGCCACCTGTGCCCATATTCATTACAAAAAACTCGTGGAATCTCTTTGGGGCCTCCACACAAACCACCAGAGCCGCCAAACCCGCCACCAATAGCAACAACAGGCTCCACCATCTCGACGATTGTTGTATCATTACCTGCCGGTCGGCGATTTGTTGTTGAGGTCCCCCGCCTATCGGTAGGTTCACTTGAACCCCACCCAAAGAAAGAGGTCACCTTTCCCCAAAAGCTTTTTCTGGACTCTGTCGATGAGCCTCTATTGAGCTCTCTTCTTAATTTTTCATTTTCTAAATAAGTCTTGAAGCTATTTCTACACGCGGCATCCGTAGTGAAACCACTACAACTTTGCTCTTCAAAACTCTCATAGTTCATGATCTCTGGGGCAAGCTCATCAGACGTCATATTTTGTTGTACTGATATCTCTGGCGTATTGGCAGCACCAGGCATTTCTGGGATGCACTCACATTCATAATCCTCCATATTCGAACGTTGTTTGTCATGATCTTCAATAGCTACCCAGGTTTCCCTCGTTAAAACTTGTTGAACGGCCTCTTCTCCATTCTTCATTTTACGAGTTTGTTTTTTATATTCTTTTTCTAGCCTTTTAAGTTCAGACTTCATTTTATCAATGTTCTGACGCTCGTCTCTAAAGTCTTTTTGGTTCAGAACAGCGTTTTTAGCTGTTCTCGGTTGATAAGGGCAGTAGCCAACTCCCCCATACAACCCAACACCGGCTTGAGCATAAAACGCCGAGGCCTTTAAAGGCAGCAACAAAACACTTGAGAAAAACACTACGACGAGAACAAATAGTCGTCTCATAGGAGTTCACTCCGTTTGAAAGAATTTGATTCCACTTCACTGGAATTACACATTATTTAGTGTAACACCTTTTCCTTTATAGGGATCGACACTTTCTGTTTCAGACTTGACCGAAGATCAGGCAATTCGGACTTTTGGACCCCGGTCCAGTTCGACAAAAGTCCTGCCTTCAACAGCCAGGACTCTAAGGACTTTCAATTGGACCATCTTACCCGCGTCATATATCATTGAGAAACAATGAAAAAACACACTGTGATGTGCGTTGACGATGAAAAAGACAACGTTGACGCCCTAGAGCGACTGTTCCGAAAAAAATATCGGGTGCTGAAGGCCACCTCTGGCCAGCAGGCCCTTGAACTCCTTAAAGACGAGCCGGTGTCTTTGATTATTTCTGATCAACGCATGCCCAATATGACAGGTGTAGAATTTTTAGAAAAATCGCTCAAGACCCATCCGGACTGCATGCGCATTCTTCTCACAGGCTATACAGATATCGACTCTGTTATTGCTGCGATCAACTCTGGCCAAGTGTATCGCTACATCAATAAGCCCTGGGATCCCATAGATCTTGCCAACACTGTGGATACTGCCGTTGAGCGCTATGAACTGCGCGCAGAGCTTCAGGAAAAAAATAAGGCTCTGGAAGCCGCCTTGAGTGAACTGAAAGTACTGGACGAAGCTAAGTCTCACTTTATGCTTCTGATCAACCACGAACTCAAAACCCCGCTAACATCTCTACTGAGTTACACTCAAATGCTCGGGGAAACCTCACTCAATGATGACCAAAAGCTCTACACGAATCGGATCAAAAAAAGTGCTGATCGATTGAATAGTCTCATCAATGACTCCCTCGAACTCGTATCTGCAGAAACGGGTTTAACAAAAATAAATCCCAAAAAAGTGGCTGTTGATAAAGTCATTGATGACATTGTCGGAAAGTTTAAATTTCAAGCCGAAAAAAAAGACATGAACTTTGCCAATACGGTCAACGATACAAAAGTAAAAGTCGACATAGCAATTCTCACGAATGTTCTTTCTCGATTAGTAGAAAATGCAATTAAATTTGGAGATGAAAAATCAAACATTGAGGTTTCAGCCAGAAAAGAAAATGGCACGGTTTTTTTACAAGTAAAAAATAAAGGTAAAAAATCTTTAGATAAAAAAACAATCCAAAAAATTCTTCGTCCCTTTAGTCTTGATGAGAATATCATGAATCATACAAAAGGCACTGGACTGGGTTTAAGCGTGTGCCAGGCCTTATTAAAAGCTCACGCATCTCATCTCGAAATTCACTCAGAAAAAAACCTATTTCGCGTATCCTTTCCACTTCCTGAGGCTTAAAGTCCGTCCTAAAACCATTGTATTGAGATCTGCATCTCCATCAAAAGACTCAGCAAAGAAATGTCCAATTTATTTTTTTTTACAGACCCTAAGAGCTGGCAACTTATTAATAATTCAAGGGAATCCTCCGGACGCTACAGTCCCGCCAAATTCCTCCATTGGAATCACCAGTCCCCTCAAATATTCTGAACTCACAGATTTGATTGGGCAAATCACTCAGGGGGGAAATATGAGTTCAATAATCCGATGGATAATATGTGTGTCCGCAGCATTTTCAATGGTCGCATGTTCAAAGTTCAAGGCACCACAATCAAAATCAACAACTGAAAGTATAGGAGCACTGAAGGCTCAAGATTTTTTGGATACCGGAGCCAATAATAATCTCACTGAAAATTCAGATCTATTTTATTTTGAGGAATTACAAAATGGCGCTCGAGCCCTTACGACAAAATCTGAACTGACAAACATCCATTCGCATCTGGTCAACGATATGAAGCTAAAATCTATGATGTTCACCGGGAGAGTTCATTTTTCTTCAGCTCGCAGTGGCCTGGGTATGACTTTTCTCTCACAATACCCTCAGTCCGACAGCTACTACCGTATTCGTCGTTACTCCGGCAAACCCAACTTTCACTTTTCTCATCATCCACATGCACAAAGGGGTGTTTGTGATGGTCTTTCACACAGTTTAGTGACACAAGCCAATACCTGGTATCGGTTTGTAATAAAAACTCAAGTCCGAAACGAATCCACAACTTTTACGTTTGATCTCTGGCCTGAAGGCAGTGCACGTCCAGAAAATACCATGATTTCATGCACCGACACTTCAAGCACACGCCTTAGAGAAGGCACTATTGGTGTTTGGTCCATGGGAGAGGGAGTGAAAAAGTGGGCGGATTTCTCACTGAGTCTTGACCCTTTTGAAGACAACACAGAGATACCTGTCTCAAACACCGACACGCCCTCTTCAGAGGAGCCCAATGATGAGCAGCCAACTCCCGAACCTACAACTCCAGACTTAAACCCTGAAGGGTTGATTTATAGCTCTGAAGAAATGACATTTAACGGCTCTGCAGCACAGGTCGTAAGTCACTCACCTGAGATGGAAAGTAGAGATGGAACATTAATCATGGCCTTTTATACAGAAACCCTGAACCTACAACAAGGCCTGTTTTCTAAAGATTCCAGCGACTATGATGACGGAGGACACCTAACTACTCTCATCCAATACAACACTCTCTCTGTTCGAATGCAAAGCACATCGACCAGTCATTCCTTATCCTACAATGGTCTCAAAGCTTATCATAATCACGTCATGGCGCTCAGTTTTGGGTCCGAAGGTTTAAAATTATTTGTTGATGGTCAACTGGCAGACTCAACCTCTTATCAAGGGGGACTCATTGGCAATAAGGAGCCCATTGTCCTCGGAGGCAATCAGTGGAGCAGTGGCAACCAAGTGGCTGATCAAATCAGAGATATCTTAAGGGGTAAAATTCATTATACAAAACTGTACAATAAAGCTCTGACACCTCAGGAAATTGCTGAGTTCAAGGCTCCACCTCACCCTGAAGAGCCTTCTCTTCCAGAGGAACAGCCCCAGCCTATTCCTGACAATAGTCCAACCCCTATTCCTGACAGCTCCGCACCCGCATGGTCTCTGGGAACGACCAGCAATGGACACTTAGTTGTGGATACAAAATCTGAATTTGGCCAGATTGTCTTCGCCTATGATCGCTCCAATGAAGTGGTGAAAAACCCTCCCGTAGGTCACAATCTTCCCAGTGGTGTAGAGCACCGCTTGTTTTATAACCTTTTAATTGATGGCTATCAGGGATTGCCTCCAGGAAATTGCCTAACACGCTCTGAGTTCATGAGTGACTCTGACCCTACAAAATCCATTTGTGCCCGTACAGAAAATAAAGATCTACTAAGAAACTGGTCTCAAGGAAGCCGAGGAGCCGGTTTTAAAAATGTTCTTATTAAAAATGTCACTGTAAAGAATGCAATTCGAACCATCAATGCAGAGGCTAGCAACCTGCTCCCCCATGTAGATACTTTTCAATCTTATTATAGTGGCAGTGCCACAGAAATAGCCACATCTCAGTGGATGGTCATCCAAGACTCGATAATGAAAAATAGCGATAACAGCCTTATGATTTCAGGTGGCAACGGGTCCGCTCGCGGAGTTGTTTATCAAAATCTAAAGGCCGGTTTTTGTGATAGCTGGTTCTATGCCGATGGCAAAAAACGTATGGAAAATGATTTTATTCGAAAAGGGCTTCAGCCTAAGTCCACTTATCATTACTGCACAAACTCCATGATGGCACAAACCATTACCAAAGGGGACATTTGGCTCATCAACTCAGAGTCCTCTGGGTCTATCCTTGCCGAGCCCCAAGGTGGAAATCTAATCTTAATAGGCTCTAGTAGGTCCCAGTCCTTTCGCTCCGGCTTGAATATAGGAAACCGTTGCGAGTATCAGTATATTGAAGATGCTCTCAATGATACAAACAGCTCAGATGGTTGTGGCAATTTTAAAAAACCACCCTTTCTAGAATTGAGCTGCTCTGGATGGAAGAACCCGCCCACTGGATGCGAGGCCAGTCAAGGTTTTAAAAGTAATAACTAACTCTTGCCCTTAACCTCGTTATGGCTGTCCAGCAGCACCACACAAGGTTGGTGCTGGACAGCTTTTTCTTCGTCAAGGTCCACATAAGCAGCTATAATCACTAGATCTCCTTTATGAACATGGCGAGCTGCAGCCCCATTTAAACATATCTGCCCCTGACTGCCATAAATCACATAGGTGGTAAATCTTGCTCCATTATTACAATTATAAATATCCACCTGCTCATGCTCCAGTAATCGAGCTCTTTCACAGAGGGCTCTATCAATGGTGATGGACCCTTCATAGTTCAAATCAGCATCCGTCACAGTGGCCCTATGTAGTTTACACTTCAGCATGCGAAGTCTCATGATTTTTCTCCCTTAGAGTTTTCATTCATTTTTTTAGCCAAAAACAACCCTTTTAAAACCAATTCCGGAACCTCCTTATCAAAAAGATCTGTTCCGGCAAAGAGGCTTGCAAATCCACCTGTTCCAATCACCTTAGGCTGTTTTCCGTTAAATGCCTGTAAAGTTGTTTGGCGCAAAATCTCACGAACGGAGCCATAGTGGCCATAATAAAGGCCTGATTGAATGCTTTCTGTCGTAGATCTCCCGACGACGTTACCTCCTTTAACAATTTCGACAGAGGGCAGACGTGAAGTCCGTTGCTCCAGCATTTCCATAGAAATTCGAAGACCCGGCAAAATGGCTCCTCCCAAAAACTCTCTTTTGGCAGAAATCGCTTCGATGGTTGTGGCCGTTCCAAAATCAATCACAATAAGGTTTGTGTTTGGATATAAATGAGTGGCAGCCATAGCATCGGCAATACGATCGGACCCTACCTCTAAAGGATTATGATATTTAATCTGGAGTCCCGTTTTAACACCTGCCTGCAAAATAAATGGCTCCATGTCGAAGTACTTTCTACATCCATTTTTTAAAGAGTGGATTTTATCAGGAACAACACTGCAAAGAGAAATTTCTTTGATATCTCTAAAGTCAATCTCATTTTCTTTTAAGATGTTTCTCAAAAATAATCCATACTCATCGGAGGTTGAAGCCTGACCAGAGGACATGCGAAATTGCAACGTAAGACTCTCACCAAGAAACACACCTCCAAATATCTGAGAGTTCCCCACGTCTAAAGTCAGCATCATAACGTCACCTCATTATTTATTATTTTTTTATTACCTGATGAGTACTGAATACACTGAATTAAGTCCTCCGTCAGAGCTCGCTTTCCTTGGCCTGCAGATACCACCTTGAGGTCTGTATTGTAGATACAGTAAGAGTGCTGCTCCCTTACAGAAGACAAATCATTGTGTACCACAAAATCCACGCCTCTACTGCTAAAGAGAGCCCTTACCTTTTGCATCACCATTGCTGAACTGTCATCAACCGTTAGTTTAAAACCTATAACCTGAATACCCTTATTCGTAGACCAGCCTTTTAGTTGATTAAGAATTTTCAGGTTTTTTTTCATATGTATGACTAAGTCATCAGAACTAGAAATTTTACCTTGTTGGTTCAAGCTTTTCCCTTGTGCATCCACTACTTTATCCACACTAAAATCACTCACAGCGGCCAAGTGAATCACACTGTCATAGGACATTTTTTTAAGTTGAGTTTTTAGTAAGTCATGTAAACTTTTAAAACCTGAAAAAACAAGATTGTGATGCGCTCCAGCGGCCTCTGGAGCGCGAGACCCATGGACAGCTGTCACAGAAAAGCCTCTCCGTACCAGTTGTTCACAGATCCGCCGGCCAGTATTTCCTGTGGAAAAGTTAGTGATTCCTCGAACACGATCAATGGCTTCGACAGTTCCTCCGTAGGTCACAAGAACAGACCCCTGATCTTCAAATCCACGTTGCAACTGCAGAAAAACACCTTCAGGGTCTGCCAAGCGACCAAGTCCAGATTCTCCACAAGCCATTTCTCCCTTTTCGGGAGCCCATAATACAGCCCCTGATTGAATCACTTGCTGAAGATTTTTTTGAGTTATTGAAGCTTCCCACATCACTGGGTTCATTGCCGGTGCAAAGCTCACAGACACCTCAGGAGTTTTTGCCAACATGAGGGTAGAAGCCAAGTCCGGTGCTAGGCCTTGAGCCCATTGAGCCAAGTAATGGGCCGTACATGGGTAAACAACAATATGATCGGCCCAACGTGCCAGATGAATATGCTTCATCATTTCTCCGGCTTCAAAAGTATTACAATGATTTTTATTTCCAGTGAGGCCCTCCAATGTTGCCTCTCCTAAAAACTTCAGAGCAGAGCGAGTGGTTACAGTTTTCACATGGGCTCCAGCCTGCACCAACCGAGAAATCAAAGTAGCCGCCTTGTAACAAGCAATAGATCCTGTTAGAACCACAACAATGTTTTTTCCACTACAAGATGACATTATCGATCAGCCTCACTTTTCCCAAACGAATAGCTCCCAAACGTCGCCCCTGATAGTCCTCTACATAATCCACCAAAAACCCCTTCTGACTGAGTACAGATTTTGCTGAACTTGCAGAAGGGCTGACTTGAAGGATCTTATGAAGCTCCACCGCCTGACTTCTTTGTTCTAGTGTCAACTGGCTATTTCTGGAACTTAAAGCAAGACCGTCAGCTTCACGAACAGTCGGGCAAGGACAAATTTTAATATCCATAAAAAAGGCCTCTACCATGCCTTTGATCAATTGCAATTGCTGAAAATCCTTTTCTCCAAAGTAAGCCTGATGGGGCTTTATAAGGTGAAACAACTTCATAACTACAGTTAAAACACCTCTAAAGTGTCCCGGCCGATGGGCTCCACAAAACAACCGACTCAGAGAGTCTTCTGTCAATTGAAAGTGATCTCCCTCTGGATATATTTGATCCACCGTTGGTAAAAAGGCAACATCCACACCTGCCGTCTTCAGTAGAGATATATCTTGACTCAAAGTTTTAGGATAAATGGCCCAGTCGTTTGAGTCTTCAAATTGAGTGGGGTTTACAAAAATACTCACCACGACAACATCACACTCCTCGCGAGCTTTCTTTAGCAAAGAAAGATGTCCCTCATGCAAAGCTCCCATTGTGGGAACCAAGCCAATCACTTTTTTTAGTGACACCTGTTTTCTCCATTGCCTCATTTGCTCAGATAACTGCAGCTCAATCATTCGTAACACTCCTTCGGCGAAGGAAAAACTCCCTGCTGAACGCTCTGACAATAAGTATTGATAGCGGAAGTCACATCCTGTTCAAGGTTGGCAAAATAACGCAAAAACTTTGGTTGAAAACTCCGATCTACTCCCAAGAGGTCCTGCAGTACCAAAATCTGTCCAGCAGAATCAGGCCCTGCCCCAATTCCAATAGTTGGAATATTCAGACTTTTCTGAATCACTGTGGTTAGAGACGAGGGAACGCATTCCAGTACCACAGAAAAACACCCTAAAGATTCCAGGCTTTTTGCCTGATCAAGAATTTCTTCTGACTGTCTGTGTCCCCGCCCCTGCACTTTAAAACCTCCAAAAGCATTAACACTTTGTGGAGTCAGCCCAAGGTGTCCCATGACAGGCACACCGGAATCCACAAGCCTTTCCACAAGTTCTTCATGCCCTTTAAGGCCCTCTAATTTGATAGCATTGGCTCCAGCACGCACCAGGGCTTCTGCTGCAGTTAAGCCGGTTACTAAATCTTTTCTAAAAGTCATAAACGGCAAATCAGCCACAATGGCCTTGTTCGGTGCACCTCTGCGGACAGCCTCTGTATGCAAACACATCATATCTAAAGTCGCTGCTACAGGAGAGGAGTGTCCATGCATAACCATAGCCACACTGTCTCCGACCAACAAAGCATCTATATTAGACTCTGCCAAGAGTTTTGCGGTCCAATAATCGTAGCAAGTCAACATTGCTATTTTAGCTTTATTTTCAAAGGCCTTTTGAAACTCAGGTATGTTTTTCATCGAACCTCCTACCTGCAAACACATCTGTAAAGGATTGATAAATATCTTTAAGAGGGTCTCCCGTCAGAGCTTCTAAATTGGATTTTATGGTTTGTCTATCACCTCTAGCTAATGGGCCCGTCAACGATGTTTTTACACTTCTTTTAACATTTTCAAAAATCTGGAACTGGTAGGGCTTTAATACTTCAGGGTTCAGCTGCAGTTCTTGTTCAAATCGATCTTCTACCATCTGCCAAAGCAAAGAGGTGAAGTTTCCCGCAGCAACCAAACAGGCGTGATAATATTTACGCTGATCCCTATTCAAAGAAAATACAGGGTTGCTCCAACCGGGAAAAACCTTCTGAAACAAACCCTCATATTCTTGTGGCTCACAAAACGGAATCTTTGAGTAACTTTTTATGGCATTTAGCTCTTGGCCAAATGTCATCAAGGGGTGTAACCCCCAGGCTTTTTCAAAACTGTGAGCTGCAGAAAAGTGAATGAGTGTCTGTTTTTCACTTTTGAACCCGGCAATATTTTTAATGAGTTCTGGTAGGGCATCATCAGATATTGCCAATAATATAAAACTTTTTCCTTGAATGGTTTTTTTCAGTCGCTCCCAGTTATTAGGATCAAAAAATGTATTAAAGTTTGGATCCGAGTTGCGAGACCACTGAACAAAGAGCTTTTCTGTTTGAGATAAATAAAACGACAGGTGACAGGCCAAGCGGCCAGACCCAATCAGGGCATAACTTGGATAACTGGGTACTCGTCTCAAGGGATCAAGTCCTTTTCCAAAAAATGAGGTCACTCTATTTTTGAGACCGCTTCTAACATCATCCCGGCGGAAAACCCGTCCAGGTGACTTCTACCGATCTGACTTGCAATCATCTCAGTTCCAAAAATCCTGAAAAATTCAAATCGAATCGATAGAAACTCTTGTATCACTCTTTTTGAGAAACATTCAATAGAGCTATTGCGCAGCGCTCCTGCGCCCGAGAACCGGATACGCCTCAAAAAACTCCTTTGTCAGTCAATGTTGTACCAGCGTAGAGGGTGGCCCAGCACTTGCATTTTTTTTCAATATGTTTCGTTTTTTACTTTTACTCTGCTTCTGCTCACAGGGAAGGGCCACCGCCCCTGTATTTCTAGCTCCAGGAGAATTTAAGGTTATCAAAGATGTCGGTACATCAACGGTTTCTGTGGAAAATGGTAAAATAGTCGGGATTATGGACCTCGGCTCCTCATTAAGGGTGACTGGCCGTCGTACTGGAAGCTCCCTGCTCTCGATAGGACAAAAGAGTTTTTTCGTCCATGTAGTTCCCGGAAAGACTCGAACGCAGCTAAAAATCCTGCAAGAATACCTGAAAGACAAAAGGGGCTTGGAGCTTGAGTGGTCTCCTAAAAATGGAATTATTATTGGAGGACGCCTGCTCAGAATCTCTGACTGGAAAAACCTTACCTCTGTAAGTCTAAAAACCAAACTTCATTACCAACTGCAAGCAGCTGTCAGCCGAAATATTCAATCAGAGGTTCAACAGTGGCTTCAAGAGAAGTTACTTAATGCTGGCGTTTCTCCCGACTCGTTGTACTTGGAGCCCAGACCTGGAATACGTCTGGATCCTGGATATAAAAAAACTCAAGAATCCATCAAAAAACAGCTCTCGTATTTAGGCCTTCCCATTGAGATAGACCCTAGGCAAATTTCACAAAAACCTTCGGTAATGCTCTCGTTGGTTCTGGCTGAAGTGGATCAAACATTTGAACAGGAAATGGGAATACTGTGGGGAACTGAAACGGCACCTGGTATGTATCGCACAACCATTCTTCCCAAGTATCTTCCAGGAGAACTCTCTGCAAAATTAACTCTCATGGAGAGCTCCGGCAATGGAAGAATTCTTGCCAAGCCGCAACTGCTTTCTCGAAGTGGTGAAAAGGCGGAGTTTCATGCTGGCGGAGAAATTCCTATACAGATTTCTGGGTGGGGGTCCCAAAGTGTGGAGTGGAAAAAATATGGTATTCTCATGAACTTTCATCCACGGGCAGATAATCATGGACGAATGAGCCTAACAGTGGAGTCGGAAGTCTCCATTCCCGACCTTAGCCACACCACTGGACAACTTCCTATTTTTGAAGTCAATAGGGTTAAATCCCACTTTGATCTGGATCGTAGTCGGACAGTGGTTATTTCAGGACTTGTTCGAGATTCAGAAAATCATTTCAGACAGGGGCTCCCCTGGATCTCAAGAATCCCTCTGATTGGGCGTCTTTTTGGCAGTCCTAAATATCGGCAAAGAAAGACCGAGCTTTTGATTTTTGTTACTTCTAAAGTTTTACTACCCTCTCAATTGGACTCGATGAAACCGGAGATGCCCTTTGAATCTACAAGTACACACCAATAATATACTCAATCAAATTGAAGCTTCACTTCAGAAAAAAAACCTTCATCTTCTGGCCCCAGAGGATGAAAAACAAAAAACATCAGAAATAATACGCAGTGCTATCCTGGAACTTCCTAAAGCCGCTCAAAAAAGAATACAAGCCGAGTTTTTTGGTCATGGCCCCCTCGAAGAATTGATTCTAGATCCATCGATTACAGAAATAATGATGAATCAAGATTATGTTCATTTTGAAAAATCAGGTTTTATTTATCAACACAATGATCACTTTCAGTGTGCGTTTACTCTAGATCGATTTTTTAACAGAATTTTTGACACCATTGGTAGACATCCAACTTTGACAATGCCATTTATAGATGGTTCATGGAATGGTTTTCGTGTTCATCTTGTCAGAAACCCCATCTGTAATAATTCAATACAGTTGACCCTTCGACGTCACTCCGAACGACATTGGAGCCTCAACGATTTAATCAATCACAAAATGATGACCCCTCAACTGGCCGATAAGTTATTAACCAGCTTTCAAAAAAAAGAAAATTTATTAATTGTTGGTACAACAGGAAGCGGTAAAACAACACTTATCAACGCCCTAATACAAAAAGCTCATTCTATGGAAAGGCTTATCCTCATTGAAGATACGGATGAGTTGATTGTGCCTAACTCAGTCTCTGTAAAGATGCTGACTCGCCTAGCTAGCCACAACCTTCCACTGGTTAATCAACAGAGCCTGCTCATGCAGGCTTTAAGAATGCGTCCGGACCGCATTCTTGTTGGAGAGGTTCGAGGCCCTGAAGCTAAAGACCTTTTGCTCACTCTATCAACAGGACACTCTGGTTTTTTGGGAAGCCTGCATGCCAAATCAGCGAGAGAAGCTCTTTGGAGACTAGAAATGCTGGTGCAAATGGGTGCACCTCAATGGTCACTGGACACCATCAGAAAATTGATTCAAGTGTCATTAGATAAAATTGTTGTTACAGAGAGGCATCATGGAACAAGACGCATCCGTGAAGTGATGCGCCTTTCAGGGCTTGAGCATCATGGATTCTTGTTGGAACCAGAATATGAAATCAACCGCTCAAGCTGTAACATCCAGATAGGACCCCGGAGGAACATAGTCTGAATCATCTGCTGAGGCCTCAGCCAATAACCACTCAGGCTCTGAGACTTCTGGACCTGGCTCAACACTTTGAGCTGCCAAAGTCGTTTCTGGAACATCCAGGGGAACACTTTCCACCGCCGGAGCTGTGGAACCGATGTCCATAGTGAAATTCAGGTCGATATCATCGACGACTTCACCAGGCCCTGAAGTATTGCGCATAAAAAACTTGTCTGTCATATCTTTAATCAACTGTGGATGATGGGCATCTCCACTTCTTCTCGACATGAGCGCATTATGTGCAGCCACTGCCTTTTCTGCAGTTGTTGGTTCACTTCCGCCATTGATGGCCGCTTTGCCAACAGGAGCACCAAAGTTGGGGACTCCTGGCCGCAGAGTTTGTGAGTCTTTCAGGTTGACAGAAGTCACCCGGCTAGATGCCGGCACAATTCCACTTATTTTTTCCATTTCCTTCACCTCCTGTGAAGTCTTTGAAAAGAGCCATCCATTGCTCTTCCATCTTATTTATCGGTGTCTCATTCGTAGACATAAGTGGACCATAGTCTTGTTATTCTCATTATTTTACAAAACATGGGTTCAGGTCGAGGATTTTAATGACTGAATCTCCTGTCGAAGAATTTTCAGCTCATCCATAACAGCTTTAAATTCTGCGTGAGTGACAGTTTGCGTGTGCGCAATATCTACTTCAGCTTTGGTAAAAAACATCGATACAAGCATGGCAGAAAAGCTGATAAAAAGTATCAACCCCGTCAGCATCAAAAATATTCCGGCAATCTTACCCTCTACCGTCATGGGAACAATATCTCCATATCCCACCGTCGTTACTGTGGCCATCCCCCACCAAAGAGCATCAAACCAGGTTTCCACATGAGGGTTTACACCCTGTTCATGGGTAAAAAAAACATAGATCCCAGCCCCCAAGCAAACGTTTCCCAATACAGCAAAGAAAATAAGAATTGGAGAAAAAAGAGTCTGGATCAGGTAACTACCATATCTGGGTATGTGCCTGACGGGGTCCATGGCTGTTTTTTTGAGTTTAAAAGCCGGTTTATTCAACAAATGCCCTCATTCCCTTTGATATCAAGTTTCTTCAGCTTTAGCCTCAGCAACATTCTTTTCTGCCTGCTGCCCCAAACGAAGCCCTAACTCTAAAAGCTGCTCTTGCTCCACAATTCCTGGAGAGCTGGCCATCATATCTGAGGCTTTGGCTGTCTTTGGAAAAGCAATCACATCGCGAATGGCATCTGTGCCAGCCAAGATCATCACCAAACGATCCAATCCCCAGGCAATCCCCGCGTGAGGTGGAGTTCCGTAATTGAGAGCTTCTATGAAGAAACCAAATTTTCTTTTGGTCTCTTCAGGAGTAAACCCCAAAGCCTTAAACATGGCCGTTTGTACATCCTGCCGATGAATCCTAACAGAGCCTCCACCCATTTCATAGCCGTTACAGACTAGGTCGTACGCCTTAGCCTTAAGGCTTCCGAACTGACTGTCTTCACCATTCATCAAAATATCCAGGTCCTCATCCACCACTGTGGTAAAAGGGTGGTGCCGAGCCACCCAGCGCTTTTCATCTGGAGAATATTCCAATAACGGAAAGTCCGTCACCCACAAATGACGATCAGTGGATGCGTCAATCAGGTTCAGTTCAACTCCTAGGTAATTTCTCAAAGCCGAGAGGGCTGCACAGGATATGTCAAAAGTATCAGCCACAATAAAAACGGCCCCACCGTCTTTTCCACCGGCATCATTAAAAATTTTTTGAAAGGCCTCTTTATCAAAAAACTTGGCAATAGGAGAGTTCAACCCACCCTTGTCAGACTTGATCCACACAAGCCCCTTAGCCCCCATTTGCTTGGCAAGAGTTGTAAGTTTGTCCATTTGCCCCCGAGAGTAGGTTCCAGCTCCGGGTACAGCCAAGGCCTTAATAACATCTCCACGAGCGACAGTTTCATCAAATACCTTGAACCCTGAGTTCTTTAATGACTTCGACATGTCCACTAACTCCAATGGGTTTCTCAGGTCGGGCTTGTCAGATCCAAAGCGATCCATCGCCTCTTGAAAGGTCATGCGAGGAATTTCAGGAATATCAACGCCTTTAAGCTCTTTCCAAAGTCTTCGAACCAGCCCCTCTTGAGATTCCATAATATCATCAGCATCCACAAAGCTCATTTCAATATCTATCTGAGAAAACTCTGGCTGCCGATCAGCCCTTAAATCCTCATCCCGAAAGCAACGACAGATCTGAAAGTATTTGTCCATTCCGCCAATCATTAATAACTGCTTCAGTGTTTGCGGGCTTTGAGGGAGAGCATAGAAAAACCCCGGAGTGACCCTTGAGGGAACCAAATAATCTCGAGCCCCTTCTGGAGTTGACTTATAAAGAATTGGAGTTTCTACCTCAATACAACCAAGGTCTGAAAGATACTGTCGCACCAGCTGCATGACCTTATGGCGAGTGATCAATTTACTTTGCAGATTTTTAGAGCGAAGATCCAAATAACGGTACTTCAAGCGCATGGTTTCGGTGACTTTATCATCGTCTACCTGAATGGGCAGCGCCTGAGCCTCGGAGAGAATTTCACAAGAAGTCGCTTCAACCTCCACAGCTCCAGTAGGAATTTTTTTATTAACCATCCCCTCAGGACGCTTTCGAACAATTCCCCTTAAAGCGATCACATACTCATTACGAAAATCCTTTGCAGATTGAGTGGCCTCTTCAGATGGATTCAATACCACCTGCACAAGCCCCTCCCTATCCCTGAGGTCCACAAACACCAGGTTTCCATGATCCCTACGGGTATCCACCCAACCCATTAAAGTGACTTCCTGACCCACCAACTCCACACTTAGGTGGCCACAGTACTGAGACCTCTTGTACGTCTTTAAAGCATTCACTCTGACACCTTATAAGCCCTTCATATTCGAGGCGTTAACTCTCTCACGAAGACCTACCAGGATCAAGAAATCGTAAGGACGTGGCCCTATAAATACTTCCGCTCTAGACATTTACTAAGAAAGGGGGTAGTGTCTGCCTATGCCTACTGTAAAAATTAACAAAACCTGCACTCTTAGCCCCCAGGACTGTTTCAACAAAATCACAGATCTGCTGGAAAACGACAAAGAACTGCAAAAACTAGATCCTGGCTATAAATGTGACTTTGACTCCGGAAACTTAAGCGGTATCGCCAAAGGTAAACAGTTCAAGGCCAATATGAATATCAAGCCAGAAGGTGAGGGCTCTGCCCTTGAACTTGTTGTAGATCTGCCCTTCCATCTAGGTCTTGTAAAGGGCCTTGTTCAAAAAACTCTGGAGAAAAAGGTGGACTCCCTGCTAGGGTAGTATGAGGGTCCAAGGCCTATGGCTTTCCGTAAAAAAAAGAAAAACACGTCCTCAAAGAAAAAAGCCCCTTCAGAAAGCCCTGCTCTAGAATCAGAAATCATTGATCTTGAGGATGATGCATTGACTCCCGAGATTGTAGAAATGAGCGCTAACGAAGGGGACGATCTTTCTGAAGAAGAGATCATTGAAGAACTCACTCGGCCCTCGGAAACTGATTCCAAAGCACTCGCCCCCACCGATGCCATGAGTCGCTATATGGCAGAAGTTTCAAAATACCCTGTGCTCTCCCGTGAAGAAGAACAGAAGTTGGCCATCAGGTACCGAGAGACGGGCGACCCCAAGGCCGCCGAAGCTCTCGTGACAGCCAACCTACGATTTGTGGTTAAAGTGGCTGCAGAATACACCAAATTTGGCTCTAAACTGATTGACCTGGTTCAAGAAGGCAATGTGGGTCTGATGCATGCGGTGAAAGAATTCAACCCCTACAAAGGCGTACGACTTATCACCTATGCGGTTTGGTGGATTCGAGGTTACATTCAAGAGTACTTGATGCGCCAGTACTCCATGGTTCGCATTGGTACAACAGCTAACCAAAGGAAATTGTTTTATCAACTTCAAAAACAAAAGCAAGAATTGGAAAGGCTGGGGTACCGAGAAGGCATTGCCCAGCTCAGTGGAAAACTAGGAATCTCTGAAGAGGAGATTGAAATCATGCACCAGAGACTCACCGGTAGAGATGTGAGCCTAGACCAACCCGTTAGCCCCGGAGGTAGCGACGGTAGCAACTCCACATTGATGGACTTTCAGTCAGAAAACTTTGATGACTCCCTGGTAGAGGCCCTCGGAACTGCCGAAGAGGTGGAGCTTCTCCGTCAGAAGATTGAAGACATCCGTCCGGAACTGAATGAAAGAGAACAAGAGTTGCTTGACTCTCGTCTACTGACCGACTCCCCCGTAACACTCCAGGAGATCGGCGAAAAACATGGCGTCTCCCGAGAGGCTGTTCGACAAATGGAAGTGCGGGTGATGAAAAAAATTAAAGCTGCACTCGAAGAAGACCTAAAAAATCGCCTATCAGGCCATTAATTACACACCCCTAAAAGCTTTTCCTGACGTGGATAGAGAAGATCTCAGAGCCTATTTTTAGGAGGCTTCGATTTCTTGCTCCTCGAAGTGATGGGACAGCTTGGCTCGCAGACGTGAAATAGCTTGAGCATGCAACTGGGACACTCTCGACTCCGTCACTCTCAGAATTTTTCCGATCTCTTTTAAGTTTAAGTCTTCGTAATAATACAGCGACAGCACCAGTCGCTGCCTCTCTGGTAGATCCTCAATGGATTGAGTCACAACTTGTTTCACTGATTTCATATTCAACTGGTTGAACGGATTATTCAACTTACAGCCTTCAATCAGGTTCAAAATGGATTTTTTGTCTACATTAGAATAGGTCGCCTGATCATCAATGGAAAGAACGCTCACTGGTCGCACCTGATTAACCATGTCATGAAACTCATCAATAGTGATTCCCAGCTTCTCACAGACTTCTTCATCTGTGGGAGAACGCCCCAGCTCTGCCTCCAGGTTTACAAAGGTTCTATCCAATAGTTTGGCCTTATCGCGAACACTTCTGGGAACCCAGTCCTGTGCGCGCAACTCGTCCAAAATAGACCCACGAATACGAAACTCCGCGTAGGTTTTAAATTTGTTATCTCTGGTGGGGTCATATTTTTCGATCGCGTCCATCAACCCTATCACTCCACTGGAGATAAGGTCATCAAGCTCAATATTTGATGGAAGGCGAACAGCAATTTTTTGGGCGATAAATTTGATCAAAGGAGCATACTCCATAATCAATTTATCTTTTTGCTGAGACGTGAGCTTGTTTGGCTCTTCCTTATATTTTCGTAATAGTGAATTGCTATTATTACTGGTCATCTATATCCCTGCCCTTGCCTCTTATTTTATCAAAATGAGATGTCACCTAAAAGTCCTAATCTTTTCATGCCACACCTGAAAGCTGCTCCCAAAAGAACTGAATAGAGCCCTTGAGCTCCATAAAATCTCCGGGGGCACTTATTTTTTCAGCTAATTCTAAATACTTCCGAGAGGATGCAGACTCTGCCAGCCCTCTGCAAACCAATTGTTGCGACCTTGTTGCTTGTCTCAAATTGAGATCTGCCGGAATAAATCCCTTATAATCCAGACTTACGCACAGAAACTGATCAGCCACATCTGTAATTCTCTGATATACGCGAAGGGCCTCTTTCTCGTCTTTCACCTGATTACACAAAATAGAGAAGCGGTTTTCTTGGTGCTTTTGGTGGAGTACTTTTATGATGGCGTAGGCATCTGCCAAGCTCGATGGGTCTGGAGTGACGAGAACAAGAATCTCTTGGGATGCAGCATTTAAATAAAGAACATTATCATCAATGCCTGGAGCCGTATCAATAATCATATAATCATAAGATTGATCCAACTGACCCACTTGCTGCAAAAGAACCTGCTTCTGAGCAAACCCCAAATTGTGCAACCCATAAACACCACTACCTCCAGGGATCAAATCCACATTTTCTGAAACCGAAACAATGATCTCATCTAATGTTCTTTTTCCAGAGAACACCTCATGAATTCCTGAATTGACTCGAATGCCAAACATGATGTCCACATTGGCCATTCCTAGGTCACCATCCAGAATCAGTGTTCTTTTTCCTGCCTGACCAAGACAGTAGGCTAAGTTCGCCACTGTGGTTGTTTTTCCAACACCACCTTTACCTGAAGTCACACTGATCGTCCGTGTTTGCGATTTCATAATTTGCCCCTGATATAAAATATTACTCATTGATCGCCTCTTGTTTTCTCATATTTGTTAGTTTGAAAATCAAATCAACCACTCGCTCTTTTGTGGCTGGCTCAAAATCTTCAGGAATTTGAGTGCCAATCCCAAATGAGTGAAGTGGAATATCAAATTTTTGTTGAAAATTAAAAATGATTCCATGATGTGTCGTTTCATCAATATTGGTAAATATAACATCGTCAATTCCCAACATCTTGTACCTGCTCGCCGCTTCAAAGGCGGCCTCATCTCTAGCCAAAGCGCTCTGAACATAGTGAATAGACCTTCCCCCAGTTTCCGGAGGCATGATATCTCTTAAAAAGTCAGTTTCGTTTATGGCCTTGAGGTTCATTCCCGGTGAATCCACAAAAATAGCATCCACCTTTGCTAACTTCTGGTCCAAAATCTGCCAGTCCTGCTTTCTACGAATGACAGCAAATGGAACATTTAAAATTTGAGCGTAGATTTTTAATTGCTCAGCAGCCCCTAGCTTGCGAGTGTCTGTAGTTACAATCGCTACAGATTTTTTTTCGCAGATGACCATATGACTCGCCAGCTTTACCAGAGAAGCTGTCTTGCCATGCCCTGAAGGCCCCACAAATACATGATACTTATTCAATGTTCTGTTTTCGGCAATTCTTGTGTGATCTAGAATGTATTTGGCCATCCAAGCACTAACAAAGGCTTTTTTCTTTAGCCTCTCTCTGGAAAGGGCGTTCTCCAGTTCTTTCAAAGCCGTAACTACAAATGCCTTTCTTACTCCAACTCTTTGAAGTTTTTCGTACATAAAGCTTAACTCAAAGGGAATACCCTCATCAGCCCCTGGATGCAAAGTTGTAAAAGTCTGTGGCACATGCTGAAAGTTTCTAACCATCTTTTTTAGTCTATAAATTTCTTTTTTTAAGCGAAGAATCTCATAGTCTTCTTCTTCAGCTGCAGCCTCATTTCTCTGTCCTAAAGTCTGTAATACTTTTTCCTGCTCAGTCTCTTCCTCTTTAAAAAAGTCCATGGCTCCATCAAATGCTCGTGCTGCAGCCCCCTTAATTCTTTTTTTAGCTTGAACACCCTCTGTCTCCTCAGAAGGTACCGTTGGCACTTTCTGAGGAGGCGTCAGCTCTTGCACCCAGGACGGCTGATCACTGTCACTGATATCAATATAAGGTGTCGAGGTTATTTTTCTCATTTTTTGATCTCGCTCACGCCTTTGTTGTTCAAAAATCCGATCAATAAATTCTTTTTGTTTTTTTGCCGGAGCTCCTGAATACCTATCTCTGTTGACTTGATTAAGTTTTTTTTCAGCTAAAGCTTTTTTTCGAAGCATTTCTTCAGAAACTGCCGCAGTAACTTCAACGCTCTTTTCCCCGGCGAGACCAAACCCACCTCTTATATCTTTAGCATTCAAAATAATAGCTTCTGGACCCAAATTGGCCTTGACCATTTCCAGAGCTTCCTTCATGGATCTTGCTTCAAATTTTTTAACCTGCATGGGCCATCTCCACTGTTCCTACAGAAGCTACCTGAGCCTCTGCTGAGAGTTCGTTATGAGATAAAACGACAAGCTGCGGAATAAAACGACTCACTAGTTTATAAATATGCCTTCTTGCTGTTGGCGACGTCATTAAAATTGGCTGTCCTGCAATTTCAGGATGAGTTTCAATTGTTTTAGCAATCTGAGATACCAGGTGATGTGCTGATTGAGGGTCCATCACCAACTGAGTTCCCTGCTCTGTCTGAATCAATGAGTTAGAGATGAGTTCCTCTAAATGAGGATCTAAAGTGATTACGGGCACCTGCCCCTCTTCAGAAACATACTTTGAGGTGATACTTCGACACAGAGATTTTCTCACAGCTTCCGTTAAAACCTCAGGGTCTTTGCTTTTGGAAGACTCGTCAGCCAAAGTCTCAAAGATTGTCAATAAATCCCTGATAGACACTTGCTCTTTCAAAAGGTTCTGCAAAACCCTAACGACCCCTCCTAAAGTTAGTGCCTCTGGGATGAGCTCCTCCACCACTTTCGGATAACTCTTTTTGAAATTATCAATCAACGAAGAGGCCTCCTGACGCCCAAATAGTTCAAAGGCATGCAACCTTAAGATCTCCGTTATATGGGTGGCCATCACTGTTGGAAGGTCCACCACTGTATACCCAGAAAGCTCTGCTTCTTCTTTTTGAGCTTTAGAAATCCATAGGGCATCCAAGCCAAATGCAGGCTCTTTAGTGGGAGCTCCATCTACAGCCTCAGTCACATTGCCTGGGTCCATTGCCATCATGCAATCTGGCCTAAGAAAACCACCTCCTACCTTGTTACCTTTGATCAATACACGATATTCACCAGGTTCTAGCTGTAAATTGTCGCGTATATGAATACTTGGAACAATAATCCCCATATCAATTGCAAATTGTTTTCGTATACTGACAATTCTTTCCAGTAAGTCACCACTTTGGTCCGACTCTACAATATTGATAAGCCCGTATCCTACCTCCAATTCAACCATATCCAAAGGCAGCAGGTTTTCGATATTTTCCTTTTGAGGTTTTCGAGCTTCTTCCTCCTCAAGTCGACGCTCTATCTCAACCTTTTCTTCACCATATTTTTTGATGACCCAGGCCACAGTTCCCATAACTCCACCCATTAATAAAAATGGAACCGTTGGCAATCCCGGGACCAAGGCCAGCAACCCTAAAATTACACCAACAATGGCCACAGCTCTCGGCTTGAGAAACAGTTGACCTGCCATTTCATGACCAACATTTTTATTACTGGAGTTTCTGGTCACAACCATACCCGCAGC
Source organism: Bdellovibrionia bacterium (assembly GCA_030432925.1). Classification (GTDB taxonomy): domain Bacteria; phylum Bdellovibrionota; class Bdellovibrionia; order Bdellovibrionales; family UBA1609; genus JABSOQ01. The sequence continues at coordinate 18,712 of JAUILT010000016.1, read as the reverse complement.
CGTAGAAATAATCAGAGCTGGAATTTGTGAAACCAGACCATCCCCTATGGTCAGCATTGTATAGGTTTGCGCAGCATCTCCCACACCAAGGCCTCTTTGTAAAACACCCACAAGAAGACCACCAATAATATTTACCAACGTAATAATAATTCCAGCGATAGCATCACCACGGACAAACTTACTGGCACCATCCATAGCTCCATAAAAATCTGCCTCAGCCTCAATCTCTTTGCGTCGATCCCTTGCCTGCTGTTCAGTGATAAGTCCAGAATTGAGATCAGCATCAATAGACATTTGTTTTCCTGGCATGGCATCCAGAGTGAACCGTGCAGCAACTTCTGCAACCCTTCCTGAACCTTTTGTAATAACAATGAAGTTAATCACAACAAGAATTATAAAAACAATGAGTCCAATGACATAGTTATCACCAACAACAAAATTTCCAAACGCTGCAATCACCTGCCCAACAGCTCCATCTCCGTTGTGCCCTTCAGCTAAAATCAATCGAGTGGAAGCCACGTTCAAAGACAAACGAAACAAAGTGGTCATTAATAATAGACTGGGAAATACGGAGAAATCTAAAGATTTATCTGTATAAATAGCAACCAAAAGTACCAAAAGAGCTAAGGTCAAAGACCCCGTCAGAGCCAAGTCCAAAAGCACCGAAGGAAGGGGGATCATCATAACTGTCAAAATACCAACAAGGCCGACAGCAACCATTAAGTCTACATTCTTGGTGATGCGCTCAAATCGCTTTAAAAACTGAAAAACCTGATCCACTAAATCCTGCCTTTTTGCTTTCTTCTCAATTTATAAACATATGACAATACTTCTGCCACAGCCGTGTAAAGCTCTCTGGGTATTGCTTGTCCAATTTTCAGTGTCTTGTACATAGTTCTCGCCAAGGGCTTATTTTCTACAAGAGGAATATTATACTCCTTAGCAACCTCTCTAATCTTGAATGCAATATTATCTGCTCCCATAGCGATAATTGTTGGAGCAACCATGGTTTCATCGTATTTAAGAGCCACAGATATGTGTGTCGGATTGGTGACAATAACATCAGCTTTTGGCACATCTTCCATCATTCGTTTATTTGCCAACTCTCTCTGCACTTTTTTAATACGTGCCTTAATCAGAGGATCTCCCTCTCTGGACTTCATCTCTTCTTTGACTTCTTGTCGAGACATCATCATTTTTTTTTCGATATCATATTTCTGAAATAAAAAATCCAAACCTGAAATAACTAAAACAAAAAATCCAACCGCAGCGATCAGCTTAAAGATAACCTCTCCAATATATCCAAATAATTGATCAATAGAGAAGGTCACCAGCTGGGGAATTACTACAATTTCATCTCTCAAAATAAGATATGAAATTCCACCAACAACCATCACCTTAGCAACAGCTTTGATTCCTTCGACAGCTGATCGAATACTAAATATCTTCTTAAGGCCTTCGGTAGGGTTCAATCTTTCAGGCTTAAATTGCAAAGCTTCTTCGTTGTATAGAAATCCCACCTGCAAAGCTCCAGAGGCAAAAGACATAATCCATAAGAATCCAAATATAGGGCTCGTTATTAAAAATACTTTTTCAACAGCAAAGCCCGCCGCAGAAATCCAGTCTCCCTCTCGCACAGACTTAACCAAAAAGTCACTGAATGATAACGTAAAAACATCACTGATCTGTTTAAGAAAAAAGCTTCCCGCCAACCAAAACATCCCTAGGGCCGAAAATAAAAAAAGAGCTGATGCAAACTCTTTAGTTTGTGCCACCTGCCCCCGCTTGCGAAAATCCTCTCTTCGCTGCTGCGTGGGCTCTTCTGTTTTTTCCTGATCGTTATTTTCAGCCATATCAGTATGATTTTACTAGAGTAAAAATTCTTTCTGTTGTTAGTTGTAAAAGGTCATGCATCTGCCAAACCAACAGTGGAATGGAGACAAACATAATTATAAATCCGACAAGAATATTTACAGGAAGACTCGTGATCAAAACGTTGATTTGAGGGACTGTTCTTCCAATGATTGCCATAGTCATGTTCATAAAAAATATTGATATAAGAACGGGCGATGATATTTTCAATCCCACAACCATAATCTCTGATACAAACACCCCAAATGAATTCAGGTGCTCTAAATTGAGCATATCTATACTCAGAGGAATAATTCTAAAAGTGTCTACGAGACCACTCATCAAAAGGTGATGCCCATGAATAGCTAAAAAAAATAAGCTCGCGACTATTAATTTGAAATTCTCCACCGTGGAAACCTGTGCGCCAATGGCTGGGTTAAACAACTGGCTACTTGATAGACCCATAGAAACACTGATGATTTCACCGGCAATGCGAACAGCAAAAAAGAACATTTTGGCCATAAACCCAAATGATAAACCTATAAAAGCCTCTTTCACTGTCAAAAGAAGAATCCTGTTCTCCAGAAGGTTTACCGGCAGTTGATCATAATTAATGGTCGGAAAAATCATAATGGAAATCACAAGAGAAAATAAAATTTTAATCGGGGCAGGAACAGAAGGAGCATCAAAAATAGGCCACGAGATTATAAACGCCGACATTCTGACCAGAACCAGAAAAAAAGCCAGCATTTCGTATTCATTAAAATTGAATAACGAAACAATATTCATTAATTCCTCACCATTTCAGCAATACCCTGGTACAGATCTACCGTAAACACACCAATAACATCCATCATCCACGGAGCTGCTATAATAAAAACAACTGCGACAATTACCATTTTAGGAATAAATGTCAGGGTCGCTTCATTGATTTGAGTCACTGCCTGAAGCACCGATATCACAAGACCTACAACAAGTGCGCCAATCAGCATGGGTCCTGCCAGCATAGCCGTCACTTTAAGAGTTTCTTGCGCCAACTTTAATATTAGTTCTTCATTCATACCTTACCCAAAGCTTTCTACTAGACTGCCTACAAGCAATGACCACCCATCGACAAAAACAAACAGCATGATTTTAAAGGGTAGAGATATAATCACAGGAGGTAGCATCATCATACCCATTGCCATCAAAACACTAGCAGCCACCATGTCGATCACCAAAAACGGTAAATAAATAATGAATCCTATTTGAAATGCCGTTTTTAATTCAGATAAAATAAAAGACGGAATCAGCACCGATGAGGGAACATCAGCCCTGGTTTTAGGGGCTTCAACCTTTGACATCTTTACGAAAAGTGCCAAATCTGCATCTCTTGTCTGATTGAACATGAACTTTCTGAGAGGAGCCATTGCTGTCGTCAGTGCAACTTCCTGAGAGATTTTTCCATCTAAAAAAGGCTGTACAGCGTTGTTATTAATCTGGGTCAGTACCGGTGACATGATAAAAAGAGTTAAGAACAAAGCCAGACCCACCAACATCTGGTTGGGAGGCATCTGCTGCGTCCCCAAAGCCTGTCTGATAAAACTCAACACAATGATAATTCTTGTAAAGCTGGTCATGAGAATTAAAATAGCTGGTGCTAGCGTTAAAACGGTAAGAACAATCAAAATCTTGACCGTATTGACAATCTCATTGGGGTTGTCTGTACTTTTAAAGCCCAAGTTAATGTTAGGCAGAGTCATTTGAGCAAAGGCTTCTCCAGAAAGAAGTATAAGAGCTACCAACCCAAGCAAAGCAGAGGTCTGCAGGGAAAAAAAACGTTTCACAAAGGCCTCATTTCCTTCAACTTATTGGAAATCATATCTTTTATATTTCCCATGCTAAAATCCTCTTCACTGTCCTTCGTACTAGAACTCACCCGTGCCTGTATAGAAGGTGGTGTGGTAGACTGTCCCTTCACTCGACTGTCCACATACTCATCTGTCACTCGATTGAGTTCATTGATAAAGTTTTGAGGAACATCAGGCGCGACTTCGTCATCTATAAAAGATAGAGATTTGATCATTGAAATATTATAGTCAGTCACTCCAATAAGAATGTCCTCACCAGCCACTCGCACCACTGTCAGATTTTTCTTAGGACCTATACTTTGCTGAGTGATCACTTTAATTTTTATATTACCACCAGGTGTAGATTTTGACTTGCTATATCGTCGTGTAAAAATCACCATGGAAAATCCAACGATACTAATAACAATGAGACTAATAATCACTCTGCTCCAAGGACTAATGTCTGATTTTTCTACATTACTCTCTTTAAAGTTCAGTGGAATTTCTGACTCTTTTAAATCTTTTTCAGACCCTTTAACCTTCGCACTATTTAACTCAGCCTTTTTTATCAGCTCTGGAGTGCTTTTTATTTTCGTCGAAGCACTGGTTTTTTTCAGGAATTCTCTTTCTAGCAAAGCCGTGGCTGACGCCTCAAGGCTCTCGCTGTCTCCAGGCATTGTGGCCTTGGGCTCCAATTCTGCATTGAGGTCTACTGGAGGAATGACCAAGAGTTGCTTTTTGACATCTTCTGAAGCCACAGCTGAAGGATCCTCAATAGTGACAATTAGCTTCTTACCCTTTGTAGACAGATGAACATAACCCTCTAGCTCTCCTGCCTTTCGAGGTTTTTTGTAGATAATTCTTGTTCTCATAAGGTCCGGCTCAATTTGGTAAGTAAAAACACTGTTGACGCTTTTATCTTCGATTTTCTTATAAAGCTTTCCTGAACTGATGGAGGCTCCGCGAATATTGAGCTGCACCGTTTGATTAATATATTCAATGCTGGTTTTATTGACCTCAACCGGTGTATCAAAAAAAAGCTCAGCAACAAAAGCTGACCCTTTTGTGTAGGTCTGAGTCTTTTTAAGCAGAGCAATACCCGTTGCTTCAGAACTCATCGAAAAAAGTAGAAGAATCACTGCGAAGATGTATCTATTCCTCACCATAAACTTTCCCTCCCTGGAAAGCATTTTCTCAGGTTGCCTTATGCTGGTTATCCCTGCCTCAGCAATTACCTGCAAAGCAGTAGGTGACCAACTATTTCAGCTGCTCAACTCTCTCACTCGGCGAAATGATGTCCGTCAATCGAACACCAAATTTCTCGTTAACAACTACGGCCTCTCCACGAGCCACCAACTTGTCATTAACAAGAACTTCCATTGGCTCACCAGCTAGCTTGCTGAGTTCGATCACGCTTCCCTGACCGAGGTTCAACAAGTCACTGACAACCATTTTTGTTCTCCCGAGTTCGACAGTCACCTTCAGTGGAATGTCGAGAATCAGACCAAGGTTTCTGTCTCGCTCAGCACTGGCATCAGCACTGGGGACATCGCCTTCATCTGAGGCTCCATCATCACCACCTCCTCCACCAGCATCGCCACCACCGCCGGCACTCTCTTCAGTCGGCTCTGCAGCCATTTGGTTGAGCTCAGCTTCGAGAGATTCAGCTAGATTTGAAGTTTCGTCTGCCATTTTTTCCTCACTTAGTGATCGGTCGAGTGACTTGTACTGCCACCGTACCGTGATGTATCCCATAATAAGCTTTAAATTTATTAACACCTTCAACCTGAAGATTGAATTCTCCAGTAGCATCTTGATCAAGAGGAATAATATCCCCTTCTTTCAGTCTCATCAGCTGATCCAAAGATATTGAACTCTCACCAAGATTGACTTTTAAATCTACATCCGTCTCCATTAATTGATTTCGAATAATTGAGGTCCACATCTTTTTATCTGTCTGATCCGACTCCACCTGAAAGCCTGTGGACAGTTTCTGTTTAATTGGCTCAATGGTTGAGTAGGGAATCACTAATGTAATAGTTCCATTAGCATTTTCTAGCTCCACATCAAAGGTAGAAGCGATCACAATATCAGTTGGAGGTACAATTCCAACAAACTGAGGGTTGATTTCTGTTCTGACAAATGAAGCATCAATTTTCTCCACACTGGTCCATGCACTTTCAAGGTCTTCGATAGCCAGGTTTACAACTTTTCTGACAATAGATAACTCAATGGGGGTAAAGTCCTTTCCTTCAATTTTTGTATAAGGCCTATCAGCGCCTCCAAAAAAGTTATCCACCAAAGCGTAGGCCAACTTGCTCTCAATAACAAAAAGTGCCGATCCACGAAGCGCATTGAATCTGAGAACACTCATGCAAGTGGGCATAGGCAGAGTATTAATGAATTCGCCAAATTTTAAAAAGTCCGTGCTCGCATGGTTTAATGTGGCAATTTTTCGGAGTGCAGAAGATAAAGAAACACGAAACGCTCGCATAAATTTTTCATAAATAACATCAAGTTGCGGCAACCTTCCTCGAATGATTCGGTCCTGACTTGTCAGGTCGTAAACCACAACCACCTTGTCATCATTGTTGCCACTACCGCCGACGATATTATTTCCACCACCGCCGCCACTACCGCCACCGCCGCCTTCATCACCGCCGCCAATCTCACCTTCTGAGACAGCCGCCAAGAGCGCATCAACTTCACTTTGTGAGAGAACCTGACTCATGCCAACCCTTCCTTAACTTGAGATAAACTCAGTAAAATAAACTTTCGAGATCTGCCCTTTAGTAAGGAACAAATTGACCTGATCTCGTATCTCCTCTCTCAGCTGCTCTTTCCCATCAGGAGTTGAAACCTGGGCAAAAGTTTTGCTAGAAAGAATTATAATAATAATATCTCTAATCTTAGGCTTGAGCTGCTTGATCTCTTCTTGCACCTCAACACTACTTACTTCTAGCTCCATATTGATCTTTGCCAACTTTCTGCCACGACTCCCAGATAAATTCACAAGAAAAGACTCCAGCGGAACAAGCTTTCCAATAAACTCTCTATTTTCCTCTTCTTCTTTTTGATGCTGTACCTCTCCTTGAACAACATCATCAATAGATGCCTCTTGTTGGCGCTTCTTCTGACCCATGTAGACCATGGCTCCCACACCAACGATGACAGCCATATTGACCACGGCCAGAATAATAAATAGGGTTGGCTTTTGCTTTGCCCCTCCACCGGCACCAGAGCTTTCGTTTTGAGGAGCTGCATTTTCTTCGGCCACGTTATCCTCCCATACTCAACCAAAGGCATGTCTTTATTCCAGAACCCACCCAGTCCATTGAACAGTTTCAAATTCATGGAGGTTCCCTGCGGTGAGTAAGAGCAACACAAGTGCCAACACAACCTTAGTCGGTAGAGTAGAGATCTGACAGGACTTGAGCCCCAAAAAAGAGCCAAATCCCCGGACCTACATCGATGAAAGCGAGCCAGGAGCCTTTGACAGAGTCAATTTTCAAGAATCGCTTTTTTGACAGGACAAAGGTTTCAGGACTGGGGGTCTAGACTCAACATTTTAACAAATTCCGAGTGAAGGCGCCCATTCGTTGCCAAAATACTGGTTTTAAAGGGGTCGTAGCTCTCACCATTCCGCTGAGTGACTCTTCCACCAGCCTCTTCCACTAAAACCACCCCTGCACAGGTGTCCCAGGGGCTAAGGCTCTCTTCCCAGAAAGCTTCAAAAACTCCGCTGGCCACCATAGCAAGATCATAGGCCGCCGCCCCCGGTCGCCTTATTGCACGCACCTTATCAATCACCTTATTAAACAACTTTAGCTGAGAACGGAGTTTTTCTTTATTACTTGTAATAAAGCCCGTAGCCACCAATGCCTGCTCCACGGAATCTCTTTGACTGACACGGATCTGCCTATTATTTAACCACGCCCCCGCCCCTCTAGCGGCATGGAAGGCCTGCCCCATAGCAGGAGCTTGAACGACCCCCACGAAGCATTCCCCCTCCCACTCCAACCCAATACTAATACAGAATATGGGAAAACCATGGACAAAATTGGTGGTTCCATCGAGAGGGTCCACAATCCAACAGGGCTTACGACTGTTGGCATTATTACGATAACTCTCTGGGTCTTCGTAAGTCCTCTCTTCACCAATAAAATCAAAACCTGGTGTATTTTTAGTAAGAAACTCTGCAATGACAGCTTCACTCTCCAGATCGGCCTGAGTGACCAGCCCTGCCAGGTGCTTCTCCCCAACACTTTCAAGTTGCCCAAAATACTTAAGAAGTATTGGTTCCGCCAGGTTGGCGGCCTGTTGGGCCAGGTTCAAAAAATGGTTAATATCTTTTTGCGAAAAACCCATATCAGACGAATACCCCACCCATAGGCCTTGTCAAGGTTTTGACAGATTGACCCCTCTTGCTAAATGCCCTTAAAATGAGGCTATGTTTCGGGAGGGAAAAAATGGCTAAGAAAGCATCCGGCTCTGGCGCGGACACAATTATTAAACTCGTCCTTATATTTTTTATTTCTCTATTGTCCTTTTCAGTGGGCACTTTTGTTGGAAAACAGGTCAGTGACGCCGACTACAGAAGAGCCGCCATTGAAGGTGAGTACAATCATTTTCAGGCAAACACCGAGCACTCAGAGCACAGTGATACCATCAGCGAAGACGAAATTGCCAGTCTAACAGAAGAGTTTGTTAACACAGAAAAAAGAGGCCTCGCAAGCGAACACCACAATAAAACAAACTCGCACGCGGATCCCCAAAAGCAAGAGGCACATGCCAAAAATGAGGATCATGCAAAAGATGGTTACAAGAGGTATGGCAAGGCCGTTCCGTCAAAAACCATGAAGAAAAAAACTGTTGCTCAAAAAGAAATGATAAAAGAAAACAAAGGCCACAGTGTTGAAAAGGCCGCACGAAGAGTGGCCTCAGGAAAAGCCCCTGCAAAGACAACAACAGAGGCTCGAAAACCCACAAGTGTTTTGCCTGGAGTGGCTAACTCAGCTGTTGGTAAATATACCGTACAAGTTGCTTCCTATGCCGACGAAGGAGAGGCCAAAGCTCACAGCGCCAAGCTAAAAACCAAGGGGTGGAATGCTTTTTATATTCCCGCCGACGTTAAAGGTCGCACTTGGTATCGAGTCAGCGTGGGGCTATTTTCTACCACGGCCAGTGCCGAAAAGTTCAAGTCTGAGCTGAAGAAGGAAGCTAATATTTCTTCTGCCTACGTACAAAAGATCATTCAATAGGAGCGCCATTTCAGAGGCGCTAAAGCCTTAGACCCAAGGTGGCCTGTGAAGCAAACTCCATCTCTTTGGCGCTTTCTCTTTTGATCACCTTAAACAATAAATCTGAATACATAACCTTTAAAAACTGAAACTGTATTCCTGCAGATATTCCAGCTAACAACAACGACTCGCTCTCAATATTTTTATCTAAAGTTCCAAATTGAGTTTGAACACTCTCTTTATAAAGTCCAACATTGGCACCCACAACAGGTGACCAAAAACTGGAGTCTTTAACAATATATTGAGCTCCTAACAACCAAGTCCTGCGACGGCTGGATATTAAAAAGTTTCCTGTTTCTGAGTTTTTTTCAGTTTTATAATACGAAATTGTGTACTGATAGGAGCCAGCTTCAATTCCATAATTCAGTAATAACTGGCTGTTGTTATCATAAGACTCCGCGTCCACAGACCGCTTGTGTTCACCAAAGTGTCCTGCAGCCATCAACAGCTTCCAACGACGCTGAATAGGCGTGTTTACAGGAGCCTCAATTTGTAGGGACTCAATAGGGATGGATTCATCCTCTGCATGGAGAGTGGCTGTCCATACCGCTATCGATAGAATTAAGGTTGCAAGCATTCTCCCTCCAAATTCTCTTTATTGAAGACGTAGGGAACGGCATCCAAAAGAACGTCACATTGAGCCTGTGTCAAAATAGGTTCACCAGAACGAAAAAATAAATCTAACACACTGGCTGGCTCCAACTTTTTATCATTGACATGGGTCAAATAAAATTCAGGAATTTTTTCCAAACTCTTTGTTACAAAGGCCAACATATCTCTGTGAGTTTTTAAAGGTGCATTTTCACCGGCCTCTTCCACCAGCCAATACAGCACACGGGCCACATCTGTTCCCACTCGATAACCAACTTCTGCAGTAGATTCGCCCGCATCCATGAGAGCATTAAATAATTGACTATGGTGAGCGGCACTTCGAATCACGTGAGGAGTCTTCAAAGCAAGGTTTCGACGGACCCCCTCTTCATCCCCTAAAGACATCTGCACAAAATCAGCATTTTCAGAATAGACAAACCCATAGTAATCAGAAAAGCCCTCATTCCAACCCCGAAGAATCACCCCCTCATTAAAGCTTTGTATTTCTGATTGACGAATGTGCTGAGGGAGTTTTCGTAAAACTCGAAGGTTGAAATGGGCATGATAATGCTCGTGGGCAATCACCCCCGGATTGACAGCCAAAGGAGTGTTCCCATTGGACGTAGGTAAAAAAGAAATCAGATCCCAATCCAGAAAATACCGAGCATTATTAAACTCTAGTTTCACAGAGTCTTTCTCATGAAGGAGAATCTCAAAGCCCAGGCTCCGCGGCCATGAAAGAGCGTTGTGAATGCCCAACTCCTGATCCAATTTAAGAAGTCTCTCCATATGGGCATAAAGAACCAACCCTATAGAACTATTCACATCTCTGGGAACAAAAACTCCATCTGCAAGTGTCAAATCTGGTTGAGCCGGCTCTCCCACAAACCCCGTGCTGGAAAAAGCCGACTGCAAATACACCTGAGCAGCAGGACCTGAGAGTTCATAAGGGGAACTCAGGGATTTAATTTCAATCACTTGGAGCTGGTGACGACCTGATTTATCTGGCCACGGAAGTAAAAACCTCTGCCCTCCCTGGTCGTTCTTTGTGCAAGACATCAAACTGCTGCACGTTATTATTAGAAGGTGAATGACAAAAAACTTTTTCAAAAACACGTCTCCAGGCAAGCCCGTTGATTTCACCTCTATTTCGAGGTAAAAACGTTACAGGGTAAGTAATTGACGTGCCGCATAATTATTTATAGGAATGTCTTTTCTTATAACCAATGCTCTGCGAAATCTCCAGCCGGAAAGTCTATTCATGCCAATCATTGAAACTTTTTCCACAGAATTGAATCTCCCACAAAGGCAAGCTGTTGAAACACTGCATGGCCCTCTTTTGATACTGGCAGGTGCCGGCTCGGGCAAAACGCGGGTTCTGACCTTCAGGATGGCTCACCTCATTGCCTCTGGTGAGGCCAGCCCCAATCAAATTCTGGCTGTGACTTTTACCAATAAAGCGGCCCGAGAGATGCAGGAGCGAACGGTGGGTCTGCTACAAAAAATGGGAATTCCAATCATGGACCGCCTGTGGATCAGCACCTTTCACTCCACCTGTGCGCGCATATTGAGAGATGAAATCCACCTTCTCGGTTATCAACCCTTTTTTGCCATTTACGATGATACCGATCAGCGCAGCCTTATTAAAAAAGTTCTCCGTAGCCTGAATATTGACGAAAAAGCCTACCCGGCCAAATCCTTTCAAGGACGAATCAATGAAGCCAAAAGGTTAGGGCTGAAACCCGAAGAAGTGATAAAAAAACCTGGTTTCTTAATGGATGAAATGAGCCTCCGTGTCTATCAGGTGTATGAGCAAGAAATGAGAAAGGCCAATGCTCTGGATTTTGGAGATTTACTTTTAAAAACTCATGAGCTTTTTCAGATGTATCCAGACATTCTCGAACACTATCAAAACCTTTTTCGATTTATATTAATTGATGAATACCAAGATACAAACCACATCCAATACCTTCTCGTAAAACAGCTGGCGAAAAAACACAGAAATCTCTGCGTCGTTGGTGATGAAGATCAATCAATTTACTCCTGGCGTGGGGCTGATATCACCAACATACTCAGCTTTGAAAAAGATTTTCCAGAATGTGTCACGGTCAAACTGGAGGAAAACTACCGATCTACAAAAAATATTGTGGAGGCCGCATCGGAGGTGATTCGCAATAATTCTCAGAGAAAAGAAAAAACCCTTTTTACCAATAATGGTCCCGGTGAAAAAATTGTCGCTCGCGAAGAAAAGAACGAATATGATGAAGCTCAATTTATTGTCAATCGAATTGAAAGCCTAATGACTACAGAGGGTCGACAAGAGTCTGACTTTGCCATTTTCTACAGAACAAATGCCCAATCTCGAGTTCTTGAAGATCTGCTTCGCAGTCACCGAGTGAATTACAAAATTGTGGGTGGCGTGAAGTTTTATGAGAGATTAGAAATTAAAGATATGTTGGGTTACCTGAAGGTCATTATGAACCCCTCTGATGAGGTGGCTTTAAGACGAATCATCAACACACCGGCTCGGGGTATTGGAAAAACCACTGTAGAAAAAATTGAAGTGGCCTCTTTAGACCAAAATATCTCATTTTATGACGCCATCTTATACGTAGCCGAACAAAGACAAGTCCATGCGGGAGCCGCTAAAAAACTAAGACACTTTTATAATATGATGGAACAGATGCGGGCCGCAGCACCGGATATGACACCATCAGATATTTACATGGGAGTTTTGGAAACAACAGAATATGCACTTCGCCTGAAAGAGGACAACTCCCCAGAAGCTCAAGCGCGCATTGAAAACCTGGAAGAGCTGGACAATGCCATTCGTCACTTCGAAGAGGAAAGAGGTGACGAGGGCACTTTGCAAAACTTTTTGGAAGAAATGGCTCTCGTTTCTGACGCTGATCAAATGGATGAAACAACTGAGGCTATCACCCTGATGACTCTGCATATCTCTAAAGGGCTCGAGTATCCCGTCGTATTTGTAGCAGGCATGGAAGAGGGGCTATTTCCTTCGGCCAGAACTTTTGAGTCCACAGACCCTGAAGCGATCGAAGAAGAACGCCGCCTGGCTTACGTGGGAATGACCCGGGCTCGTGAGAGGCTGTACCTAACCCATGCTCGATCTCGTCGAGTCTGGGGACAAGAAAAATATCATATCCCCAGCCGCTTTATAGATGAAATTCCAGAAAAATACCTGAGAAAAGAAAGCTCCATGCAACGCCCTCACTTTATGAACCGCATGAGCACCACCAGCTCCCCAAACAATGGCCACGCCTCAAGAGGAGAGTCCAGGCCCTCTATGAGTCAGGGGTTGTCTTTTGACTCCATGCCAGACTATGAAAACTTCAGCGATGACTCTTCATACACACACCCTCCCTCAACAGAGCGTTATCAAAAGGGCATGATGGTCCGGCATCCCACATTTGGGGCCGGACAAATTTTTGAGGTGGAAGGCAAGGGCAGCCATCAAAAGGTCAGTGTTCTCTTTGAGAATAAAACCTTAAAGAAATTTATTATCAAGTACGCTCGCCTGGAAATTATTTAGAAAAGTGAAGCCTCTGGTCTCAAGTGATGGATTGCTTGGGACTTTGTTCCAGAGCCATATTTTGCACTTTTAATGGTTTGCCACTCTTCTAGGTATTCTGTGATATCAGGCTTTTTAATATGATCCGGCCTTGGATTGACATACTCCTCTTCGATGCCGTCCCAACCACGAAATTTTATTTTTTCATCTGACTCAAAAAGTATGTAATCAGGGGCAAAGCCCACCTTGCCTCCTCCACCAGGAATATCTAAAGACAGGTTGGGCATCATCAAACCGGAGACTCTTCCCCATAGCTCTCTTTGGATTTTACGAGAGTCCATGACTGAGGTTCTTAAGTGATCCGTTCCCCTTGAGGGGTCCACTTGAAACATGTAGTAGGGCTGAACTCTCAATTTTAACAATCGCCGAGATAAAGCCTGCACGATGGCCTCATGGTTGTTGATTCCATTCAGTAACACCATTTGATTCATCACTGGAAAACCGCTGTTCGCCAATCTAGTGAGAGCTTCCCCTGCCTCAGCAGTCAATTCTTTAGGGTGATTGAAGTGAACCATTATATAAACCGGATGAAACTGCCTCAGCATATTCACCAGCTCCTCAGTAATCCGCAGAGGGTTGACCACAGGCATTCGGGTTCCAATACGAACCAGCTCCACGTGGGAAATAGCACTGATGTCCTCCATAACTTTTAACAAACGATCATCAGATAAACTCAGAGGATCTCCTCCAGATAAAATCACTTCTCGAATGGCTCTGTTACTTTTTATGTAATGAATTGCCTCTGAATACTCTTTGCTTTTGGGAAAGGCCTGATCATTGCCAGTAAAATGCTTTCGTGTGCAATAACGACAGTAAACGCCACACATGTCAGTGATAAGAAATAAGACCCGGTCGGGATAACGATGAATGATTCTGGAGACAGGAGAGTGGTTTCCCTCTCCAAGAGGGTCCCACTGGGATTGTCGACCCTGATTTGTTTCTTTTATCGTGGGCACAATCATTTTACGAATGGGATCCTCAGGATTTTTTCCATCAGCCAATGAAGCATAATAGGGTGTTGTCTGAAACTTGAAGAGATGGGCTGTTTGCTGAAAAGCCTGCCTTTCCGAGTCTGTCAGGTCAAAATAGCGAGAAAAATCGGCCTCTGATTTTAGAGAGTTTTTCCATTGCCACTTCCAGTCCCGCCAGTTTTTATCCATCAATGCCCCCAATTGAACCTCTAAAACTCTCTTCATACCCCATTTTCACCCAACTTGAATCCCAAAAAGCGACCATTCTCGTCAGTTTTTAAGGTTTTGGGGTGTTAGAATTTTAAACATTATAACTTACTGAAAGAACACAGCTATTTTTAGCCCCACAGCCATCACCCTAGAGTTTGGCCATTTTAACAAGGCCCACACAGTCCCTTTGATTTCTTAAGAAAGACTGTTATTTCAAGTCGTTAAGGCCATGCCAACAGCATAGGAACTATTTTTGGAATATTAAAGGCTGAACAGCGCCCAAGTCTAAAGATCTATAAGGATTATGGATCAACAGCTGGGAGGAGGAAAAAAAATGAAAGCAATCACATTCAACAAAAAGCACGCATTGCCCCTGATGCTACTTGGACTCTTGGCTCTACAAACCCAGTCATTCTTTAAAATGCCAATAATGTCCAGTGAGCTTGCATCGACCGCTGAGTCTTTAGACGGAAGTGCCGAGGAATTTTGTCGAGACCCAAATGTGAAGAGTACTATTAATCGCTCTGTAAAAAGTGGCTCCGGTACATTTTCACTCACGAGAAAAGAGTTTGGTGACTTTGAAGATAAATATGAAGTCGGCGATGTAGAAATGGAGTTCAGATATCAAGGTCTGGTTGAGATTGATAGAGTCACAACCAGCCCCATGACCATTATAGACCTACGAAATAATCGAAAAATAGACGAAATGGGCTGTAGCCATCTGGATTTTGGCGATTATGAGGTTAAGCCTGTCGATGTGGTTGAAGATTCGGGACGAGTAAGAAAGTTAAGAAAGTATAATGAAACAGGGAATCCTATTTTTCAAAGTGAGCGTCTTAATGATAAAGGAGAAGTTGAGCTTTACTATGGAAAATGGCATGAACCTGTTCAACGGTTTGAACGGTTCCATATTCTTAGGGTTAAGGTCAGCGCAAAAACTACAGAAGCAGAGTTTGAAAACTGTGAGGAGTGTCGAGCAAAGACGGTTTCTTCCTCGTCGGCCTACCGCTGTGTAAAAGTTCCCGTTTCTCCCAACCCTCAGGTTTCTACATTCACCTGTAAGGATACTGTAAGAGCTGCTTTTAAAGGTTTTGAAGACTCTGAAAGAAGTATGAAGTCCAAAGCCATCACAACTCTTGAGGAGATTATTGAGAAAGTCAATGATGCAAAAGAAAAAGACCAACTGGAAGAGTACAGAAAAGAACTTGTTGAGAACTGTAAACTCAAGCCCGGAGCAACTTTGTCTGATGCCAGAAGATATAAGAAGAACCGCGAAATCAGAAACGAATTGTCTTATGCTGGAAAGCCAGATGAAAAGCTTGAGTGCGAAATGGACTACGTGGATGACGCTAAGAACGTTCGCGACCGTTACGCTCGCTTCCAAGCCCGAGTCCTACCTGATATCAAACAAAAATTAACATCTCCCGTTGCTACAGAAAGAGCTGAAGGTAGAAACTTACTCCAGGGCCTTCGCTCAGAAGAGTACGGCGACCTCAGCTCCTACGAACAAAGTCTATTAATGCACACTCAAGCCAACTTCAACGCCTATGAACAAATTCTCAATAAAAGAACTCAATTGGCGGCCAACCCCAATGACCCCTCTCTCCAACTTCAACTGCAAACTCTTGAGAATCAATTGAATTTTAGTTACCAAAAAGCAGCCATGGTTGGTGGACCTCTGGCTGAAGAAAATTCTTATTGGCAAAGCCAGATCAACTCCATAGCAACTCAAGTAAACACCTCATCTATTAATAATGCCAACCCACTGAACTATAACCTGTCCGGAAGAGGCTCACGCTTGACAGGGGAACCATTGGCCAAAGCCTTTCTCCAGGCTCGAGAAAGCATGAACTCTACTCCCAACTACATGACAACAACTCAGAATCCAAGGAGAGCTTACTTCCATGGTGGCGTCGATGCTGCTTATCCCCAACAATCATCCCGCTATAGCCCTTATACGGCTCCTCCTGGCCCCGAGAGAAGTGCAGGCCAAAGCCGCCTGTCTAGAAACTAGCTTTACCTGAGTGGCCTTGCCTATACCGAGCAAGGCTACTCATCCCCCCATTGATCCACTTTTATATGAACGGCAACCATTGACTGATACCAAACCTCATCGGCATGGCCAACTCGTCCCTCTAGTCGCATATTGACCCTGTTGTGCACAGCCAGAGTCCAACCATATCCAACACCATAGGCAAAGACCTCCTTGTCTCTAAGGTCGTCCCTAATATTCATAGCACCCACAAATGCCCTGAAGGCGGGAGAAAAGTGCTTGGGAAAACTCACAAACTGCCAACGAGGCCCTGTTAAAAATAACAAACTGGTGAGCCCATCACGTCCTCCCACGCCTCCAAATATATCCCAATATTGCTGACAGGTTTCTGATGGAGAGAACACACAGTGACCCAAATGACGACCAAATCCAGCCCCCATCCAATACATATTGCGCTCCTCCCACATGGCGCCCAATTCAAAATAGTAGTCCAACTTTTCTGGAACAAAAGGTCTGTGGTTAACCCATCCATCTCCGGAAGAAATGGCTTCAACCCGCTCTGTCCGCCGATGCCCGGGAACCTCAGAACTCATAGCAAAAGCCAAAGATGATGGAAAAACCAAAGCGGTAAAAATCAAAACAAATTTCATAATAAAAAAACCCTACCACATCCTTTTCATTATTCTAAGACCTCATCTGAAGCGCCCTGCCGGGCGCACAAAAAACCCGGGGGGAGATCCCCCCGGGCCTTGCCACCACTAAAATGCTTGTTGTGTTCTTGTTGTTTTCTTAGATGTTTTCCCTAGGTGCTTTCAAAGATGTTTCAAAAGCTGATAGCGGCTTTACTTGTCATTCCATATCCAAACGTGGCATCCAAGGAGGTTCCATCACCCTTAAATGCATCCCCTGGCATGAGAAGTCCCATCTCATTGATCCAGGTCACACCCTTTTGAGGCTTGAAGTCAAAAGAGATATCTATTTCATATCCCAAATCTTTGCTGGCTTGAGAGTTCAAGTAGGTGTTGGTGTTTTCCTGAAGCCAACCCGTTACAAGCGTCAAGCGAGAAGACCAACGATCACTCCACTTATAGGTCAAACGGGGGGAAAGGTAGATCACATTACTCACGGTTTCTACATCCACTCCGGCATTTTCAGAATTGCCATTGGGGCCACCACCATTCATAGAGGTATTAAAGAAGTCCGCCTGTCCCAGAGTGTGATTCATCATTAAAAAGCCAACATTGTAGTTGCGATCAAAAAGATAGCCTTCAAATTCATCGTTGGTGGAACGATCATCACCCGAAGCCACACCAGCCATCAAACCGAACTCACTCTTGCCTTCTTCTGGACGGTAAGCAGCCTCTAGGGCCAAACCAAACCCGCTTTGATTGACCTTTCCACCACCCGAGTTCACAACTCCAATTTCACCTTTTTGAAAACCGGCTTCCACCCCTAGCATCCAGGTGTCGGTGTCTTTTTTTGCATAGATATTAATGTTCTCAGAGTCAATCTCACCAGCACTCGCGCCAGCCCCCCAGTAGTTGCCTCCATTGATATCTGTCAATGGCCCGTCAGACCCTTGGTCCCCGGATTTTCTGATTTGCCAGAACAACCCCATTTCGATTTCAGACTCGGGATTGTCGTACTGAAACTGAAACATGAAATCCGTGACATCATCACTTTTGTTGATATCACCTTCCTTGACCTTACCCATCATGGGAAGAAACCACAGATTTCCCATGATCACCTTGTAACCCACCATATCTCGGTTGTCGTACCAGTGATCAAACATACCAAACCCGCCATTGTGGTACATGCCAAGCCCAAAATGAATGGGCACACGGCCGACTAAAAGCTGGCCATACTCCTGTACCAACGATAGATATAACTGACTGACCTTCAGGTCTTCTTCCCCTTGGTTTTGGGCTCCAGAATTACTTCCAGGAAACGTCTTCCCAGCACCCCCGGCACTGACTCCTCTTCCAAAAATCTGACCCACCTGGGAATTGGCGTAAGCCCCACCGCTATTGAAAATGTGAAACTGAGAGTAGATGGTGAGACCATCGGCAGCTACAACTTTGGGTTTTAAAATCAAGTGAGAAAGACCGTAGTCTTTTTTAAGGTCGCATAGATAAATTCGACTATCCTCTTGGCACAGTCGATCTAAAATACTGAAATAACGTTCATAATCCGATGTGCTTCGCTGGCGCATATTGTTCCCTTTACCTGATTAATTTTATCGGCAATTATTGAGAATTCTTTAGCATCTTTCTTTAAATTTTTATCATTCTTGAAGAAAAAAAAGTTCTTAAATGAAGTTAATTATGAGGTTTATATGTCCGTGGCTAGACTTTCGTCGTTTGCTTTAGCTGCTA
>JAUILT010000127.1 GCA_030432925.1 Bdellovibrionia bacterium | reverse complement strand
GTTGACGTTTATGCTAGTTGGTGGAACCTCCCAAGCCCTCACTCTGGATGCAAATCTATTTTACCTTTCAGACTCACTCACCGTGGCCAGTGACTCTTCTTCCACCAGTTTGTTTTGGGACTTTGCTGTGACCATCAACTTGGACAGAAAAGGGCAATGGGTGATGGGTTGGGCCTACAACTCCATGTCCATCTCCCAGACAGGCTCCAGCACTTCTGAGTTTTCATTGACAGAAATGGGACCTAGAGTCGGTTATTACGTTGACAAAGCTAAGATCTGGTCGATTTTTTTAACTTATAACTTTCAGTCTCAAGCCGACTACTCCGACAGCTCCACCACTGCAGAATGGAGAGGCACCTCCTATAAAGGAGAGTTGGGTTTCACTCCAGCCTTCACGGAGTCATTTCATGCTGGAGTAAAGTTCAATTATTATCAGGCCAGCTTCAGTGAGCAATTTGTCAGTGGAACCACATTTTCCACTATAAGCAACACCCGCTCTATCATTTATCCCACTGTGGTTTTTATCTACCGACTTGAATGATATATTGATCCAGTTTTTGAATTTTTATGAGAAGTGAGAAAAGTGGGCTTTTAACTCTTCTTCTAACTTTTTCAAACCCGCCTCCAGAGAATCAATGCTCTCATCCAGCCCTTGAAATATCCCCTGTTGTCCTAATTTTTCAATGCCTAAAGCCAACTCCGATAACTCATTGGCATAAAAGTTTTTTAAATTTCCCTTAATCCGATGTCCATTGTGTTCCACAGCCTTGCTATCAGAGGTTTTATTGGCCTGCTTAAGGTTGACAATAATCTGCGGCCAATCTTTACAAAAAAGCTCCAATAAACTTTGAAAAAGCTCTTTGTCGTTATCTATTAGTAAATCGAAGGCATCTTTATCGAACATCATCTTTTTTGAGTATTCCACAGCCTCCCTCCGAGAACAAGGGTGTGTACCCAACTTCAGAATTTCCATGACAGTCTGTGCAAGCTTTGCTTAAATCTTAATACTGACGGAAGGGTCTATTATGCTTAAAAATTGGCGGATAGTTACAGGCCTTTGGGCCACAACACTCCTAGTAGCCTGCTCTGGCCCCCAAACAACAGAGATCACTCCCAAAGGTGGTGGTCATGGCTCCCCCACAACCCCTGACTTCCCCAACAAGCCCAGTAAATCCAAACATGACTCATTGGGGCAACTGGCCCTTGTCGCTGCGGACTTCGTTGAAGTGGAGGCCATTCTTAAATCTTTTCTACACGAAGACCTCAATAAAAACAGTCCTCCTCAGGCCTGTCCTCGACGCCGTCTAGAAGGTAAAAACGAAGATCTAACCAAGTGGTACTTTTCGCTGAACTGGAATAGGTGTGGAAAATCCTACATAAAATCAGGAGTGGACTGTGCCGTTGTAACAACTAAAACCCCAGGAGAGCTAACAAGAAACTCCCTATTACAAGTAAAGATTAACCCTGTCATTGATCCTGTCCCCGTCAGAGACTGCGCCAAACACCGACATTATATTTCAGAGTCCGTCACTGTTTTTTCTGACTCAGGATTAATTATTAAGAAGTTCTCCAAAAACGAGCACAGCTCACGTTTCAGCTTCGAAAGAGATCAGCTTCTGATTTATCAGAGAGAAAAAGTCGGCCTGAAACTGAAGCAAACCATCAAATTTCAAGGTCATGTTTTAGTTCCAGTATCTGATCAAGAAAAACTGCAGTTTCTCATAGACAATAGCAGTCCCATAGAAGCAGAGCTAGTAGAAAGCCAAGCCAAATCCTCGTTTTATGACAATGTCATTGCTCTAGCCCCAGATACCTGGACCTCTACTCAGCAGTGTGGTTTTTTACAAGGTCAGTTCTCGGCCACGATCACTTCAGATAAGTTCACTGACCCTATCGAAAATCAAGTGGTTAGAATGGACGATAATTCCATTTCCAGCCCCATGACAGAGACAGTGATTTCCTGGCCTGCGTGCAAGAGGGGTGCAAAAAGCCCCAATGCCCAAGTAATCACTGATTTTTTTCGCAAATTTAAAGCCGGTAACTGAGCTCAATTTGAAAAATTTCAGTAAAAAAAGTTGCTGTTTACCTTACCAGATCGGCATGGGTACCTTGACACGAAAAAAATGAAACACATCTTTAGAGCACGAGAAGATGAACCATTAAAACCATAGGAGGTTTCATATGAGACGCATGTTACAAACACGAAAGCCTCAAACAGTTTGGGACTTTATGAATGAAATGAATTCTGTATTTGATGAGGCTTTTCCAGCCCACCGCCGATGGGGTGAGGTAACAGCAGAGTTTCAGCCGGCAGTGGATGTTGAAGAGACGAGTGATTATTATTTGATGAGTTTTGATTTGCCGGGGATTGACAAAGAGGCCATCAAAGTTGACTTGAGCGAAAACACCCTAACAGTGAGTGGTGAAAGAGTCAGAGAGAATAAAACAGAAAATGAAGACGGCTATAAAAAGTTTGAACGAAGTTACGGGCGATTTGAGAGACGCTTCCAGTTACCTCATCAAATTAATGGCGACAAGATTCAGGCTCGACATGAAAATGGAGTGCTTGAAGTGATGGTTCCAAAAGCGGAGGCCTCGAAAGCCAAATCGATTCAAGTGGAGTCCGGTGGAAATCTGTTTTCGAGACTGCTCGGAAAGTCTGATAGTAGTAGAAAAGAGGAGCATTAAAGCCCTCTTATTAACAAAGACCCTACCCCTAAAGCTAATCCTAAGTACAGCCCGTCGACAAGGCGGGCTGCCACTTTTTCAAAGGCTAAATCTCTTGTAAATTGCATTTTTGACTTATCCCAACAAGCTTTCTTCAAGACGATATTTTCTTCTACAATATTTCCAAAAAACCCTAAAGCAGAAAAAAATAGACTGAATAATAGCCATTGATAAATAAAGTTATCCACCAACGTATAGGTGCTCCCCAAAGTATTTCCAACAAAAACTGAAACGACTGTCAAAAGAACAGGAGCAATAATATATTTCACTCCCACCATTTTCCAATTCAGCCACTTCTCGCGAAGACGATGCCAAGAAACATCGACCCTTCGACTTTGCTCCAAATACCTATGAAACCTATCCGACTCTAGAAGGTCTGGACGAGCTGCAATGACCTTCTCCAAAATCTGATGTGAGTCCTTGAGTGCTGACAAAAAGGTCATCACCTGACCTGATTTCATTTGAATGCGAAACCCTCCCAGAAACCTAGGAGAAAACATGGAAATACGAACATTTGCTATGTGGTCCATAGAAAACTGATGTCGCTGCCGCCCCCGTACTTTAAAAATATCTGTATCCGAGACTTCATATCGAGAAAAAATTCGAGGCTGTACGATCAGTATCAACCTTGCTAGAACAGACAACGGTACACTGCAGGCAATGATCAGCTTTCCCATAGCAAGAAAAGTCTCCTCCTCCAAAACCTCCACCATACGAACTCGCACAATAATTAAGCATGCTAATAATAAAGCTGCCACAAGCCACAAATAGAGTTTTCTGGTAATACTACGATATTCATAGCTGTGAAGAGCTTCCGGCTGAGACATCTTGTTTATTGTGACAAAAGCAAAAAAAAAAGCAAGACCTCTTAAGCGTCTTGCTTCTTATGATTTCTATCAAAGTGATAAAAAACGGATGGATTAGTAAGCGTAACAACCTCTTTGAAAACACCTTCTGGAATAGCGGTAGCACTGATCCATCGCTCCCTGTTGAGCCACCCATGGGCTATAGGCTCTATAAGAAAAAAGCTGACCTCTGTAGTTTTCAGCATAACAAATTGTCAGACGGTTTCTTGGCGGAGGACGACGAACCGGAGGGCGACGGTAAGGGGGACGTCGACGAGGAGGTCGCCGGTACACAGGTGGTTGTCCCCTGTGAGGAGGCCTTCCTCTCCATTGACGTTGTCGCTGCTCCTGAAACTCAAGCTCTTCTCCATAGGCGAACTCTTTGTCAAATACGCCTAAGTGCTCTAAGAGAGCCTCTACCTCTTCTGCAGACTTGAGTGACTCCTCAGTATTCACTTCTGCCTGAGCGACACTCATCCTGGCTCCAAATACCATCAGTAAACCCGACAGCACTATCCATTTTTTCATAATCTCCCCCTTATTAAGAAGTTTTTGGTGTGGAATACCAGAGATATTTGGAAGAGAACATCAAGTCAGGAAAAAATATGAAACTATAAAGATTACTGAACAAATGCAGCGCATAATATCCCTAAAACTTAAAACTAAAATCAACGTGGGCTCTTGTGTATCCATTTTTAGTGGTTTTAACTTCTCTTTCAGCATCAAAATAAGCTACCGCAATATCTGAGTTTTTGAATACCCCATAAACGACAGCCACTGTATGCCCTTGAATATCTGTTTTCCCATCGGCAAAATCACTATCAGCAAGGCTGGCAATCACTGCATCTTTTTCTACTTTTCTATAATTGTAGATAAAGGCCCAATCTCCCTTGTCTTTTACTTGACCCATACGAAACCCAGCTAAGTATCCCATATTATCGTCATCAGGCTCCTGATTCTGCACATAGTTGATGTACACTGAGGAAGGGAGGCCAGCAACTTTCGAACGAAGCTCAATAGCTCCCTCTAAAAGATTATAATCATAAAGATATTTTTCAAGGCTCCCCGAGGGGCCAGTGGCGGTGTAAGTACTGTTGCCACTGCCGCTGCCGCTGCTTCCACCGTCTAGAGTTGTAGAATCTTTCAAGTTAGGAAAAGTATGATTGGCTACAGCTACGACAAGAACAGGCTCTCCAAGGCTGATCTCAGCCCCTAGCTGCCCACCGAAAATTCCATGATCAGCCGTATCGTTGGTAGAGTCATTTTCATCCAGCCACATGGCACCCATATTAAAAAACCAAGAAACAGAGTTTCCTTTTCTTCTGTACTTATAAGCAAAGCCCTCCGGCGTAAAATCACTATCCCAGATCAACTGACTTTTTGAAGCTCGGTAAAAGGGAGTCGAAAACTTACCCAGGTGAAAAGTGCTTGCTTCCGTGGCCTTCCACTGCATATAGGCCTTGTCCACCCAAAAAGGGTCATTCGCCCCCCCATCGCCTAGGGTCTCATTTCCAGAGGCAATAGTGCTTCGCTCGCTACTGCTTCCTGTGGATAAACGCAGGTGCAAAGTCACGCTCTCATCCACCTCCCCATGCACACTCAAGCGGGCTCGAATACGCTGTCTATGCCGAGGGTGGCTTTTTTCTTCACTGGCATCTTGCATTTCATGGCGGTAACGAAAATCCATTCCCAAATCTACTTTATCCGTCCAAGAAGCCTCTTGAGCAATAGCCCATGAACTCACAATGAACACAAACCCCAATAACGCAAAGCAAAACTTACGAACCATGAAGACCTCCCAGACTTAAAAGTGGCCGTACATTGAGACAATAACTGGGGGCAGTCAAATAAAAACCTCCTCTATGTTCCAGAGGAGGTTCCTAATAGCTTTTTCTTATTAATACCCTGACAAAAGGTCAGTCGATCTCTGCTCTCCATACAGGCTTAAGAATACAGAAATTCTTTGGATTGAGGTTCAACTGCTTTTTGAGTTCAACGTTAAGATACAATTGATACGTGTGACTTTCTTCTAGCTCCACACCGCCTCTTCTTAAATGAATTTTCATACCACTTTGCTGCTGACTTGGAGTTTTCAATTCGTATTTAGAGCCATCTTTGAGAACAAGATAATTCCCCTCTTCAGCTAGCTTAATACGAATCTGGTGAAATACACCACTCTCCGTTGGGTTAATAGAAATACCGCTCTCCTGGCTCAACATCACGCTGATATAATCGAGTTGAACTGTGGAGCCACACCAGCCACCATCTTTTTTACCCAACTCCACTTCAACAACATTGATGATAACATCCTCAATGTCGTCTTCGGAAATATCCTTGCACTTATCCAATACCGGGCGACATTGATCGCCTGCTTTTTTCCACCTTTTACTATCATGACTTGGCTCAGAGTCACAGCCGTCATCACCATCACCATCTCCATCACCATCACCATCACCATCACCATCACCATCACCATCACCATCACCATCACCATCTCCATCACCATCTCCATCTCCATCTCCATCTCCATCTCCATCTCCATCTCCATCTCCATCTCCATCTCCATCTCCATCTCCATCTCCATCACCATCACCATCACCATCACCATCACCATCACCATCTCCATCACCATCTCCATCTCCATCACCACCCGGAATATCTGGGTCAGGAGGAAGCTCATCTCCAATTTCAAACTTAGTATCGGTTGCGTCAGCCTTACTAGCGCTGGATGAGAAAACAGCTTTTGAGCAGTTCTGAAAACCCATCATTAAAAATGTTGAAAGAAAAATAAGAGATACGACCTTTAAAAAGCTGCCACCAAGAAAGGTAAAAAGACCTTTATATACATGAACTAACATATGCCCCCCCATAGACTTTGTGTGATTCAACCCTTAAATGTTGCAAACCAGAGCCCGTCTCAAAAATCTCAAACCTCATTGAGGCCCCAATGAGCGTGTCAACTTGGTACTATGACACCCGAAGGTGTTTAAGGGTTCGACAGATAAATTAAAATTTGACAGTAAAAAGGGTGATGTCTCAATTTGTTACGGATACACCTTTAAGGCGTTTGTGAGTTTGGTACCGAGGGAGGGACTTGGTCAAGCGCTCGAGTTCGCGTCACGCTCACCCTCCGCCTGACCACCCCGAATAGCTTTCGTCGCGTCACGCTCCTCAGCCGCCACTGGCGGCCCGCGATTCTCCCTTCAAATCCCTCCCTCGGTACCAAAAAAAAAGACCCTTTCGGATCTTGAGTGACCCGACACTTGGGTAACACTTTGTACCGGACACATAGGTTACACTTTTTGGCATAGGAGGAAAGTCTTATGCCCTGGAAGGAGTGTAGCGTCATGGATGAAAAGTTGAAGT
>JAUILT010000126.1 GCA_030432925.1 Bdellovibrionia bacterium | reverse complement strand
AATGAAATCATCGATATCTATTAGCATAATGATTTGAGCATAGAGCGATGCTCCTGCCCAACCTCCACGAAGCTGGTAATATTGAACCCCGGCCATAGGATAAATCAAGTTTTCTGCAAACTCACCAGACCGCTTCTCCTCATCACTGAGAAAACGATCTGCCAGAAAGCCCGGTGTTGTACTATCAACCTCTCCCTGCTTGTCGCCTGCAGTGTACCACCTAGCATAACCGCCCCCGACATAAGGAACAAACCAACGGCCACCGATAGCATGTTTGTATTGAAGTGCAAATGTCTGATAGCTATCTCCCAAACCAAATCCGCCCATAAAGCTAGATTCAGGAGTAAAAACAATCTCTAACCCAGCTCCAACAAGGCCCAAAGCCCCAGCTGTAGAAATACCCACACCAAATTTTCTTTTTTTACGAAAATCAAACCCGTCATCGGCCTGCTTAGTGAGTTTTGTCCGATGAACAGAACTTCCACTCTCTCCAATAAGTATTTGAGCCTCTAGAGAGAGACTCAAAAAAACCAAAAATGGTGAAATAAGCCTTAAGCCTAAGGTCGCCAAATTTGTCGAAATTTTAGTGAAAAAGATAAAGTCGTGCATGCCCTCTCCTTAAAACAGTTTTGCCTTGATGCCCTCTTCTTGAAGAAATTTCCTGATCGCAGCCGCATCCAGTGGCTCAAGCCTGTGAATCAAATGATTTATCAGCTTGATGGTTTTTTGACCCTCAGACCCTCGAATTTCCGTGGTGAAATAGGCCACATCATCTGAAATAGTCACTAGGTTCTTTAACATCTTGTTCACATCTTTATTGCGCGTGGTCTTATCCACCATTTTCAGTGTCTTATTCAGGTTCACGACCAGCTTGTTCATGGTCTCAATAGTATCCATCACGGAGGCTTCATTATTATCTACAAATTCAAAAATTTTACCTGCTAAACCGTAAGACTGAGAAATCAACTGATCCACCCTCGGAGGATCCTCTCCACGAACCACCTGACCGCTCTTAAGCAACTCTGCTGACGAAGACCCTGGTGAGACTTCAATAAACTTTTCACCAATCACACCAGCCAAGTTGATATAAAACTTGGAATCCCCACGCACAGTCTTCCAAGCACTTTTATCAATTGTTATAATAATTTTGAGTTTGGCCTCTTCTCCGTTGGAAGCTTTGGCATTGGGATCAAACTCAATGGACTTTACTTTTCCCACCTTAATCCCCATTACCCGTACGGGAGACCCTACCTCAATACCTCCAGCAAAGTTGTAAAGAACTGTCAGTTCATTGGCATTGGAAAATGGATTAAAAGCACCTAGATAAAAGGCAAATATGGCGACCATAGCCACGGATCCAATAAATAATATTCCAACTTTGGTTTCTGCCTTCATGATTCTCCACCCCTAATAGAAGAAAGAAAAAATGTATCCTAATAAAAAGTCTAGCACAATAATTGCCACGGAAGTTGTCACAACACTGTTCGTCGTAGCAAGCCCCACTCCTTCTGCACCAGCCTTGCACCTAAAACCATAAAAGCAACTGAATATGGGGATTACAGCTCCAAAGCAAGCCCCCTTAATGGAGGCAAATACTAGATCCTGAAAACCCACAAAAGTCCGCATAGCCATAATGAACCCCCCCGGACTGTAGCCGAGTTTGATTTGACTCACCAGCATGGCACAAAATAAGCAGACTAAATTGGCGATGATGCTTAAGAGGAACCCTCCCAACACACAGGCCACAAACCGGGGAACCACCAAATACCGTATAGGATCAATCCCTAGAATTTTCAAAGCATCCACTTGCTCCGTCACTTGCATGGACCCTACCTCAGCAGCAAGCCCAGCCCCCACGCGAGATGTGATCAGCAAGGCTGAAACCACGGCTCCCAACTCTCTCAAAATTAAGAGTGCTGCAAAGCCCGGCACCAAAGCATCATTTTTAATCACCAATTTCATATGAAACGAAGCTTCGATAATAGTGACGATGGCAGCAAAACTAACTGAAAAAACCACTACAGGGGCACTTTCCCAGGCTACAAACTCTAGCTGACGAATAATATCCCTTAAGCGATAGGGAGGGGATATTGTTCGAAGCAAAGTTTTTTGCACCAGAATCACAAAATCCATAATCATGGTAAACGCTGAAATAACCTGAAGTCCAACGGAAGATACTGCTGCCGTCATATCAAAGCCCCATCACTACGGTCATGACCGATTCCCCCACGAGGCTTGTCAACCAATCCATGATCACAATCCCCACCATTGTAGAAACAGCTGTATTCACTACTGATGTCCCAACACCACGCGCTCCCCCCGTTGTGGTATATCCCTTATAGGTACAGATTGTTGCCAATACCAATGCAAAGCAAAGACACTTGAACAAACCACTGACTAAAGATGACCAAGTGACAATCGTCGGGATATGTCGCAAGTACTCCTGAGGGTTAATATGGGCAAAGATAATTCCCATAACCAACCCCCCGACAATGGACATCATTAAACCTGCTGCCAGGAGAAAAAAACTGGAAACAATAATACCTATAAAACGGGGTAGAATGATTTCCAAAATTGGATTGGCCCCGAGACATCGAATGGCATCAATTTGCTCTGTTACTTTCATAGTTCCTAGCTCTGCTGATGTATAAGCCCCCACTTTTCCGCTGAGCATAAAAGCAATCAAAAGAGGCCCCACCTCTCGGATGGTGCCACTTGTGGCCAAGCCTCCCAGATATCCCAATGCTCCAAACTCCTTGACCTGCATCGTAAACTGAATCGTTGAGATAGCTCCAACAAAAAAGCCGGCCAATGCTGTGGTTGTCATGCTTTGTGTTGTTACTTTCCAGATCTGATCTGCTACCCGAGAAAACGAAATTTTGTGCCGAGATACCACTCGGATCACGTCGCCCAGAAAAAATATTCCGCCTCCGATATCGTCTATAATGTGACTAATGACCGTGAGCATTGAGTGCCTCCATCAGGAAATCTTTCACTAATGGGTGTTCCGATTTTTTTAACTCCTCGGGTGTTCCCTGCTCGACAATGTTGCCCTTGTCGAGAACGATAATCCTGTCCGCGATATCCAGGGCACAGTGCATGTCATGACTGACAACAAGTGATGTGGTTTTCAGTTTTCTGGACAGACCCTGGATCAAGTGATTGATCGCATTAGTTGTGACGGGATCCAGCCCCGTCGTGGGCTCATCAAACAAAAGGATTCTGGGATCAATAGCCACGGTTCGAGCCAAACTGACTCTTTTCTGCATTCCATAGGAGAGTTGAGCCGGCATCTTTTGCTCAACACCATGAATTCCGACCAAAGACAAGCTTGTTATGACCTTTTCCTGAATCTGCTCGACGGCCATCTCTGGATAATGTCGACGCAACCCAAAGGCCACATTTTCAAAAATTGTTAAAGAATCAAAAAGGGCTGGGTGCTGAAAAACCATTCCACAAATTTTGCGAACCGGAAAATACTGCTCCTCCGTCAATTGACTGACTTCATCATCACCTATCCAGATCTGACCCGATGTCGGGCGCAACAGACCCACGATATTTTTTAACAATACGCTTTTTCCAGTTCCGGAAGTTCCTAGAATAAAAAGAATCTCTCCTTCCTGAACCTCAAAAGACACCCCTTTAAGAATTGTCCTCTCACCAAAACTCTTCACAACATTTTCAAATCGAATCACGGGCTAACCTCCATTAAGGGGCCCTCCAACTCACCCGTGATAAACTGGTGAACCCTGGGATCTTTATGGGCTTTTGTCTCTTTCACATTACCAGTGATAATTAACTCACCGTTCACAATCATTCCAATCCGGTCGGCCATTTGATAAGCTCTTCCCATATCATTGGTAATGGCAATCACCGTCGAACCTTGTTGTTTTTGTAAATCCATGATCAGTTGAACGATCTTTCGACTGGTTGTTGGATCTAGTCCTGCTGTAGGGTCATCATAAAAAATGGTTTCCGGATACAACGCCAGTGCCCGAGCAATTCCTAGCCTTTTTTGCATCCCACCGCTGATCTCATGGGGATAAAGGTTTCTGGCATGAGGAATAGCCACAGCTTCCAGAAAAAAGTCGATACGCTTTTTAACCTCAACTTCATCACAACCTCCCACCTCCCTGAGAGGGAAGGCTATATTTTCAGCCACTGTGAGTGAGTCAAACAGGGCATTTTTCTGAAATAGCATCCCCATATGACGCATAACCTGAGCACGCCTTTTCTCTGGAAGATCATAAAGACTCTCTCCCTCCACCATGACTCTGCCGCCTCCTGGCGGAAGAATTCCCCCCAAACACTTTAAAAACACAGATTTCCCGTGGCCACTGGGACCAATAAGCACAAAAACCTCACCTTTATCCACACTCAAGTGAAGAGACTGAAGCAACGGCTCTTCATCGAACTGAATGCTCAGGTTTTGAACCTCGATCCGTGGGGTTGGCATTGAATGCGTTTCCTTGGTGTTTTTCAAATGGGTATAAACCCCTGATAAGCCAAAACTATTGTACTTTAGGAAGACGCTTGTTCAAGGTGGGAAAAAAGTGGGTTGCGCAATGAGTCGAGCATGCCCTCCGTGATCTTCAACTTATGGTCATAGCATTGATCTTCTCTTTGAACCTGTTATAACCCCTTCCGTAGTCTAAAAACCCAGGGCGCATTGGCATTTTGTCGGCCCCCTAATTCTCCATATAAAGGATTTCTCCATGCAACATACACGTAAAAAAATCACCGTTGTCGGCGCCGGATTTGTTGGGTCCACCTGTGCTCACTGGGCTGCTGCTAAAGAATTAGGCGATGTCGTGCTTGTCGACATCAACGAAGGTGCTGCCAAAGGAAAAGCCTTAGACCTTTTTGAAGCTTCCCCCGTTGAGGGCTTTGACTCCTGGATCACAGGAACCTCTGATTACAAAGAGACTGCTGAAAGTGATGTGGTGATTATCACTGCAGGTTTACCCCGAAAACCGGGAATGAGCCGTGACGACCTGTTGGCTACAAATGCCAAGATCATGAAGTCCGTATGCGAAGGCATCAAGGAGTTCTCTCCCAACGCTGTTGTAATTATTGTCAGTAACCCACTAGATGCCATGGCCTACGTGGCAAAAAAGACTCTAGATTTTCCAAGAGAACGAGTTATTGGAATGGCAGGGGTTCTGGATAGTGCTCGCTTTCGCTCTTTTATCGCTGAAGAAGCCAAGGTCAGTGTTAAGGACGTCCAGGCTTTCGTGCTCGGCGGACATGGTGACACCATGGTGCCCATGCCTCGTCACTGCTCCATTGGTGGAGTGCCTTTGACAGAAATGCTGTCCGCCGACCGCATCGAAGCCCTCGTCGAAAGAACAAGAAAAGGGGGCGCAGAGATTGTTGGACTACTCAAAACCGGCTCTGCCTACTATGCCCCTTCAGCCAGTGCTGTTCAAATGGCAGAAGCCATCGTCAAAGATCAACAGAGAGTTTTGCCTTGTGCCGCCTATCTTCAGGGTGAATATGGTGTGAATGATCTATTTCTCGGTGTGCTTTGCAAGCTCGGCGGAAAAGGTCTGGAAAAAGTCGTAGAGATCGAACTCAACGAAACTGAAAAAGCAGGGCTGGACAATTCACTGAACGCAGTGAAAGATTTGGTTTCCGCACTGGAAAAAATCGAATACTAAGGAGAGCCCTTCAATGAATATTCATGAGTATCAGGCCAAAGAGGTCTTGAGAAGGTTTGGTGGTATCACTCTTAAAGGGGGCGTGGCCGACACAGCTGAAGAAGCGGTCAATGTCGCAAAGGAAATCGGTGGAAACCTATGGGTTGTGAAAGCCCAGATTCACGCTGGTGGTCGCGGTAAAGGCGGCGGTGTGAAAATTGCCAAGTCCCTGGATGAAGTTAAAGATCTTGCTAGCAACATGCTGGGCATGACATTAGTAACCCACCAGACAGGACCCGAGGGCAAAGAGGTAAATAAGGTTTTCATCGAACAAGGTTGTGATATTGGCAAAGAATACTACGTAGCGGTTCTTTTGGATCGTGCTTATGGCCGAGTCACCATGATGGCCTCTTCCGAGGGCGGAATGGACATTGAGGAAGTCGCCGAAAGGACACCTGAAAAAATTCACAAAGTAGTGATTGATCCGGCAACAGGTCTTATGCCCTTTCAAGCTCGCCAACTAGCCTTTGCCATTGGCATGAAGGGCAAAGTGGTGGGCAAGGCTGTAAAGTCCATGATGGCTTTGTACAAAGCCTATGAGAACACGGACTGTTCGCTAGCCGAGATTAACCCGCTCGTGGAGACAAAAGACGGAGAAATTATCACTCTTGATGCCAAGATGAACTTTGATTCCAATGCTCTTTACAGACATCCTGAAATCATTGAATTGCGGGATCTGACAGAAGAAGACCCTGCAGAAGTGGAAGCCAGCAAATATGATCTGGCCTTTATCAAACTGGATGGAAACATCGGCTGTCTCGTTAACGGTGCCGGTCTGGCCATGTCCACAATGGACATCATTCAGATTCATGGTGGCAGTCCCGCCAACTTTCTGGATGTGGGCGGAGGCGCCAACAAGGAGAAGGTCACTGAGGCCTTCAAGATTATTTTGAGAGACCCCAATGTTAAGGGGATTCTTGTGAATATCTTTGGTGGAATCATGAAGTGCGATATCATTGCCGAAGGCGTGATTGCCGCGTCCAAAGAGTTGGGCCTGAAGGTGCCTTTGGTCGTGCGACTTCAGGGAACCAATGTGGAAGAGGGCAAGAAACTTCTTTCCGAAAGTGGTCTGGACATCACTCCTGCTGATGATCTGACAGATGCTGCCACCAAAATTGTTTCTGCTGTGAAGGGAGGTCAGTAATGGCAATTATGGTCAACCACGACACAAAAGTGATTTGTCAGGGTTTTACCGGTGCTCAGGGCACCTTCCACTCCGAACAGGCCATTGCCTACGGAACCA